>NZ_JBMSED010000018.1:0-84321 GCF_049446195.1 Paracoccus sp. KR1-242
AGTTCCGCCAGATCGCCCGCTGGATCGTCGAGGTCGTCGACGGCCTTGCCGCCAATGGCGAGACCGGCAATGCCGAGGTCGAAGCCAAGGTCAAGGCCGAGGTCGAGGCCCTTTGCGCCCGCTTCCCCCTCTACCAGGGCATGTGAACAAAACCGCAGCGCGGGACTATAAAAGCCCGCGCTGCGTCATCCGGCAAGCTGGGCGGGGACGAGACCGCGCAGCGAATTTCCAATCCACAGCCGGGCGCGGGCCAGATCCGCGCGTGGCAGGATCGCCTCGGCACATTGGCCGGTTTCCAGCAATTCCGCGCGAAGCGTGCCCGGCAGCAGCCCGCAATGCAGGGGTGGCGTGCGCATGCCCTGGCCGAGATCGAAGAAGACATTCGTGATCGTGCCTTCGCAGACCTCGTCCCGTTCGTTTGCCAAAAGGAATTCGTCGATCCCGGCGGGCAACGCGGCCCGCGCGGCGTCATGAACGGGTCGGCGCGTCGACTTGACCCGCAACCAGGGATCGCCGGAATAGAGGTGCCGGTCCGACAGGGCGACCCGCCAAACCGTCAGCGCCGGGGGCAAGTTGGCGGCGACGACCTCCATCCGGCCGGTTTCGTCCATCGTCAAGCGCATCCGCGCCGGACCATCCGGCGTCGCCGCCAGAAGTGCCGCACGCGCCCCTTGCAAATCGCAACGCCAGCCGAGACGCGCGGCCGAGGCGGCCAACCGCTCAAGGTGCCGGGGCAGGTGGGACAGATCACGGCCGTCCCACAGCAACGTCTCGATCAGCCGCAGATCCGGGCCGGATCCGCGAAGCGCGCCTTCCATAGCGCCTCCTCCCATTCACCATCGGCGGTGGAATCGTGGATCACGCCACCACCCACGTTCACCATCAGCCGGCCGTCGTCGAACAGCCGCAGCGTGCGGATCGCGACGTTGAAGGCCGCGCGGCCATCCGGCGCCATCCATCCGATCGAGCCGCAATAGACGCTCCGCGCATGTGGTTCCAACTCGGCAATGATTTCCATCGCGCGGATCTTTGGGGCACCGGTGACGGACCCGCAGGGAAACAGCGCCTGCATCAGGGCTGACAGGCGTGGTCTTTCACTCAACTGGCCGATGATGCGCGAGGTCATCTGATGGACGGTCCGCAGGGTCTGGACGTGGAACAGCTCGGTGACGCGCACCGAGCCCACACGGGCGATGCGCGCGATATCATTCCGCAGCAGGTCCACGATCATCAGGTTTTCGGCGCGGGTCTTTTCATCTGCGGCCAGCGCGCGGGCCAAGGCATGATCGCGCGCCGGGTCGGGGTCGCGGGGGGCCGTGCCCTTCATCGGCCGGGTCTCGATCATGCCGTCGGCATCCAGCGCAAAGAATAACTCGGGTGAGCGCGACAGGATCGCGGGTCCACGACCCAGATCGACAAATGCGCCGTGCCCGACCGGCTGGACGCGGGCCAGAGCGCCGTAAAGCCCCGCTGCGCTGCCCTGCAAAAGCTGGCCCTGCATCGGGAATGTCAGGTTCACCTGATAACAGTCGCCCTGCGCGATATAATCGGCAAGGCGGGCAAAGCTGGCCCGATACTCCTGCTGGCCGATCAACGGCTGAAAAGGGGCAATGCGGACCCCGGCAGCCTGAGCGTCTGCCTGGGTATGGAATTCCCGCGCGGACAGGGGCTGTCGATAGACGCCGAAAGCCAGCAAGGGTTCATCCTGTGGCTGGCGCAGCAGCGGGCGCAGGCGCGATTCCAGCGCCATCCCAGCCTCATACCCGGCCCATCCGGCGATCCACGCGCCTTCGGCATGGGCGCGGTCCAGTTCCTCAAGCGCTGGCAGAACTTCGTCAGGGGTTTCGGCCAGGATCAGCCGGTCGGCGTCCCGAAAGATCGCGGGCCGGCCTTCAGGCCCGTTTTCCACAAGGATCATCGCCGTTCCCGATCTCGTTTGCCCCGAAATGCGCTTATCCCACCGGAAGCACCTGCTTTTCAAGCGCCGCCGATGGGCCTTTGGATCAATCAATTGACGCACTAGTATTTTAGTGTAACTTGACCTCGCGCCGTGACGACATCGCCGATGCAAGGCGCGATGCGAGGAGACGGCATGAACATCCAGAACCTGGCGAGGCTTGCCCGCGCTGCCCTGCCGGCTTCAAATCCGTCTTGCCGGGTTTGCCGCGACGGTCATGCCGCACAGCATGACGGGAGCATCTGAAATGGCGGGACAGCGCAGGATGGCGGTTCTGGCGATCCTGCTCGCGACCGTTCTGGCGGGGCTGGATGCCGTGATCGTGCGGACGCTGGCGGGCGGAGTCCATCCATTCATGATCGCCTTCTTTCGCGCCTTGTTCGGCCTGATCGCGGTCCTGCCCTGGATTCTGCGGCGGGTGGATCTGCGCGCCTCGCCCTATCGCGGATTGCATGTGCTGCGCGCGGCGCTGAAACAGGCCTCGCTTGTGTCGCTGTTCCTGGCTTTTACCCATGCGCCGCTGGCCGATGCGACCGCGATCACCTTTACCGCTCCGATCTTTCTGACCCTGGGGGCCGTGCTTTTCCTGGGCGAAAAGATCGGTCCTGCGCGCATCGCTGCCGTAGCGATTGGATTTCTGGGCATCCTGGTGCTGATCCGTCCCGGCGCGGCCGGGTTCGATCCCTGGCTGCTTTGCGCGCTGGCTGGGGCGATGCTGACCGCGACGATCCAGCTGGTCCTGCGCGGAATGACCCGCCACGACACCGCCGAAAGACTGGTTGCCTGGAACCTGCTTGCGATGGTGCCGCTGGGACTGGTGGCAGCCCTGCCGGTCTGGCAGATGCCGACATCGACGCAACTTCTGCTGCTGGTCCTGCAAGGGGTGCTGGGGGCCGCCAACATGTCGCTGGTCACGCGCGCCTTTTCGCTGGCCGAGGCCTCGTTCCTGGCGCCGTTCGATTTTCTGCGCCTGCCGGTGGTGGCGGTACTGGCATTTCTGTTCTTCGATCAGCTTCCCGCCTGGACCACCTGGGCAGGGGCGGCGGTGATCGTCCTTGCAACCCTGATCGGCAGCATCGGCGGGCGCGAGCCGAAGCGCGAGAAATAAGGTTCACAAGAATTCTAGATATACTAATATATCACATAACGGGTTCCGATTCGGGACCCCGCTGAAGAGCGACGGAGGGCGCTCTTCGCTGCCACAGAGCCGAAAGGCGATGCCGCAAAAGCGGAGGCGGCTCCTGCAAGGGACCGCCGCCACCCGAAGGGAGGAGGGTGCCCCATGAATTCATTCATCGGCAAACGAGCATTGGCCAGCGGGGTGTCGCTGGTCGGGCTTGTGATCCTGGTGTTTTTCCTGTCGCGCCTGACCGGCGATCCGACGAACCTATACCTGCCGCTGGACGCGACGACCGAGATGCGCGACCAGTTCCGGGAATTGCACGGCTTCAATGATCCGCTCGTCGTGCAGTTCGGCCGCTATGTCGGCGACTTGGTGCGCGGGGATTTCGGCGACTCGATCCGACAGGCGCGGCCGGCGATGGACGTCGTGCTGCAAGCCTTCACCTGGACCCTGTGGCTGGCCTTCATCACCATGAGCCTCGTTACGGTCGCGGCCATCGTCATTGGCTCGCTGGCCGCGTTCAAGGTCGGGGGGGTGTTCGACAGGATCGCGACCTTCTTTTCGCTGATCGGGGCCTCGGCGCCCGATTTCTGGATCGCAATCGTCGCGATCGTCATTTTCGCCGTGAACCTGCACTGGCTGCCGACATCCGGGACGGGAACGGCGCTGCATTGGGTGCTGCCGGTCGCGGTGCTGTTCATCCGTCCCTTCGGCCTGATCCTGCAGGTCGTGCGCGGCTCGATGATCACGGTGCTGTCCTCGGCCTATGTCAAGACGGCGAAGGCCAAGGGCGTGCGCACGCGGCCGATCATCTTTGTGCACGCCCTGCGCAATGCGATGCTGCCGGTCATCACCGTGATCGGCGATCAGGCGGCGGCGATCCTGAACGGCGCCGTGGTGATCGAGACGATCTTCGGCTTTCCCGGCATCGGCAAGCTGATGATCGATTCGATCCTGCTGCGCGACTTCTCGGTGGTGCTGGCCGCGATCATGGTTTCGGCGCTGGCGATCTTCATCATGAACTTGCTGATCGACCTGGCCTATGCCGCGCTCGATCCCCGCATCCGGTATTGAGCGATGTCCATGTCAGAAACACAGACTTTGACCGAATCCAAGGAACGCGGTGCTTTCTCGCGCTGGATCTCGATGCTCTGGGCCGACAAGCTGGCCTTCTTCGCGGCGTTGTTCCTGCTGATCGTGGTGCTGTGCGCGCTGTTCGGCCCCCTGCTGATGGAGACGCTGGCGACCAAGCAGAACCTGCGTGGCCGCAATGCCATGCCCTTCGATCTCAGCCGGGGCTGGGCCTATGTGCTGGGGGCCGACGCGCTTGGCCGACCGCTGCTGGCCCGCATCGTCGTTGCAGCGCAGAACACCATCATGGTCGCGGCAGGCGCGGTACTTGGCTCGGCGGTGATCGGCTGCGGGCTTGGCCTGATCGCCGGCTACAGCCGCAAGCGCGCCGCGCAATGGATCATGCGGCTGGGCGACGTCATCATGTCGTTCCCGTCGCTGCTGCTGGCGGTGATCGTGCTTTACATGCTGGAGCCTTCTGTCGGGAATATCGTGCTGGTTCTGGCGATCACGCGCATCCCCGTCTATCTGCGGACGACCCGCGCCGAGGTGCTGGAGATCCGCGAGCGGATGTTCGTGCAGGCCGCGAAGGTGATGGGCGCCTCCGACCGGCGTATCGTGTTCCGCCATATCCTGCCGGTGGTGCTGCCGACGCTGGTGACCATTGCCACGCTCGACTTCGCCTTCGTCATGCTCGCCGAAAGCTCGCTTTCATTCCTGGGGATCGGCATTCAGGCGCCTGAGATCACCTGGGGCCTGATGGTCAGCCAGGGTCGGCAATACCTGACGACGGCGTGGTGGCTGTCCTTCTGGCCGGGCCTTGCGATCATCCTGACCACCCTGTCGCTGAACCTGCTGTCGAACTGGTTGCGCATTGCGCTGGACCCCGCCCAACGCTGGCGGCTGGAGATGAGGGGCCGCAAGAATGGCTGAGCACCTGTTGGAAGTCCGCGACCTCTCGGTCGAATTCCACACCGCCGCGGGCACGGTGAAGGCGGTCCAGAATGTCAGCTGGCATCTGGACCGGGGCGAGACGCTGGCGATCCTGGGCGAAAGCGGATCGGGAAAATCGGTGTCTGCCTCGGCGGTGATGAACCTGATCGACATGCCCCCCGGACGGATCACCAGCGGCCAGATCCTGCTGAACGGCCGCGACATGCTGAAGATGACAGACGAGCAGCGCCGCCAGATCAACGGTGCCAAGATCGCGATGATCTTTCAGGATCCACTGGCGCATCTGAATCCGGTCTATACCGTCGGCTGGCAGATCGCCGAGATGGTGACGACGCATGGCGGTGCGCGTGACAAGGCTCAGGCCCGCGCGTTGGAGCTGCTGCGCCGCGTCGGCATTCCCGAAGCCGAACTGGCGATGGCGAAATATCCGCACCAGTTCTCGGGCGGGCAGCGCCAGCGGCTGATGATCGCGATGGCGCTGGCCTGCAAGCCCGATATCCTGATCGCGGACGAGCCGACCACCGCGCTTGATGTCACCGTCCAGGCGCAGGTGCTGGAACTGCTGAGCGAGCTTCAGGACGAAACCGGCATGGGGATCCTGATCATCACCCATGACCTTGGCGTCGTGGCCGAGATCGCGGACCGCGTCGTGGTGATGAATTCGGGCTGTATCGTCGAAACGGGCAATGCGCTTGAAGTCTATCGCAACCCCAAGAACCCCTATACGCGCAAGCTGATCGACGCGGCCCCCGGCAAGGGAGAGATGCCGGACGAACGCGACCGCTCGGGGCAGCCCCTGCTGCGCGCGGTCGGGCTGCACAAGCATTACGGGGCCTTCCATGCGCTGAAGGGCGTCGACCTGACCATCATGCCGGGCGAGACGGTGGCGGTGGTGGGTGAATCCGGGTCGGGAAAATCCACGCTGGCGCGAGCGATCCTGCGCTTGGACGACCCCGATCAGGGCCAGATCCTGTATCGTGGACAAGACCTGATGCGCATGTCCCCGCGCGAGATTTTTGGGTTGCGCCGCGATCTGCAGATGGTGTTCCAGGATCCCACGCAATCGCTGAACCCGCGCATGACCGTGTTCCAGCTGATCTCGGAAGCGTGGGTTATCCATCCCGACATCCTGCCGAAAGCCCGCTGGAAGGAACGCGTGGCCGAACTGCTGACCAAGGTCGGACTGCATCCCGATCACGCAAGACGCTATCCGCACCAGTTCTCGGGTGGGCAGCGCCAGCGCATCGCCATTGCCCGCGCGCTGGCGATGGAGCCCAAGCTGATCGTCTGCGACGAGGCGGTTTCGGCGCTGGACGTGTCCATCCAGGCGCAGGTGATCCAGTTGCTGGACGGGCTTCGGCGCGAATTCGGCCTGTCCTATCTGTTCATCGCCCATGACCTGCCGGTTGTGCGCGATTTCGCGGACCGCGTCATCGTGATGAAATCCGGCACCATCGTCGAGGAAGGGCCGGTGCGACAGATCTTCGAGGCGCCCCGCCAGCCCTATACCCAGGCCCTGCTGTCAGCCAGCCTTGACCCCGATCCCGAGGTTCAAGCCGCCCGCCGTCAATCCCGCGAAGAAACTGAAAGAGTCCCTGCATGAAGCCCGACGTTCTGGTCGCCTATCCCCTGCGTTCCCCGTTCATGGAGGAGCTTGGCCAGCGCTATACGCTGCATCGCCTGGATCAGGCCGACGACCGTGATGCCCTGTTGGAAAAGGCGGGGCCGGTCTGCACGGCGATGGTCGTCAACGGGCATGTCACCGTGGACAAGGCGCTGCTGGACCGGCTGCCCGCGTTGCGGCTGGCCGCGTGCTCATCGGCGGGGTTCGACCAGATGGATCTGGTCGAGATGACGCGCCGAGGTATCGCGCTGACCAACACTTCGGATGCGCTGGTCGACGAGGTGGCGAACATGGCCGTCCTGCTGGCACTCGCCTGTCAGCGGCGGCTGGTCGAGGCGGATGCCTATGTCCGTTCCGGCGAATGGGGGCGCAAGGGCATGTTCCCGCTGACCCCCTCGACCGTCGGGCGGCGCACCGGGATTGTCGGGCTGGGCAATATCGGCCATTCGATCGCCCGGCGCTGCGAGGCGTTGGGGCATGAGATCGGCTATTTCGGACGCAGCCGCAAACCCGTCGACTACCGCTTCTTCGACGATCTGGTCCGGCTGGCCGACTGGGCGGATATCCTGATCGTGGCGACTCCGGGCGGGGCAGGGACCGAGGGGCTGGTTTCGGCCGAGGTCATCCGCGCGCTCGGGCCAGACGGCACGCTCGTCAATGTGGCGCGTGGCACCGTGGTTGACGAACCGGCACTGATTGCAGCCCTGCAAGGCGGCAAGCTTGGCTCGGCCGGGATCGACGTCTACCTGAACGAGCCAACCCCCGACCCGGCGCTGGCGGCATTGTCGAACGTCATCCTGTATCCGCATCACGCGAGTGGCACGGTCGAGACCCGCGACCGCATGGCGCGCATGGCGCTGGACAACGTGGATGCTTTCTTTGCCGGCCAGCCGCTGCTGACGCCGGTCAACTGATCACCTGCGCCAGTTCAGGCGAAATAGTCCGGATAGAGCTGGCGCAGGTCTTCGATCTTGGCGATCGTGCGGCTCAGGTGGTCGCGCATCGCATCGACCGCACCCCGTGCCGAACGATCGGCAAGCGCATCGACGATCGCCACGTGACCGGCGATGGTGCCCTGCGCCTTGCCCTTTTCGGGCAGATGCAGGCGACGGATGCGGTCAAGATGGCCGGACCTGCCGCGCACCAGCATGTGCAGCCCGCTGCGGTCGACCCCGGCGAAGAGGGTCTGGTGGAAAAGCTCGTCCAGTTCCTGAAACACCACCAGCTGCTCGGGATCGTCGGCGACCGCTTGCTGCATGCGGATCAGCGTGCGCGAGCGGTTCACCACCGTCGCATTGTCCGTGTCCGCAAGCCTGCGCACGACCTCGGTTTCCAGCGCCACGCGCAGGAAATGCGCCTCGTGGATCTGGGGAATGTCGATCCGCGTCACAACCGTGCGCGACTGGGGATAGATGCGGACCAGACCTTCCTGCTTGAGAAGCTGCATCGCTTCGCGGATCGGTGTCTGGCTGACCTCATAGGTCTCGGTCAGGTCGGACCGCGTCAGCGTGGTGTCCGGCGGCAATTGCAGCGAGATGATCCGTCGCCGCAGGTCGTCATAGACACGCTGAACCGTTCCGCCTGCGAGCGTCCCCGCATGAGGTTCGGAAAAGCCGAAGGTCGAGGCGAGCGAAGAGTTCATGGCGTGGTCCTTTGCAACAAAATTCTAGGCGAGGACAGGCTGATATACAAGAATTCAAATAGCCGTTGATATAGGAGGGCAACTAAAATATTAGTATGAATGAGGAGCGCGCCATCATGATTCTGGCGCGGAAGGAGGGAAAATGGCAGCCAAGACACCCAGCGAGCTTCGTTCTGCCCGGTGGTTTGCGCCCGACGACCTGCGCAGCTTCGGGCACCGCTCGCGCATGATGCAGCTCGGCTATTCCGAGGCGGATTTCCGGGACAAACCGGTCATCGGGATCCTGAATACCTGGTCGGAACTGAACACCTGCCATTCGCATTTCCGCGAACGCGCCAAGGACGTCGCGCGCGGCGTGCTGCAAGGGGGCGGCTTACCGGTCGAGATGCCCTCGCTTTCCGTGGACGAAAGCTTCACCAAGCCGACCTCGATGCTTTATCGCAACATGTTGGCGATGGAGACCGAAGAGATGATCCGCAGCCACCCGCTGGACGGTGTGGTGCTGATGGGCGGTTGTGACAAGACCACGCCGGGGCTGGTCATGGGCGCGATTTCGGCCGGTGTGCCGATGATCTATCTGCCTGCGGGCCCGATGCTGCGCGGCAATTACGCGGGCAAGATTCTTGGCTCGGGCTCGGACGCCTGGAAATACTGGGACGAACGCCGCGCCGGGAACATCTCGGACAAGGAATGGCAGGGGGTCGAAGGCGGCATCGCGCGTTCGGCCGGGGTCTGCATGACGATGGGCACGGCCTCGACCATGACGGCGATCGCCGACGCGATGGGGATCACGCTGCCTGGCGCGTCCTCGATCCCGGCGGTGGACAGCAACCACCAACGCATGGGCGCCGATTGCGGGCGCCGCATCGTGGATATGGTGTGGGAAGACCTGACGCCCGACCGGATCATTACCGAGGCCGCATGCCGCAACGCCGCGGTGGTGGCGATGGCGACGGGCTGTTCGACCAATGCCGTCGTCCACCTGATCGCGATGGCGCGGCGCGCTGGCGTCGACCTGACGCTGGATGACCTTGATGCGCTGGGACGCATCACGCCGCTGATCGCCAATGTGCGGCCTGCGGGCAAGGACTACCTGATGGAGGACTTCTACTATGCCGGGGGCCTCCGTGCGCTGATGAAGCAGATCGAGGATCGGCTGGACCTGTCCTGCTTGACCGTCACGGGCAAGACCATGGGCGAGAACCTGGAAGGCGCGCAGGTCTATAACGACGACGTCATCCGGCCCTTGTCCAACCCGGTCTATGCCGAAGGCTCGCTTGCGGTCTTGCGGGGCAACCTGTGCCCGGATGGCGCGGTCATCAAGCCCGCTGCCTGCGACCCGAAATACCATGTCCATCAGGGGCCCGCGCTGGTCTTTGACAGCTACCCCGAGATGAAGAAGGCGATCGACGACGAGCATCTGGACGTGACGCCCGACACGGTGATGGTCCTGCGCAATGCGGGGCCGCAAGGCGGGCCGGGCTTTCCGGAATGGGGAATGCTGCCGATCCCCAAGGCCCTGATCAAGCAGGGGCATCGCGACATGCTGCGGATTTCGGACGCGCGGATGTCGGGGACGTCATATGGCGCCTGCGTGCTGCACGTCGCTCCGGAAAGCTATGTCGGCGGGCCGCTGGCGTTGCTGCGGACCGGCGATATCGTGCGGCTGGACCTGCCGAACCGGACGCTCGACATGCTGGTGACCGAGGATGAGCTGGCCACGCGCCGTGCCGCCTGGCAGGCGCCCGAGCCGCGCTTCGACCGCGGTTACGGCTGGATGTTCCAGCGCCACGTCACGCAGGCCGACCAGGGCTGCGACTTCGACTTCCTGCAATCGGATTTCGGCCGCACTGCCGGCGAACCCGACATTTTCTGAGGATCCCATGACAGAGCACAGCCTTTCGGACGCGACCCGCGCGAAACTGAAGAAGGTCTCGACCGCCTCGGTCGCCACGGCACTGTTCAAGCGTGGCCTGCGCAACCAGTTCATCCAGGGCGTCGGCCCGGTCTCGCCCAAGGATGAGAATATGGTCGGCCCGGCCTTCACGCTGCGCTATATCCCTGCGCGCGAGGACCGCAACCCGATCACCGTGTTCCGCAATCCCGATCACCCGCAGCGCGTCGCGATCGAGACTTGCCCGGCAGGACATGTGCTGGTGATGGACGGGCGCAAGGATGCACGCGCGGCGACCGCCGGCTCGATCCTGATCACCCGGCTGGCGCTGCGCGGTGCGGCGGGTGTCGTTACCGATGCGGGGATGCGCGACGCGGAAGGTATCGGCAAGCTGGACATGCCGGCCTATTTCGCCAAATCCTCGGCGCCCACGAACCTGACCCTCCACGAGGCGCTGGACATCAATGTCCCGATTTCCTGCGGTGACGCGCCGGTCTTTCCGGGCGATGTGATCGTTGGCGACAAGGACGGCGTGATGGTGATCCCCGCGCATCTGGCCGACGAGATCGCCGATGAATGCACCGGCATGGAAAGCTTTGAGGATTTCGTGCTGGAGCAGGTGAAGGATGGCGCCGCCATCATCGGCCTTTATCCCTGCACCAAGGACGAAAACCAGAAGAAATACGAAGAGTGGCGCGCCCGGACCGGCCGGTAACGTCGGGCGCCCTGACCGGGCCGCAGCCTTCCCTGGCGGCCCGGTCATCAGGCCGGACCGCAGGGTTGACAGGTACCGGAGGCCTCCGGACCGGCCTCTTGCTTAGCGGATTTCGCCGGTCGCTTTCCCGCTCAGACAAGAAACGTCGCAGAACCGTTAATTGAAATATTAGCGTTCATGCGTATAAGATAAATGCAGCAGTCCGGGGAATCACACGGTTGAGGAGCCGCCCCCGGCGCCAATCGCCCCGCAGCCGGGGCCCATAGGGAGGAATAGCATGACCATCCACAAGGCCGCCTTCTGGCTTTCGGGCACGATCCTTGCCGCGGGCCTCAGCCCCGCCTTCGCCCAGCAGGGCAATGATGTCACCGTGGTCCTGGCCGAAACCGTCGATGTCGTCGAACCCTGCATGGCCGCCCGCCAGGACGTGGGCCGAGTCATCTCGGAAAACGTGAACGAGATGCTGGTCGAGTTCGATTACGTGAATGGCGGGCTGAAGCCGCGCCTTGCGACCGAATGGAGCCAGGTCGACAACGACACCTGGGAATTCAAGCTGCGGCCCGGCGTCAAATGGCATGACGGCACCCCCCTGACGGCCAAGGACGTTCAGTTCACCATCGAGCGGAACAAGAACCCGAAGCTGTCCTGCGAGACCGGAGGCAAGTATTTCGGCGGGACCGAGTTCAGCTTTGAAATTCCCGACGACAACACCATCCGCATCACCACCAACCCGCCGCAACCGATCCTGCCGCTGCTGATGACAGTGATGCCGGTGCAGTCGGCGGCGACCACGCCCCCGGACGAATTCGACCGCAAGCCCGTGGGTACCGGTCCCTATGTCTTCAGCGACTGGCAGGTCGGGCAATCGATCACCGTAAGCCGCAATCCCGATTACTGGGGCGAGCAGCCGCAAGTCGAGAAGGCGACGTATCTGTTCCGTTCCGACAGCGCCGTCGCTGCTGCGATGGTCGAGGCGGGCGAGGCCGATATTGTGCCCTCGATCGCGCTGCAGGATGCGAACAACAAGGAAACCGATTTCTCCTATCCGAACTCGGAAACCACCTCGCTGCGCATCGATACCCGCGTCGCGCCGACCAATGACCGCCGCATCCGCGAGGCGATGAACCTTGCCATCGACCGCGAGGCGATGGTGGGCACGCTGTTCCCGGCGGATGCCCAGATCGCGACGCACTTGGTTGTGCCGACGACCATCGGCTACAACCCCGACGTTCCGGTCTGGCCCTTCGATCCCGAGAAGGCCAAGGAACTGGTGGCCGAGGCCAAGGCCGACGGCGTTCCCGTCGACACCCAGATCCGCATCATCGGCCGCAACGGGCAATACCCGAACGCGACCGAGGCAATGGAAGCGATCATGGCCATGCTTCAGGATGTCGGCCTGAACGTGAAGCTCGACATGTATGACGTCTCGGTCTGGAACAACTACTTCGTCTCGCCCTTCGTTGCAGATGCCGGCCCGACCCTGACGCAGTCCCAGCATGACAACGCGACCGGTGACCCGGTGTTTACCGCCTTCGTGAAATATGCGTCGGAAGGCAGCCACTCGATGCTGCGCGACCCGGCCGTCGACGAGCTGATCGCCAAGGCCACCGCGGCCACCGGGGAGGAACGGACGAAGCTGTGGCAGGAGCTTTTCGCCAAGGTGAACACCGACATCATCGCGGACATTCCAATGTTCCACATGGTCGGCTTCACCCGCGTCTCGCCGCGCCTCGACTTCAAGCCGACCATCGCGACCAACTCGGAACTGCAGCTTTCGCAGATCAAGTTCAAGTGACGCATCTGCGGGCCGGGGGCTTTCCCGGCCCGCATCTTTGACAAGAGGATCCCATGCCCAGATTTGACCGCGCCGCGTTGCTGAGCTTTGCCGAAACCCTGCTGATCCGGGGCGGGATGGAGGCAGACAAGGCCTCTGCCACCGCCGAAGTGCTGGTTGAGGGCGACATGATCGGCCACGAAACCCACGGTCTGCAACTGATGCACTGGTATCTGGAATGCCTTGCGGATGGCAGCCTGAACGGCAAGGGCAACTATGAGGTCGTGGCCGACAAGGGCGCTGGTTTCGTCTGGGACGGTCGGCTTCTGCCCGGTGCCTGGCTGATGTCGCAGGCGATCGAGCAGGCAATGGAGCGGGTTGGTGACCACGGCATCGTCGGTGCCGCGATCCGCAACTCGCATCATACCTGCGCGCTTTCAGCCTATATGCGCAAGGCGACCGATCGGGGATTGATCGTGCAGATCTCGGTTTCGAACCCGGCCGCGGCACGGGTCGCGCCCTATGGTGGGACCAAGCCTGTGCTGACGCCCAACCCGCTCGCCATGGGGTTCCCGACCTCGGGAGATCCGATCCTGGTCGATGTCTCGGCCTCGATCACGACGACGACGATGACGCAGCTTATGGCCAAGCGGGGCGAGCGCTACCCCGAAAAATGGGGCCTGACCGCCGAAGGCGAGCCGACCGACGACCCGCGCGAGATTACCGAGCACGGCGGCACCATGATGCCGCTGGGCGGCGCGCTGAAAGGGCACAAAGGCTATGGGATGGCGTTGATCGTCGATCTGCTGGGGCAGGGGCTGTCGGGCAAGGGGCGGGCCAATACCGCCCAACCCGGGCCGCTGGCGCAAAGCGCCTTCATCCAGGTGATCGACCCGGACTTCTTCGCGGGGCTTGGCGCATTTACCGAGCAATCGGATTGGCTGGCCGAGGCTTGCCGCAGCAATCCCCCTGCGCCCTGGAACAAGGGGCCGGTCCGGGTGCCAGGTGATAGTGCCACGCGCAAGCGGGCCGAGGCGCTGCGGGACGGCGTGCCCGTTGCCGAGAATGACATCGCGCGCATGGCCCGCCACGCCGAGCGGCTTGGCGTTCCGCTTCCGCAGCCGCTGTCCGCCTGACGGGACGACCATAATCGAACCGGCCCCTGCGTCCTGCGGGGGCCGTGTCGTTTTCAGACCACCTTTACCGAGATTTCCGCGACACCGGCGACCCGGCCGGTGATGAGATCCCCCCGAACCACGGGGCTGACGCCCGCGGGCGTCCCGGCAAATATCACGTCGCCCGGCTGCAATTCGAACAGCCGCGACAGGTACGAGATCATTTCCGGCACCTTCCAGATCATCTGGTTCAGGTCGCCGCGCTGCCGCGTCTCGCCGTTCACCTCGACTTCGACAGAGCCTTCGGCCGGATGCCCGACCTCGGAAACCGGATGAAGGGCCGAGCAGGGCGCAGAGGCTTCAAAGGATTTCGCGGTCTCCCACGGGCGTCCCATCTTTTTCGATACCGCCTGCAAATCGCGCCGCGTCATGTCCAGGCCCACGCCATAGCCGAAGACGCAGTCCAGAGCCTTGTCCAGCGGGATGTCCGTGCCGCCAGATTTCAGCGCGACGACCAACTCGATCTCGTGGTGAACGTCACTGGATTCGGTCGGATAGGGGAAGTCCCCGCCCGGAGGGACAATGGCGTCGGGGTTCTTCTGGAAGAAGAAAGGAGGCTCGCGGTCGGGATCGTGCCCCATCTCGATCGCGTGTTCCGCAAAGTTCCGTCCCACGCAATAGATGCGGCGCACGGGAAAAAGCTTGTCGCTGCCGGCAACCGGAATCGTGGGCGTCGGGGCGGGTGCGAAAACATAGTCACCAACCGTTGTCATGTCGTTCATCATCTTGCTCCTGCGTAATATTCAATGCGTTTCTCTGCCCGTTCCACGATCGACGACAGCACCATCGCCGCCGCGAAAAGGACGAAGGTCAATGCCCAGAAGCGCTCCATGTCGAAGCTTCTGGAGTAAAGTTCGAAAAGCTCGCCATAGCCGATCACGGCGACCAGGATCTGGCCGATCACGACGCCCTTGACGCCGCGGATCAACCCGATGCGGATGCCGGCCAGGATCTCGGGCAGGGCCGACAGGAAGACGATCTTGCGCATGATCGTCGCGGGGGACGCGCCATAGGATGCCGCCATCTCGATCAGCGAGGGCGGGATCTGCATCACACCTGCCCGCGTGTCCAGCACGATGATCCAGACCGCGAACAGGAAGACGGTGACGACGATGGTCGTCTCTCCCATGCCGAACAGGATCATCAGCACCGGCACCAGCGCCGAGAGCGGTGCGCTGACAAACATGTTGACCCAGAGGCCAAGGATATTGTCGATGATCTTCACCCGGCCCATCAACATGCCCACCGGCACGCCCACCGCGATGGCCAGCGCCATTCCGATCGTGAACGAACGTATGGTGATGACCGTGGCCTTTTGCCATGAGACGGTCTGGACCAGATCGATGCCCGCACCAAGGATTGCGCTGATCGGCGGCATCAGGAAGACAAGGTCCAAGCGCCCGACAATTTCCCAGACCAGCGCCCAGACCAGAAGCGAGGCCATCATCGGAATGCGGAAACCCAAGATGGTCATGCTGCTTCACTCCGCATAGTGGCGCAGGCCCTGCCAGATTTCCTGGACCGCGTCGAGATAGCGGGGGTCACGACGGATATCGTCGGGATCCGCGGTGCGGTCGATGCGGGGGTCGATGATGTTGGAAACCCGCCCTGGCCGGGGTGACAGCAGGATGATGCGGTCCGAGACATAGACCGCTTCTTCGATCGAATGGGTGACGAAGATGAAGGTCTTGCCCTCCAGTTCGACCAGCCGCAGCAGATCTTCCTGGAACTTGCGCCGGTTCTGCTCGTCCACCGCCGAGAACGGTTCGTCCAGCAGCAGCACATCGGCATTCACGGCAAAGGCGCGGGCAATGCCGACACGTTGGCGCATCCCCCCGGACAACTCGTGCGGATAGCGGTCCTCGAAACCTTGCAGGCCGACCTGCTCGATATAGTTGCGCGCGATCCGGTTCCGTTCGGCCTGAGCCACGCCCTTCAGCTCCAACCCGAAAGCGACGTTGCGCAGAACCGTGGCCCAGGGCATCAGGGCAAAATCCTGAAAGACGAAGGCGCGTTCCGGCCCCGGCCCGGTCACGGCGCGGTCATTGATGACGATCCGCCCCGATGTTGCCGGAACCAGACCCGCGATGATCTTCAGCAGCGTGGTCTTGCCGCAGCCTGATGGCCCGAGCAGGGTCGTCAGCTTGCCACGTTCAAATTGCAGGTCGATGTCACGCAGGGCTTCGACCGCGCCATAACGCTTGCAAATTCCTTCGACCCTGACGACCGGATCTCGGGTTTCGACCAGTGCAGGGTCGAATGCTTCGGGGGCGGGGGCGGCGACAGCCATCCTATTTCCTCCTCTTTTCGGGGCGCAGGACGTTCGTCTCGACATATTGCAGGCCCGCGAGCGTCAGCGTTGAGGCCGCGATGATCGCTGCGACCGAGGCATACATGTGGGCATAATTGGCCACCGAGCGGTGGTAGGTGATCAGGTCGCCGATCCCCGTGGGCGTGATGAGCAGTTCGGCCAACATCACCCCGATGAAACCGGCGGCCACCCCAAGCCGCAACCCAGCGAAAAGCACGGGTGCGGCATCGGGGATGATGATCTTGAAGATCTGCTGTCGCCTGTTGCCCTGAAAGGATCGGCACATGTCGATCAGTGACGGATTGACGTGCCGCACGGCTTTGTAGGAGTTCAGCACGATCACTGGCAGCGCCAGCATGATGACCGCCAGCGTCTTCGACGTCAGACCGATGCCATAGATGAACGTCACCAGCGGAACCAGCGCGGCCATCGGCGCGGCCTGCAGGACAATGAAGACGGGGGCGAGCAGCCATTCCAGCCTGTCGGAAAGTCCCATCCCGATCCCAAGCGCGATCCCAAGCACGGCCGAAATGGCGACGCCCATGACCAGGGGCTGAAGCGTCAGGAAGAAGGCATAGGGCAGCGTGCCGTCCAGCATCATCTCGACAAAGGCGGCAAGCGTGTCGAGGAAGGTCGGAAAGGCAAAGCTGATCGGGATGCGGCCCGCGATCTCCCATGCGCCGAACAGACAGGCCAGCGACAGTACAACCCAGAAGGAACGCCGGTTCTCGGCGAAAAGACGCAGCGCCTCGCGCGGGGTGACCGCCGGGGCGGCCACCTTGCTTTCCTCGGTCATCACGCTCATCTCACTGTGTCCCGGTGCGGGCCAGGACCGCGTTCAGAACGGACAGATCCCAGAAATCCTCGACCTTCAAACTTGCCGGATCGCCCTGCAAGGCGCCCGATACCGTATAGAAGGCGAAATCGTTCCGGGCTGCTTCCTCGCCCCCGCCATTCAAAGGCATGGCATCCTTCATGCCCGCATAGAATGGCTCGATCTCGGCCACCATTTCGGGGGTGGCGTCGGGCAGCAGGGCATATTTCTCGCGCAGCTTCAGCGGCGCGGCGGGATCGGCCGCAATCTCGCGCCAGGTCGTCACGATTGCTTCGACCAGGACCTCTGCCTCTTTCGCATGGTCTTTGAGATAGTCGGTATTGGCAAACAGCGCCTCGTCCGTGGCCGAGATGTCGCCTAGCGGAAGAAAGGCGAAGCGGTCCGGGGCCTCTGCCTCAAGCACGCGCTTGCCCGAGGAGTCGACGATAGAGGCCTTGATATTGCCCTGCAGCAGTGCGCCGGTCCGCACCTCGGCCCCCGGAACATAGGTGATGTTGGAATATTTGATGCCCTTTTCCGCAGCGAGCAGCTGCATGATCGCCTCGGTCCCCGATCCGCGCGAATGGACCGCGACCTCTTGCCCGTCAAGATCGGCCCAATCCTTGTAGAACTCGGTGTTCACGACAGGATACATCTGCAGCTCGCTCAGCTGCATGAAGATGCGGATCGGCGCCTTGACCTTCTGCAGCAGGGCATATGGTCCACCGATCCCGATATCGGCCTGCCCGCTGACCACGGCCTGGGCTGCAATATCTTCGCTTTTCAGAAAGACCGGCTCGATTTCGACGCCCTGTTCCTTCGCGCGTTCCAGCGCGATCAGCAGGCCCAGCGTCTCGATTGTGGCAATGTCGCCAAAGGCGACGCGCATCGGTTCGGACTGTGCTGCGCCTGGAAGCGCGACTGTCATTCCCAGTGCGGCGATGACGGCGAGAGGCCGCATCTTGTCGGCAAGATATCCCATCTTCTCCTCCCATCAATCGAGCTCCCTCCAGCCCAATTAAAACCAATGCTGAACTTGATTCTGCATTGAGTCAACATTGTCGTGGGATTTGTGATCCAGCCAAGTGCTGTATTAATGCTAACATGCGGATTAATAGCAATTAATCTATGTTTGACTTCTTCACCGCCTGTGGACGATAATAAACCAATTGCAAATTGGTTTCAAAAATGAAGCAGATTGACGAGACTCAGCCCCTTGAACGGCTGCGCACCTTTCTAGAGACGGCCGATCTGGGCGAAGACGGCCGGTTGCCGCCCGAACGCGAACTGGCCGAAGCCCTGGGAATGGGCCGCGCGGTTCTGCGCAAGGCCCTGGCGACGTTGCAGGCGCAGGGTGTCCTGTGGCGTCATGTCGGAAAGGGCACCTTCATGGGCGACCGGCCCATTGGCACCCAGGCCGATATCAACGCGCTTGTCCAAGGCACAAACCCGATGGAGGTGATGGCGGCCCGCATCGCCTTTGAACCAGAGATCGCGCGGCTGGCTGCCGGAAACGCCACCGCCGCGCAGCTGTCGGAATTGCGGAGTTGCGCCCAGAAATGCCGCGCTGCGACGAGCTGGCGTCAATACGAACATTGGGACAACCGCCTGCACCGCAGCCTGGGCGAGGCCGCGCAGAACACCTTGCTGCTGGGATTGCTGGATACGCTGACCGCCGTCCGGCGCGCAATCACCTGGAGCAGGCGGAGAAGCCATCCCGACCGTCCGCCGCGGGATCATCACAGCTTTGGCGAACATGACGTGATCGTGGATGCGGTCGCCGCGCGGGACGGGCCCGCGGCGGCGGATGCGATGCGGCGACATTTGCGCACGGTGGAACAGAAACTGCGCGAAAGCCTTGGGTGCTGAGGGGCCGAAGGCATCGGCCCCCGCAAGACCGGGTCAGCCGAGGCCCAACTTGCCGCGCAGCGTCGACAGGTCTTCGGCCAGGGTATTGACCTTGGCGGACAGGACGTTCCGGTCGGCGTCGGTCAGTTCCTCATACGAAACATAGCCGCCTTCGGCGGTACGATATTTGGTCAGGACATCGTCCACCGCCTTGAAGTTTCCATCGACCTTCTGGACGAAGTCGGCGTCTTTCTCGACCAGCGGGCGCAGCAGAGTATAGATCTTCTGAGCGCCTTCGAAGTTCGCGTCGAAATCCCACAGGTCGGTACGGCTGTAGCGGTCTTCCTCGCCCGAGATCTTGGTGGCCGCGACCTCTTCCATCAGGACGGCCGCGCCGCCCACGACCACTTCCGGCGGGAAGGTCAGGTCGTTGATGCGCTGGTCCAGCGTCTTGACGTCTGCCAGAAGACGGTCGGCATATTCGTCCAGCCCTTCGGTCGAGCCCTTTTCCCAAAGCCCGTACTCAAGCCGGTGGAAGCCGGTAAAGGCGGGGTCCTGCTCGGCCTTTTCATAGTCGTCGGCGCGGGCATCGATCGAGACGTCAAGGTCCGAGAACAGCTCGGCGATCGGTTCGATCCGTTCATAGCTGGTGCGGGTCGCGGCAAAAAGCGCCTTGGCCTTGTCGACATCCCCTGCCTTGACCGCGCCCGTGAACGCCTCGACATCCGTGACGAGCTTCGCGGTATTTTCGGCCACGAAGATCTTGTAGTCGGACAGCGGCCCGACAAGATCCAGCGAGGGGTCGGCGGCAAGGGCGACATGCCCCCAGCCGCCAAGCGCCAGGGCAATGGCAGTCGTCTTCAGAAAGTTTCCGGTCATGGTCACGCTCCCCGTGTCTTCCGGTTCGATTGGCGGCTTGGCGGTTCAGACCCGCCTGGCTTCAGAAATCAGGCCCGCGCCAAGGTAATCCTCGGCCCCCGCGACGCCGGGCGGGGCGAAGAAATAGCCGCCGCCGACGGGCTTCACGTATTCTTCAAGCGGTTCGCCGTTCAGGCGTTCCTGCACGGTGATGAATCCCCGCCGCAGGTCAGCCTGGTAGCAGATGAACAGCAGCCCTTGATCAAGCTGACCGTTCATCACCGCGCCGCGGGTATAGTTGAAGGGTCGCCGCAGGATCTGGTTCTGTGCGCTGTCCTTGGCACGCGGATTGGCCAGCCGGATATGGGCGTCCATCGCCGTCCATTGGCCGTCGGGATCGGCCGCATAATCGGGCAGGTGATGCTCGGTCGCGCCGGGGCCGCCATCCAGCGGGGCGCCACTGATCTTGGAACGGCCAAAGATCCGCTCCTGCTCAGACAGGGGCGTGCGGTCCCAGCGTTCGACGAAATTGCGGATGATGCGGACCGCCTGATAGCTGCCGCCCCTGGCCCAGCCCGGCTCTGACGGGTCCGAGACCCAGACCAGTCGATCCATCAAGTCTGCATCGGTCGAGTCCGGATTGGCCGAACCGTCGCGGAAGCCAAGGAAGTTGCGCGCACTTGGGGTCGAACCATCCGCCGCCGGCGTCACCGGGGGTACCGAACCTTCGATCATCCAGCGCAGGACGAGGAACTCGGACATGTTCTTCAGCACGTCGCGCAAAGCGTGGACGTTGGTGTCCTGCACGTTGGCACAGAATTGCAACGAGATGTCGCCGTGGCATTCTGCGGCGTTCAGCGCATCGTTCGGGAATTGGACCATCCGTTCAAGCCGCGCCGGTTTCAGGGACTGCAACTCGGGCAATTTCTCGAAAAAGGAGGCTCCAAAACCCAGGGTGATGGTCAGGTTGTCGGGCGCGATGACCGGACCCAGCAGCCCGGAATCGGTCGGGGGCAGCTTCGGGTCACGCTGCGGAACCTCGCCACCCTGTGTCAGGAAAGCCGCGCGTTCGGTCAGCAGGCGCAGCATCCGTTCGATATCGTCCAGTGAACCCGCGACCACGTCGAAAGCGGCGATGATCCCGGTCGCAGGACGCGGCGTCGTGATCCCGGCCTGGTGGGGGCCGTGAAATGCCACGCGGCGCGCAGCGACCTCGGCCTCTTGCGCGGGGGCGTCGACGACCTGCGGTGTAGCGGCCGGGGCAGGCGTTTCGGCATGGGCCGCGACCGCTAATCCCACCGGTGCAAGGCCAAGGCCCAATAGGACGTTCCTGCGGCTGGTGCCGGGGTGCATGGGGCATTTCGACATGTCAGTTCATCCCGATCACGGGTTTCAAGCGCGCCAGGTTGTCAGCCAGGCGCGAGAAGTCGTTGGCCAGCGCGGTGCGCGCATCCGCCGGCACATCGCCATAAGCGGCGCCCTTGGCCTGCAGCGTGGCAAGCGCGTCGCGGCTGTCCTGCAATGCCTTGGCGATGTCCTTGTCCAAGGCGGGGTCGACGGCGCCGGCCACCTGGCCCAGCAGACCCGCCAGCTTGCCGATCCCGTCCAGGCTGGCCTGAAGTTCATCCGCGTCGTTTCCGGCATAGGCGTTGTCGCCTTGCGGGATCTGGCCGGTCGCGATCTGCTCGGCCATTTCGCCGGGCAATGAGATCAGCAGTTGCGGATCAAGCGGCGTTTCCTGAAGCCGCTGTGCCAGCGCGGTCAAATCCGCGACCAGCCGGTCGGCCACGGGCTGCAGCCCATCCGTGCTGTTCTGATCGAAAAGTCCGTATTCAATGCGGTGATAGCCGGTAAAGGCGGGATCCTTTTCGCGCCCCTCAAGATAGGCGGCGCGGGGATCGATCGCGTTTTCCAGGTCGGACAGCCGATAGGCCAGCGGCTCGATCCGACGATAGGGCAGGCGAGCCTGCCGCCAGGCATCCTGCGCCGCGGCAAGATCGCCCGCGGCAATGGCGTCGCGCAGGGTCTCGGCCGATTTCACCGCCTGCTTGCCTTGCATGACAAGATAGACGCGGTACTCCGAAAGCGGCCCCAGGAACTTGCGCAGCGTCACCTCGGATGCCGCGGCGCTTGCTTCGTCCGAGGCAGTGACGACCAGCTTGCCGCGTGGGTTCGACAACAGGCCGCAGGTCATCTCGTATTCGCCGGGCGCAAGGTCCGCAGACAGCGAGGTGCGGAAGCCGGGGGCGATGTTCTCGCGCTCGGCCACGACCATCACGCCATTCAGGATTTCCCATTCGATGGGGCGGTCAGAGCTGTTCACGATCTCGAAGCTGCGGCGACCGCCGGGCAGGGTAATCTCGTTCGGCTGGCAGCTTTGGGCGTCGACGGTGACGACCTGATCCGCCGCGCCGCCGCGTGCGGTGGCTTGCTGCGAGGCATACCAGAAGGCGGCTCCCCCGAGGATGACCAGCCCCCCGGCGCCGGCGATGGCCAGATAGATGGCGCGTGACGGGCTGCTCATTTCGAGACCTCCATCCCTGAACGCAGGGGCGGCGCCGAGGCGGGGCGCAGAAACAGCGTCAGAGTGACGGCCAGGAAGCCCGCCCAGGCGATGAATTCGCTGAGCGAGGGCGCATCGCGATAGCCGATCAGGCCGGACAGGATGCTGCCGACAAGGCCGGTTTCGGGCAAAGTGCCGCTCAGGTCATAGACGGGCGACTGCAACGCGTTCCACAGGCCGGCCTCGTGCAGTGCCCGCAGCGCGCCCGAAAACAGTCCCGCCGCAACGAAAAGGATGAAGATACCGGTCCAGCGGAAGAACCTGCGCAGGTCGATCCTGAGCGCCCCGGCATAGATGGCCCATCCCGCGCCCAGCGAGACGAGAAGCCCCAGCGCGGCCCCGATTGGCGCAGCCGCGTCGCGGCTTTGCTGGAAGATCGCAAGCAGGAAGAAAACCGACTCGAGCCCTTCGCGCGCCACGGCCAGAAAGACCATCCCGATCAGGCCCCAGGTGGCCATGCTGCCCTTGTGCTTCAGGGCCTCGTCCACGGAATGCTGCAGCTCAGCCTTGATCGAGCGGGCGGCGCGGCGCATCCAGAAGACCATTCCGACCAGCACCGTGACGGCGACCAGCGCGATCACGGCCTCGATCAGCTCCTGCGTTCTTTGCGGAAAACTGGCGCTGGCCAGTTGCAGGCCGGCGCCGACGAAAAGCGAAACGGCGACAGCCAGAAGCACGCCAAGCCAGATGGCGGGCAGCCAGCCCCGGCGGCCGGTCTGGCGCAGATAGCCGGCAATGATGCCGACGATCAGGGCCGCCTCCAGCCCCTCGCGCAGCATGATCAGAAACGGTGCTAGCATCCCCCGGTCCCAGTTCTTGTCGTGGTGCGGGTCCGTCGCAGGGAAGCTGCGCCAGAAGGGCATCGCGGCGTTGATCTCGCGCCAGACTGGCGCCTTTTCGCAGATGAAACCTGTCGCCCCGCGAATGTCAATCCAGACGGAAACTGTCAGACGCACGATGGCTTGATCCACCCCTGAAGTGGCCGTTCAGAAGGTGGCGTTAAGCCCGCCCGACTCGGGCGCGCGAAGGGCCGCAGATCAAGGCAGTGCAGGCAGGATGCGGCCTGCGCAAGGGCCGAAACCGATCCGATAGCCATCCCCTTGGGCACGGGCGAAAAGGTCGATCTCATCCCCGTCCTGAATGAAGCAGCGACTTTCCCCGTTCACAAGGATCGGGTTCTGTCCGTTTTCGGTCATTTCCAACAGGGCGCCGCGGGCATTCCGCTCGGGGCCGGAAATTGTGCCGCTGCCCAGCAGATCACCGACGCGCATCGGGCAGCCAGAGCCGGTATGATGGGCGAGTTGCTGCGCGCTTGAGTAATACATCTGCGCGTAATTGGTCTGCGCCATGTCCTGACCGTTCATCCGCCAGCCGACGGTCAGATCATAGAATCCCGGCCGCGCCTCGTGCAGATAGGGCAGCAGCGGGTTGCTGCGTGGCGCGCCGGGACATCGGAACGGCTCCAGTGCCGCCTGGGTCACGATCCACGGGCTGATCGTGGTCGCGAAGGCCTTGGACTGGAACGGTCCCAACGGCTGGTATTCCCAGGTCTGGATGTCGCGCGCAGACCAGTCATTCAGCAGGACATAGCCGAAGATCATCTGCTCGGCGCGCTCGACATCCACCCTTTCCCCCATGGCGCTGTCGGCGCCGATTATGGCACCCAGTTCCAGCTCAAGATCCAGGCGGCGCGAGGGGCCCCATTCAGGTCCGTGATCGCCCAGGATCTGACCCATCGGGCGCCTGATCGGCGTCCCGGAAACCACCACGGATGAGGCACGCCCGTTATAGCCGATGGGCATATGCGTCCATTGCGCGGGCAGCGCGTTCGCGGCCCCGCGAAACATCGCGCCGACATTGAAGGCGTGGTGGCGAGAAGCGTAGAAGTCGGTGAACTCGCTGACCTTGATCGGCAAATGCAGCCGGGCGGCGGTCATCGGGACAAGGGGCAGGCGCGCATCGCCGCCCTCGGCCAGCAATTCGGTCAGAAGGCTGCGGGTATGGTCCCAGTTCGCCCGGCCCAAGGCCATGAAATCGTTCAGCTGCGGCTGCGCGAACGCTCTACCAGTTTCGAACACGCCGCTATCTTCGCAGGCGGCAAGATCAAGGATCATCTCTCCAATCGCGACACCGCAGCGTCGCGCCGTTCCGTCCGTGGAGAAGACGCCATAGGGAAGGTTCTGGATCGGGAATTCGCATCCCACCCTGTTTGCCGAGGCAACCCAGCTTTTGGCCAGACCGGTCATGCGCCCCCCCGCGATCCCTGTTTCCGCATTCCTAGCAGATTTCGTTTCACTGGCAACGATCATGCCAGGATCCTCCATTGGGGAACATTCCTGGCCGGGACCGGTTGTCTTGCCGGGCGGACGGCGACCGCCTTGCGAGGCACGGAGCAGGATCATGGCCCCCCGTTCGTTCTGGAAAGGCTATCTCAAGCTGTCGCTGGTGACCTGTCCGGTCTCGATGATGCCCGCCACAACCGAGAGCGAAAAAGTGCGCTTCCACACTCTGAACGCGCGCACCGGGCATCGTGTCGTCAGCCGCTATGTCGATGCCGTGACGGGCAAACCGGTCGCGTCCGAGGATGAGGTCAAGGGTTATGCCAGGGGCGAGGACGACTATATCCTGCTGGAAGATGACGAGATCGAGGCCGTTGGCCTGGAAAGCACGCGCACGATCGATATCGACATGTTCGTCCCGTCCGACAGCATCGAATGGATCTGGTATGACCGTCCGCACTATCTGACCCCAGCCGACAATATGGGAGAGGAGGCGTTCTCGGTCATCCGGGATGCGATGGTGGCGACGCGTATGGTCGGGATCTCGAGCCTTGTGCTGTATCGCCGCGAACGCGCCGTCATGCTTGAGCCGCATGGCAAGGGGATCATCCTTTGGACCCTGCGCTATGGTGACGAGGTGCGGGACGAGGCGGATTATTTCGCGGGGATCGGCAAGGCAAAGCCCGATGCCGCCGCCATGAAGCTGGTTACGCGCCTGATCGGCGAGCGCAGCAAGGACTGGACCCCGGAAATGGTTCACGACCCGGTTCAAGAGAACCTGCTTGCCCTGATCGCGAACCGGAAAAAGGGACGCAAACCGAAGAAAGCCGCAGGCGCGAAAGCCCAGGAAACATCAGGAAACGTCGTCAACATCATGGATGCGCTGAAGAAAAGCCTTGCGGCAGAGGGCAAGGGGAAGGCTCGTTAGCCCGGATTCTTGGCCTTGCGCCCCGCGCCCGGCAGGACCACCGCCTCGGACCTGAAACCGTCCCAGGGATCCGACGACAGCGCGGCAAGCCGCGTCGGCATGTTCTCGACAGTGAAGTAGTTCGAGCGGATGTCCGGACCAAGCTCATCCCAAGCCAAAGGGGCAGAAACCGGCGCGCCTTCGCGGGCACGCGTCGAGTAGGCCGCGACGGCCGTCGCGCCGCGCTGGTTGCGCAGATAATCGACCAGGATCTTGCCGCGCCGCCGGGACTTGGCAATGGTGGCGACGAAGCGATCGGGCGCGTCCGCGGCCATCGCCTCGGCCATGGCCTTGGTGAAGGCCTTGACGGCAGGCCAGTCCGCCGCCGGTTTCAAGGGGGCGACGACGTGCAGGCCCTTGCCGCCCGAAGTCTTGACAAAGCTGGCAAGGCCCGCGTCCTGCATCCGCTGCCGCACCTCTTGCGCCGCATCAACGATGGTCGGCCAATCGATGCCTTCGCCGGGGTCGAGGTCCATGATGATCGTGTCGGGGCGCTCCCAATCCGCGATGGTCGAGCCCCAGGGGTGGATCTCAAGCGTCGCGGACTGGACCAGTGCGATCAGCCCGTCGAGGTCGCTGATGCTGATGAGCGCCTGGCCGGACTTGTCGCGGGGATCCTTGACCAGGTCGATTTTGGGGTTCAGCCCCTTCCAAGCGTGCTTCTGGAAGAACTGTTCGCCCGTGATCCCGTTCGGACAGCGCAGCAGCGCAAGCGCGCGACCGGTGACAAAGGGCGCGATGTGGCGCCAGACCTGCGCATAGTAATCGGCCAGCCCTTCCTTGGTGACGCCCGTTTCGGGCCAATAAAGGCGGTCAGGATGGGTCAGAGGTACCGTACGTTTTTGCGCAGCGGCGGGCTTCACGGCTGATTTTGGGCTTTCGCGCATGACGCTTTCCGCCTCCTTGTCTTCTCGCAGTCCCCGGAATGAGGCATGGCGCAGATGCCCGTCTGCGGTCCAGGCGCGAAACTCGACCTCGGCCACCAGATCGGGACGGACGAAGACGGCGCCGCGTGTTTCGTCCGCTGTCAGCTTGCCCGCGAAGTCCGGGGCAGGCTGGCGCATCTGGTCAAGTCGTGCGAACAGATCTTCGGCTACGGTGCGGCTGAAGCCGGTTCCGACGCGGCCGACATGGTGCAGTGCACCATCCTCGTAGACGCCCAGGATCAGCGAACCGATCGCCTTGCGCGAGGTGGTCGAGGGCACGAAGCCGCCGATGACGAATTCCTGTCGGGCCGAGCATTTCGACTTGACCCAAGATCGCCCGCGTCCCGCCCGATAGGGAGAATTGCGCAGCTTTGACACCACCCCCTCAAGGCTGAGACGGCAGGCATGGCGCAGGACCATGCTGCCGCTGGCCTCGAAATGCTCGCTGAAGCGCAAGATCGCCTGGGTGCCGGGCAGCAGGGGGCGCAGCAGGTCCTTGCGGTCGACCAGAGGCACAGATTGCAGGTCGAACCCGTCAAGAAACATCAGATCAAAGACATAAAGGCGAAACCTGTCGCTGCGCCCGGCGCTGAGATCGGCCTGCAGCGCAGAAAAATCCGACGCGCCGCTGTCATTTTCGACGACAAGTTCGGTGTCAAGGATGGCGCTTCCGACCGGCAGATCCCGCAAGGCCTCGACCAAGGGCTTACCGAAGCGCTCGGTCCAGTCCAGACCGCTGCGCGTCAGCAGCTTGACCCGCCCCGCCTCGATCCGGGCCTGCAGGCGGTAGCCGTCGAACTTGATTTCGTGCAGCCAGCGATCATCCGCGGGAGCCGAGGTGACCAGCGTCGCCAACATCGGCTGGATGAACGCAGGCATCGCCGCCTTCTTCGCGCCCTTGATCCGGGTCAGGTCGGTTGTCGACGACTCTAGCAGGGCAGAGGAGTTGCGCGCCGGCTTGCGCTTCAAGGGCGGGGTGTCGCGGGCAACTTCGGCCAAATCGCGACCGGTCTTGGCCGATTCCGGGCGCTCTGCAAGGATATCCGGGCCGTCGGGGCGGGCAAAGTCGTCGTCGCCCTTGATAAGTAGCCAGTTCTCGCGCTTTTCGCCGGGCTTGTGCTGCATGCGCACAAGATGCCAGCGTCCACGCAGCTTTTCGCCCTGGAGTTCGAATTCCAGATGCCCCTTGGCATAGGCCTTTTCGGGATCTCCCAGGGGCTTCCACTCTCCCTTGTCCCAGACAATGACGGTTCCGCCGCCATATTGGCCCTTCGGAATGGTGCCCTCGAAATCGCCATAGTCCAGCGGATGATCCTCGACATGGACCGCCAGGCGCTTTTCGCCCGGATCCAGGCTGGGTCCCCTGGTCACGGCCCAGCTTTTCAGGACACCCTGCATCTCCAGCCGAAAATCATAATGCAGACGTGTCGCATCGTGTTTCTGGATTACGAAGCTGTGGCCATGCTTGCGTGTCTTTGCGCCCTTCGGTTCCGAGGTCGCCTTGAAGTCGCGCTTGCTGCGATAGGCTTCCAGCGCCATGGCCTAGCCCGATTTCCGGCGCGTGCCGGTGCTGGCAGGCTTGCGCGCGGGTTTGGCGGCCATCCCCGCGCTTTCGCGTAGCGCCGCCATCAGGTCGACAACCTTGCCGGCGCGGTTGGGCTGTTTGCGCGCGATCTTGCGCCCCTCGGCCTTGGCCTTGACCAGATCGGCAAGCGCGCCTTCATATCGATCTTCGAAGGCGGTGGGATCGAAGCTGCCTTTCTTGGTGTCGATGATGTGGCGGGCCAGATCCAGCATCTCGCCCTTGATCTTCAGGTCGGGGATGTCATGGAACGCCTCGACGGCCGAGCGGACCTCGTAGTCGAAGTTTAACGTATTGGCGATCATGCCATCGTCATGGGCGCGGATCAGGACGGTCCGTACCCGACGAAACAGGACCGTCTGGGCCAGGGCGGCGACACCCTTCCGGCGCATTCCGTCGCGGATCAGCGCGAAGGCCTCGGCCGCGGTTTGTTGAGCCGGGCTCAGATAATAGGGCTTGTCGAAATAGACCTTGTCGATCTCGCCACATCCGACAAAGGCCGAAACGGCCAGCGTCTTGTCGCTGTCGGGCACGGCGGCGGCGATTTCGTCGGGCTCAAGGATGACGTAGTCGTCCGGGCCGATCTCATATCCCTTGACCTGATCGTCGCGTTCAACAGGCTTGCCGCTGTCGCTGTCGACGAACTCCCGCCGGACGCGATGCCCTGTCGCGCGGTTGATCGTGTGAAAGGCGATCCGGTCCGAGGTCGATGCCGCCGTGTAAAGCGCCACCGGACAGGTCAGTTCGGCGACTTGCAGGATACCCTTCCAATTGGCGCGGGGTGCCATACCGATCCTCGCTGGGACGAGTGGGAGTGTTGGTCGCTCAACCTTTCAGCGCCCCGATTGTTCCGGCTGACAGTCAGCCAAGCCGCTTGATCATTGCCATTGCGGCCTGCGGGTTATGTGCCTTGTGGCCGCTGATCACGAACAGAAAGACGTCGCGTGGCGCCCCCGGCTTTGGCGTTGCGACGTAGTCCAGATCCTTGGGGATGCCACCATCGGCCCAAGTTCGGGCGCGCTCCGTCCACGCATCCAGTTGGGCCGATGTGTAGCCCAATGGCTCGCTTTCCGTCGTTCCCATGATCCGGGCATAGATGAATGATGCGGTCGGATCCGCGATCTGGGGAAACTCTCCATCGGCCGAAATAATCGCCGCCACATCATGCGCCCGCACCAGATCCAGAAACTCGGGGTGGCGAAAGCTGTCATGGCGAACTTCGACCGCGTGGCGCAGATGCAGTCCTTCGACCGTTTTGGGAAGCAGTTTCAGGAAAGCTCCGAAATCCTCGGGATCGAACTTCTTTGTCGCCATGAATTGCCAGTTGATCGGTCCCAGCTTGTTTCCAAGCCTTGCGATGCCGCCGGTAACGAAACGCTCGATGGACTCGCCGGATTCAGCCAGAACCTTGCGGTTGGTGGCGAAACGAGGTGCCTTCAGCGCAAAGACGAAATCGTCTGGCGTTTCGTCATGCCATTTCTGGTAACTGTCCGGGCTTTGGCTGCGGTAATATGTCCCGTTCACCTCGATCGCAGTCAGGTAGCGGCTGGCATATTCCAGTTCGCGTTTCTGGGGCAGGTCGTCCGGATAGAAACTTCCCCGCCATGGTTCAAATGTCCATCCACCGATTCCGATCCGGATTTTCCCGGCTCCAGTATTTTTCATTCCGCCCTCATATTTTCAGCAAAGGTTGGTGCAGAAAGAGCACATCGGCATCCGGGTTCCTGCTGTCAAAGCCGATGGCTGTGTCGCCGCAATGCACGAGCGATGACACAGAAAGAATGAATATTAAAATTAATGAAATCAAGATTAATGGCTTGCGAAGATTTGGCTATGGCGGAAACGCGCCATACGCGCTCGCGCCATGCTTTCTTCTGAGATCGGTAAAGACAGTCTGAGGAAATTTCAGAGAGATAAATTCCAAGTTGTGGCGAATCACACGACTCGCGTCAGGGTGTAGTTGACGTAACGGAAGCGCGAGCGGACGTGATGTCGAACCATCCAGCGAACTGTCGCCTTTAAGGCGCATTCTGAAAAGGATTGTGCAATGCCCTATGTTACAGCAATGCCAGACGCCACCATCGACCTGACGGCGGACACTCCCGTCGTTTCCCTGGGCGATAACCTGGTCCTGAACGACCTGAGCGCATCACAGGAATTCGATCTTTACGACATTCAGGAAACCTCTGGCGCGACGGTCGATCCCGGCGACCAATTCGATGCCGTGCAAAGCGACGGAACCCCCGTCGTGAGTGGACAATATGCGGGCGATGCGACGATCTCGACCGCATCCTCGACCGTCAACGTGCTCGGCGCTCTGGGCGTCAACCTTGGCAGCCTGACCCTCGATGTAAACTCGATCTCGGGCGAGATGATGATCGATGGCTCCGGCAACGCCTATTTCGTTTCCGACGATCCGCTTGACGAAGACCACATGCAGGTGACGGTGAACTTTGCGCTGTTGGGCATCAACACACCTTCGATCACCGTGCCGATTTCCGGTCTGGCCGATGCGCTGGCTGCGAACCCGCTTCTGGCCGGGATCATCGGCCCGGTGACCACAGCCGCGACCAATGCCGTGCAGGGCATCCTGGATACCGCCATTGTCAACGTCGACTACGACCCGGACGCCACTCTGACACTGGCGGATGATCAGGTCTTCTGCTTCGTCGCCGGCACGATGATCCAGACCGAGACGGGTCCGGTCGCGGTCGAGACGCTGGTGGCGGGCGACATGGTGCTGACACGGGATCGCGGCTATCAACCCATCCTGTGGGTCGGCAGCGTCCGTCTGGCCGATGCGTCGCTGCGCCGCAATCCCCGCCTGCGCCCGATCCGGATCAAGGCCGGGGCGCTGGGGATGGGTACGCCCGAGGCTGATCTGCTGGTCTCGCCACAGCACCGCGTCCTTGTCCGCTCGAAGATCGCGGTAAAGATGTTCGGCACCAGTGAGGTGCTGATCGCGGCCAAGCAGCTTCTTCAGGTCGACGGCATCGATTACGCCGATGACGTGAACGAGGTCCTGTATGTCCACTTCACCTTTGACCGCCACGAGGTCGTACTGTCGAACGGCGCGGAGACCGAAAGTTTCTATACCGGTGAACAGGCGCTCAAATCCGTGGACAAGGCCGCGCGGGAAGAGATCTATTCCTTGTTCCCGATGTTGAGGGACCCGGCTTTCGTGCCTGAACCGGCGCGCCTTGTTCCCTCGGGGCGGCGTTCGCGCAAGATGGTCACGCGCCACGTTCAGCACGGTCGCGAACTGGTCGGCTAAGGTTTGGGGCTGACGGGACGGGCCGCGATTGCGGCCCGTTCTTCGTCGTCTTGTCAGGTGGCTGCCGGTCCTTCGGCACGCAGCACGCAGCGGAAGCTGAGATGGCTGGTCGATGTGTCCACCGCCTCGGCGTGGCGCGCGGCGGGGCGATAGCGGCGGCAATAGTTCGGTGCGCAAAGATGCGAGCCGCCCTTGATGACGCGGCGCGGAATGCGGATCGTCGGTTGCAGGGGATCAAAGCTGCCGTCCATCGCGGCGCCGCGGGGGTTTTCGGGGATGCAGCAAGCCTTTGCGGCGTCGGCCGGGTGCTTGCTGGAAAACCAGTCCTGCGTCCATTCCCAGCAATTGCCGATCATGTCCTGCAGCCCATAGCCATTGGCCGGAAAGGCCGTCACGGGCGAGGTGCGGTCAAAGCCGTCCAGGGACAGGTTCTCGACCGGGAAATTGCCCTGCCAGGTATTGGCCATCTGGCGCCCCTCGGGGTTGAGTTCGTCCCCCCAGGCGAACTCAGCGCCATCAAGCCCCGCGCGCGCCGCAAATTCCCATTCTGCCTCGGTCGGAAGATCCTTGCCCGCCCAGGCGGCATAGGCCAGCGCGTCGGCATAGGCGACATGGACCACCGGATGGTCGTCCAGCCCGTGGATATGGCTGCCTTTGCCATAGGGGTGCCGCCAATCCGCGCCCTTCATGAAGTTCCACCATTGCGACCAGTCGCGCAGGTCGGTGATGCCGGGCCGGGGCAGAAAGACCAGCGAACCCGCATAAAGCATCTCGGGCAGGGCGCCCGGATATTGCTTTGGGTCGGGCCTGCGCTCGGCCTGGGTGACATGGCCGGTGGCCTTTACGAAGCGCTTGAACTGCCCGTTGGTGACCGGAGTCGTGTCCATCCAGAAGCCATCGACCTTGACGCGGTGGCTGGGCGCTTCTTCGGGGTAATGGTCGTCAGACCCCATGCGGAAGGTTCCGCCCGGCACCCAGGTCATGCCCCGTTGCGCCCGCTCGGCCTTGCCGTCGGGGCGGGTCGCGGCGGAACGGGTTGCGGTCTGGTCGTTCATCCGTTTCTCCTTTTGGCCGGGCGGGCGGCTGTCATGCCCGGCGCCGGTCAGTCTGCATCTTTTGCATCGCGCTTGGCAATCGCGGGCAGATCGGTCGCTTTACCAAGGGTTCAGCGGCGGAAGTGCCGGGGCGCTTTCCGCTTTTCGCCGGTGCAGCAGGTCGTGCCGCGCGGCACGCAATGCCTCGGCCAAGGCCCGTCTGGAGGCGTCCGAGGGATGGGTCCGTGTTCCCTCCGGTCCCCAGATCTCACGGTCGGCCAGGGTCAGGGCGTCAGCAACGCCCGCGGGGGTGCCAGTTGCCCCGATGCGGTCAAGCCAGTCGGCCAGGGCGGCGCGGATCGCGCCCGGATCACCCCGACGCGTCTGGCGGCGCAGGCGGTGGAACACCACAGGCTCCGACCGGGACAGGCGGACCAGCGCTGCCCGCGCGGGACGCCGCCCCAGCCATAGCAGGGCCAGGACCAACGCGCCAATGCCCGCGGCCCAGCTGAGCGCCCGCAGTCTTGGATCAGGGGTGCCGGGCGGATGCCAGCCGGGCGGCGCCGGGATCGAGAAGGAGATGCCCTTTGCTGTCGCGCTTTCGACCTGCGCGGCAGGGCTGTTCCACCAGTCCAGCCGGACCTCGGGCAAGGTATAATCCCCCGGTGCCTCGGCGACATAGGTGATGCTTTCGACACGCCGCGCGATGTCGGGCCCGCCCCTTTGGCCCGGCTCGTCCGAAAGCTCGGGTTCCCGGGGATAAGCGCGCAGGCCGGGGGGAGGATCGCCGCCCAGCAGAGCGGGCAGCAGCATGGACTGCGTTCCCTCCGCCTCGATCGTCAGCGTCCGGGTCACGGCCGAGCCGGGGCGGGCATCGTCGCCGGGCCCCTCGACGGTCTGGGTCATCGTCAGCGCATCCGCGGCAACAAAGGGCGACAGTCCCTCGGCCCCCTTCGGAACGCTGGCCGTGAACGAGATCGCGGGAATTTCAACCGTGGCCGGAACGGGCTGGTTGGTTTGCGGATCGGCATAGGTCAGCGTGATCTGGTGGGGCTCCAGCGCGTAATCGGCGGCGCGCTGCGCGGTGATCTCATAGATGCGCGAGACGACAGTCCAGGTCTGCCCGCCGATACGGCGTGATGCCGGCCGCGCGGCATTCGCGGGCGTGCGCGTAATTGCATCCGCAATCTGCATGTCCGGCCAGTCTGGCGGCTGCACCAGATAGTTGGGGGTCAGTACGCTTAGCGTGATCCGCACGGGCGTGCCCACCGTGACCCCATCGGTCGGATCAAGCGTCACTTCGACCTGCGGAGCATCGGCCGCATCCTGGGCAAAGGCCGAAGGGGCCAGAAACGTCAGCAGAAGCATGGCCAGAAGGATGCGCGGCAAGGTCATTCCTGGCCTCCGGACGAGGGCGTCGCGGGTGCGGCCGGGGGAGCGTTGGCGCGCGTCGCATCTTCGACCGCGAAGCGAGAACGCAGGAAGTCGGCAGGCTTGGTCTGGACCTGCTTCATCCATTGCTCGGCCGCGTCCTCGGACAATTGCGTATCGCCAGTGATGCGCATCATCTTTCCCTGGTCCCCGGTCAGATCCTCGACGGTGCCATCGGCAGCATTGTCCTTGTCGTCGGCTTGGGGATCCTCGTCCGCGCGGGTCTCGGCCAGATAGGCAATGATGCGCTTGGCGAGATCCAGGTTTTCCTGAGCCTGGCGGTCCGTTGGGTCAAGGGCGACGGTGGCGGTGAATGCCTCGACCGCGCCCTGGTAATCGCGACCATGGACCAGTGCGACACCACGGTTGAACTGGGCGTCGCGGTTCTGGATCGGCTCTAGCAGCTTCGCGGCATCCGTGTACTTGCCTGCCCGCATCAAGGCCACCGCCTTCCAGGCGGGTATGGTGAAATGCTCGGCAGCAGTGGGGAAGTCGCGCGCGGCATAGGCTCTGGCTCCCTGCTGATCGGGTGTCCAGAACAGGTCCGCCAGCGGTCCGGCATGGGCGTCGGGGGTCGCCGCCAGCAGGGCCAACGCCGCGATCGCCCAGTGCATGGTCGTGCCGCGCCGGAACCACAGCAGAAGCAGCAGCGCGGCCGGGATGGCCAGAAGCCAGCCATCGTCCTGCAGTTGGCCCTGTTCCCCGGCCGCCCGCGCCAGGTTCGAAGATACCGCCCGGTTGACCGCGCGCAGGTCGCTGTCATCGACGGTGACGGCGACGGTCGTGACATCGGCTTCCCGCGCCCAACGGTCAAGCTCGGCCCCGCCGCCGTCTGCGGCGACGACCAGAGCCACGCGGCCCGGCCCGTCCTTGGGGAAGTTCGCGATGTCGGTCGGATCGACCCCGTCGGTGACAAAAAGGACGGTGCCCGCCTGATCCTCGGTCGAAAGCAGCGTCGCGGCGAGGTGCATCGCCTCGGACGGGCGTTGTCCCGCACGCGGCATGACTCCCGGCGCCAGCCCCTCAAGGAAGCTTTGCAGAACCGTCGGATCCTCGGTCGGGGGCATGACCAGATGTGCGCTGCCGGCATAGGCGATCAGGCCGGTCCGCCCCCCGGCGCGCAGGGCGATCAGGTCCCGGATCTTCTGCTTGGCGCGTTCCAGTCGCGAGGGCGGGACATCGCCATTCGCCATCCCGTCGGACAGGTCCAGCGCAATGACCAGAGGCGCAGTCTCGGTCACGAAGGGCGAGGGGGCAGGGCGAAAGGCCGGACCCGCCGCCGCGATCGCCATCAGCGCCGCCGCGCCAAGGATCAGCTGTGCCGCACGGGTCCGGCCCGCCTCGCCCCCGCCGATGATAAGTGCAGCCAGAAGATGGGGCGCGATCTGCGGCAAGCTTGGCCGTTCAGCGACCTCGCGCCGGCGCAGACCCCACCAAAGCAGCGCCAGGATCGGCAAAGCCAGCAGCCAAAGTGGTCGCAGCAAGGTCAGGTGGGCAAAATCCTGCAGGATGTTCATGCCGCGGCCTCGTCACTTGACCCGGCTCGCGCCTTTTCGTGTTGCCCGCCGGTCCGTCTGTGCCAGCCACGCCTTGCCAGCATCCAGGCATAGCCCAGCACGGTCAGCAGGACGAAGGCTGCGGTCGTCCACTGACCCAAAGGCAGGCGTGGACGCCACGACACCGACTTTGCCTCGACCGGGTGCAGGGTGTCGATCTGCTCATAGATCCGGGTCAGCCCGGCCGCATCCTCGGCCCGGTTGAACGTGCCCCCGGCGGTGGTGGCGATGGATTGCAGCGTGGCCAGGTCGACGCGGTCCTGCTCATCCTTGCCATTGGGATCGCCGACTGCGATCGTGTGGATGGTGACGTTGTTCTTTGCCGCGATATCGGCGGCCTTGGCCGGAGCCATGCGAGACGAGGTGTCCGAGCCATCCGACAGCAGGATCAGCACGCGCTCGTCGACATTGCTGGCTGCGAAGGACTGGATCGCAAGGCCGATCGCGTCACCCAGCACGGTGTTCTGCCCCGCCATGCCTGGCGAGAGCGTGGCCAGCAATTGGCGCGCTGCCGTCGTGTCGCGCGTGAACGGAACCAGCACATAGGCGGCCGAGCCAAAGGCGATCATTCCCACCCGATCATCCTTGCGCGCTGCGATGAAGCCGTCCAGCACCTGCTTGACTCCGTCCATCCGAGTGCCGCGCTGCCCGTCCGACCCGATGAAATCACCCGTTTCCATCGAACCCGAGATGTCGACGGCCAGCATGATGTCTCGCGCGGCCTCGGTCCGGGTGACGGGATCACCCAAGCGGATGGGACGGGCGATGGTGGTGATGGCCAGCGCCCAAAGCAAGGCGACGAACACGATCTGCACGGCGCGCCGGGCCGGAACCACCGCGCCTTCGCCGGTGGGCAGCCCGGCGCTGACCCGTTCGAAAAACGGCAGGCGGATGGCCTGCACCCGCTGACGCCGCGGCGGCGTCAGCCACCAGACGAGGATCGGCAAGGGCAGGGCCAGAAAGGCAAGGGGGGCGTCGAATTCAAGCATGATGATGCCGGATCCAGTGCCGCGCCAATTCGGCCAGCCGTGCGCCCTGAACATCACCGGGTTGCCGCATATAGGGCGTATCGGCGAGCGAAGGCGAAAGCTCGCGGAAACCACCATGCGGCAGCTCCGGATCGGTATGGTCCAGGTAATCCGCCCAGGCTGGGCCGGTCAGCGCAGCGACATCCTTGCGCGGGAATGCGGCCAGCGCAGTTCGTCGCAACAGCAGGTCAAGCTGCGCCAGCGCCGGGACGTCACCGCGGGCCAGCGCCGGTTCGATCGCACGCAGCGCCGCCAGCGCCGCCCGCCGATAGGCATTTGCCCGGCGCCGTTGCCGCCAGCGCCAGGCGACGAACAGAAGCAGCAGTGTCACAGCGGCGGCCAGAACCCACCAGATTGGAGTCGCCGGCCACATCGACACCGCCGCCGGCTCGCGCAGCTCGTGAAGCTGCGAGATCAGCGAGACCAGGTCGTCGGCCTTCGCGGCGGGCGCGGCTGCGTCGTCCGGGTTCACGACATGTCCCCCTTGACCATGGCGTCGTCGGGCAAGCTCAGGCCACGGGGTGCGCGGCCCGACCCGAACAGACGCAGGACCTGGGGCAGGGTCTCCTCGGCCGCGGTGATCGGCAGGATGGCGGCGTCCAGCCGCTCTTGCCAAGCCAGCAGACGCCGCAGGCGTTTACCGCCGGTTTCGGCCAGGTTTTTCTGGACCTTGCGCGCCGACAGGTCCAGTTCAACCTGCAGGCGCCCGTTTCCGACCACAAGCCTCCCTTCGGCCGGTAGTTCATGGGCCATCGGGTCAAAGACCAGACCCAGCACCAGGTCGTTGTTCCGCGAAAGCCGCGACAGCGCATGGAAGGTCTCGTCATCGGCGCCGTCGAAATCCGACAGGATCACCACCAGCCAGTCATGCTTGACGATCCTTGCTGCCTGCTCAAGCGCAAGGTTCAGCATCCCCGGCGCATCGTCGACCACCGGAGCCTCGGCCGACAGCGCGGCGTTTCGCTGGGCGATCAGCGACAGCAGGCGCAGAACCGCGCCGCGGCTGCGGGCGGGACGCTGATCCTCGATCCCGCTGTCCGACAGGACAAGCCCTCCGACCCTGTCCCCTGCGGCGAGAATGCGCCAGGCGGTCAGCGCCGCCAGTTCGGCGGCCGAGACGGATTTCATGTTGAGCCGTGTGCCGAAGAACATCGCCTGTCGCTGGTCCACGATGATCAGGGCGGGGCGGTCGCGTTCCTCGCGCGTTACCCGGACATGCGGGCTGCCGGTCCGGGCGGTGACGCGCCAGTCCATGCTGCGGGGGTCATCGCCGGGCAGATAGGCGCGGATTTCTTCGAACTCCAACCCGCGACCGCGCAGGCGCGAGGCGCGCCGGCCCGACAGAACGCTGCCCACCGGCTGGCGCGGCAGAAAGTCAAAGCGCCGTGCCCGTCCCTCCAGCGCGACAAGGTGCTGCAGGGTGGTGTGAACCCGCGGGTCGCCGCCCGCCAGCTGGGGCGTCTGACCCGCTGACAGGGACGGCTTTCGCATCACTTGGCGTCCGGATAGACGCGCGACCAGTCTTTGGCCATGTCGACCAGCAGCCAGCCGCGTTCCGGGGCGGCGTCCAGCGCCTTGTCCAGCTTGCCGAAATGGCTGTCGCGGTCATAGGCATATTCGCGCTCGGCATCCGTGTGATGGACAATGACGCCCAGCCGCGGACCTTCGCCGGAGGTCGTATATTCCAGCATCTGGAAATCGCCATCGGAATTGCCGAAGGCCATGACCGGACGCCTGCCGATATGGCGGTCGATGCCCACCGGCTTTCCGGCACCGTCATCGATGAAGAAGATGTCGGGCTTGCGCATGAATTGCGGCTTGCCGTCGATCACTTCGTAATCCTTGGCGATCTGCGAGCCGACCACCTGCTGCGGGGGAATGCCATAGGCCTTTTCCGCCCAGGGTCGCATGAAGTCGATGCCGCCGCCCGACACGATCCAGGTCTGGAACCCGTTCGCGCGCAGGTAATCAAGCATCTCCACCATCGGGGCGTAGATCATCTCGGTATAGGGGCGCTGGCTTTTGGGATGGCGTGCCTCGGCGAGCCATTTTTCAAGTATGTCGTTGAAGCCTTCGTCGGTCATCCCGGCATGGGTCGCGGCCAGAAGCTCCATCAGCCCCTTCTCGCCCGAGGAGGCCAACCCGGCCATATCGTTTTCCAGCACGTATTTGAACGGGGGCTGCTCTTTCCATTCGGGGTGGCGCGGGGCCATTTCCTTGACCCGGTCGAACACGAAGAAGGCCTGGAAATAGGCCGGCTGCTCGGTCCACAGCGTGCCGTCATTGTCGAAGACGGCGATCCGATCCTCGGGCGCGATCCAGCCCGGTCCGCCCTCGGTCGTGGCGGCCTTGACGAAGTCGACGATGGCGGTCTTGGTCGCGCCGTCATTCCAGCTGGCCAGATCCTGCGCAAGGGCGGCGACGGGCAGCACCACGGCAAGGGCCGCGGCACGGGCAAGGGCAAGAATACGATCCATGTCCGGTCTCCTCAGGGAATTGCGACAAGGCGAAGCAGGTCTGCGATGACGTCGTCGGCTGGGCGGCCCGCACCCTGCGCTTCGTAACTCAGCGCGATGCGGTGGCGCAGCACGTCCGGCGCGATGGCCTGGACGTCGCCCGGCGATACGAAGTCCTGTCCCCGCAACCAGGCATAGGCGCGGGCACAGCGATCAAGGGCGATGCCGCCGCGCGGACTGGCCCCCAACTCGATCATCCGGCCGAGGTCGTCGGACAGCTTGGCGGGTTGGCGTGTCGCGGTGATGATGTCGATGATGTAACGCTCGATCCCCTCCGCAACATGGATGTCCGCAATTTCGGCGCGCGCCGCGTCCAGCGCCGCACGCGCTACGCCGTGCGCGTCGGACGCCTGCCCCGCAGCAGGCTCGCCGGTCGGGGCCGCGGGCGGATCCAGCGCCGCCTTTTCCTCGGATCGGACGAGGCGCAGGACATTGCGTTCATCCTCTGGGGCGGGATAGTCGACCAGCACCTTCATCAGGAAGCGGTCGGTCTGCGCTTCGGGAAGGGGATAAGTCCCTTCCTGTTCGATGGGGTTCTGGGTTGCCAGCACCATGAAGGGCGACGGCAGCGGATGGCTTGCTTCGCCCACGGTGACCTGCCGTTCTTCCATCGCCTCCAGCAGCGCGGCCTGCACCTTGGCCGGCGCGCGGTTGATCTCGTCGGCAAGAAGGATGTTGCCAAAGACCGGGCCGGGCTGGAAACGAAACTCTCCCGCGCCGTCCTTGGAAAAATAGACATCCGAACCGGTCACGTCCGCAGGCAGCAGGTCCGGCGTGAACTGGATCCGGGTGAAGTCGAAATCCAGCGCCTGCGCCATCGCCTTGACCGCGCGTGTCTTGGCAAGGCCGGGCAGGCCCTCGATCAGGACATGGCCATCGGCAAGCAGGCCGACCACCATCCGTTCCACCAGGCGTTCCTGCCCGATGACGGATTTGTTCATGGTCGCCATCAATGCCGTGAAGGAGTCGCGCGCAGGCATCAGAAATCCCTCAGGAAAACATGAAATAAAAAACCGGAGGCGCGGTTTCGCGCCTCCGGCAATCACAGATTACTGACCGCTCATTCCGGCCTCGATCTGCTTGTTCAACTCCTCTTGGATCTGGTCGATCGAGAAGCTGTCGGGTCGCTGAGCCGGCGGGAAGTCCTTGAACGTTGCCAGGAACTTTCCGACTTCGGCTTGCGCCGGGCCAAGCAGGAATACGCGGTCAATCAGCCAGTCGTAATAGGTGTTCGAAGTGATGTCGGCGCGTTCATAGGGATCGGCGCGCAGATCGAACAGCTTCGGCACACGCAGCTTGGTGAAGGGCTCTGCCCAGATACGCAGAGTACCGGTCGCGCGCTGCTCGGAGAAAACAACTTTCCAGTTCTCGTAGCGCAAGGCGACGACTTCGCCATCATCGTTGAAATAGAAGAACTCCCTGCGCGGGCCCTTGTCGGTCTTGCCCGTCAGATAGTCGAGTTGGTTATACCCATCCAGGTGGTTCTTGTATTCCTTGCCATCGATGGTCGTGCCTTGCAGCAGGCGATCCTTGATGTCGGTGTCTCCGGCCGCGGCCAGCAGCGTCGGGAACCAATCGAGGCCCGAGAAAATCTCGTTCGACGTGGAGTCCGGGGCGATATGTCCGGGCCAGCGGATCATCGCGGGAACACGGAATGCGCCTTCCCAGTTGGTGTTCTTTTCGCTGCGGAAAGGAGTCGTGCCTGCATCCGGCCACGAGTTCTGGTGCGGCCCGTTGTCGGTCGTGTAGATGACGATCGTGTTGTCTGCGATCCCCATGTCGTCCAGCGACTTCAGCAGGGTCCCGATCACGTTGTCATGTTCGATCATGCCATCCGCGTATTCGGTCAGCGCCGTCAGGCCGGGCTCGCTGCGATGCTCGGGGCGGACATGGGTGCGGAAGTGCATCCGGGTCGTGTTCATCCAGGTGAAGAACGGCTTCCCGGCATCATGCTGGCGTTTCATGAAGTCGATCGCGGCGGACGAAGTTTCGTCGTCGATCGTCTCCATCCGCTTGCGGGTCAGCGGCCCGGTATCCTCGATCTTGCCATCGGCCGAGGACTTGATGACCCCTCGCGGCCCGAATCTTTGCGCGAAAGCCGGATCTTTCGGATAGTTGAAGTTCTCGGGCTCTTCCTCGGCGTTCAGGTGATAAAGGTTGCCGAAGAATTCGTCGAAACCATGTGCGGTGGGCAGCATCTCATCTTTGTCGCCCAGGTGGTTCTTGCCGAATTGACCGGTCGCATAACCTTCGTCCTTCAGCGCAGAGGCCAGCGTGGCGTCGACCGCCTGCATCCCGGCGTTTGCCCCCGGCAAGCCGACTTTCGAAAGGCCGGTGCGCAGCGTCGACTGTCCGGTGATGAAGGTTGACCGGCCTGCCGTGCAGCTTTGCTCGGCATAGTAATCGGTAAAGATCATCCCTTCATTGGCGATGCGGTCGATATTCGGGGTGCGATACCCCATCACGCCCTTGGTATAGGCGGAAATATTGCCCTGTCCGATATCGTCACCGAAAATGACCAGGATGTTCGGCTTTGAAGTATCGGGCGCGCTTTGGGCCATCGCTAGGCCGCTTGCACAGAATGTCAGTGCGGCCGCCAGTCCGATCTTTCGTAGCATGGGTCTCTCCACTCTGAATTATCACCGCGGTCGTGCGAATATCGCACCCTTCGGTCCATCAGGATGGAAAGGCCTCTTGCTGCCCGCGTTCGGTCGGGGCGCGTTCAGACGATGCATTCCCTTCACGATGGCGTCAGGGCTTCCGCCCCCGCGGAATTGACTATGAGCAGGATAGGAAGCCTCACGCAAGACCTTATCGCGCTTGGTAAAAATTCGGCGGCATTCTATTGCCTATCGCGGAAAAATGGGAATCGGTGTCCGGCCGAATCTCTCGGAGGCTCGCGTCAATGCGAGCAGTTGACGCGGTCAGTTTCATGGCACGCCATGCGGAAAGTCGGATCCAAATAGCGTTATCGCGCGCGATGTTCTTTTGCTTGACGCTTCGGCAAACCGATCACTACTAATGGGAACAGGAACGTCGGCATTTGTTGAAATGCCTGTGGTTCAACGCGATGAAGGAAGGTTCTCGATGCTGAAGCATCTGTTCATGACTTCTTCGGTTGCGATCCTGCTGATGACATCCCAGGGTCACGCCCAAACGGCACCGGCCACGACGCCGCCGCCGCAGAAGCCTGCTGCAACGCCCGCTGCCGCCACCGACCCGGCCTTTACCCAGGCCGAGCTGGAGACGATGGTCGCGCCGGTCGCGCTTTATCCGGACACCCTGCTTATGCAGATTTTGGTGTCCTCGACCGAGCCGCTCGACGTGATGAAGGCGGATCAATACCTGCTCAGCAACGACGCCGATGATGCCACCCGAAAGCAATATGCCGAGTCCCAGGATTGGGATGAAAGCGTCAAGGTTCTGACCAGCGCATTTCCCGACGTGGTCGAGGATATGGCAGATCACATCGACTGGACCGAAAACATGGGCAACGCGATGCTGACGCAAAGCGATGACGTCATGAGCGCGGTGCAGACCATGCGCCGTCTTGCGGTGGACAACGGAACCCTGACCAGCGGCGATCAGCAAAAGGTGGACGTGCAACAGGCACCGGGCAGCAGCGACAGTGCGGCCCGGACGGTGGTGGTCACACCAACGGATCCGCAAACGGTCTATGTCCCGCAATATAATCCCAGCACCGTCTATTCCAACAACCTTGGAAATATCGTCGCGACGACCGCGGTGGCTTTTGGAACTGCGGCGCTTATCAATGACATCTTCGACGATGACGATGATTGGGGTCATTATTGGGGATGTCATGACTGCGGTGGGTGGAACGGCCAGCCGATCATCCGCGACCCGAATGTCAATCTGAATGTCGACGGCAATGTCCGGATTGGCAACCGGGTCGATATTGATCGCGACAAGCTGGCCTGGAAGCCAGACCGCAACAAGGTCCAGACGGCCCGCACTCGCATCGACTCGGAGCGTCGCAACAACAACGGGCGACTGACCGCGATCAACAAGAACGCCTCGGTCCAGGACGACCTGCGCAACCGCCTGCAGGCCCGGCCCGGTCGCGGGGATCTTGGCGGCGCGCGCGCGGGCATCCCCTCGGGGGCGGCAAAGGCTCGGCTGGACCATCGGCCGGATATCGACCGAACTTCGCATTTCAGCGCGGCCGACAAGGCCAAGGCCATCAACCGGACCAAGGTGGCGCATCATGGTCAGCCGGGGGCCGGGGCCAATCGTGCCGCCGTCGCAGCGAAGAAGCCGGTCGCCCATAGGGCCCAGCACCCCAAGAAGCCCGCGGTGCACCAGGCGAGCCACAAGAAACCGACCGCGATCAAACGTCAGGCCTCGGGGTCGCGCACCAAGATGGCGTCCCAGCGCGGCCATGCCAGCCGCGGTCACCATGCGCATCGGAGGTGACATGAGCAGCCTGCGCAAGTTCCGCATCGCCACCGTCCTTGCATTCCTGCCTTTTGCGGCCCATGCCGCGCCCGAGGTCTTTGCGACCGGGCAGGACGCACTGGACGCCATGATTGCCGCCACCAAAGGACAGGACCGTGACGGCCTGCTGAAAGTCTTTGGCCCCGAGGCCGAGGATCTGATCTTTTCCGGCGACCCTGACGAGGACAAGCAGAACCGCGAACAAGTCCTGACGATGTATCAGCAGGGCTTTCGCCTGACACCCCAAGAGGACGGCTCACTGCAGATCGAATTGGGCGAGGATGACTGGCCCTTTCCGATCCCGCTGGTGAAGGGGGCGGACGGGTGGAGCTTCGATATCGCGGCGGGCCGGGAAGAGGTCACCAGCCGCACCGTCGGCCTGAATGAGATCGAAGTGCTGACCCTGATGGACGCCTATGGCGACCTTCAGGCCAAGTTCCGCCTGACCGATCAGGACGGCGATGGGGTGATGGAATTCGCGAAATCCGTGATCTCGACCAGCGAGGAACGCAGCGGCCTTTACTGGCCGGGTGGCGACAGCCCGCTGGGCGAGGCTGCGGCCCGCGCCTCACTGGACGGCTATAGCGACGGGGATGCCGATCAAGAGGCCGAGCCGTTCGACGGCTATTTCTTCCGGGTGCTCGACCAGCAGGGCGAACATGCGCCGGGCGGGGCGATGAACTATGTCATCAACGGAAACATGGTCGGCGGTCATGCCTTGCTGGCGGTTCCCGCCGAATATGGCGTGACGGGGGTGCACAGCTTCATGGTGTCCGAAAACGGCATCATTTTGCAGGCCGACCTGGGGCCGGACAGCCTGACAAATGGGTTCGACATCGTCAGCTATGACCCTGACGATGCCTGGACCCCCGCCGAAGTGCCGGCCGAAGGAGATGACGCACCCTAGCGGGACAACCGCCAGAGCCGCCCTTCGCTGGTATCCTCGATGGCCCAGATTGCGCCGTCTGCCGCGACGGCCACGTCCCGGACGCGGCCGCCGATGCTCCAGCGGTTACCTTCGGTCACACCGCCCTTGTCATCGAAAGCGAGCCTGACCAGCAGCTCGGAGGCGAGCCCGCCGACAAATGCCGATCCCTTCCATTCGGGGAACATGTCACCCTGATAAAAGGCCATTCCGGTGGGGGCGATGATGGGGGACCAATACAGCAGCGGAGGCGTAAATTCCGGCCGGGTGGCGTGGCGCGGGATCGGCGTGCCATCGTAATTGTCTCCCTCGGAGACGTCTGGCCAACCATAGTTCTTGCCGGGTTCGATCAGGTTGACCTCATCCCCGCCAAACGGTCCCATCTCGATCGACCAGAGCTTGCCGTTGGCGTCAAAGGCCAGGCCATAGGGATTGCGATGCCCGGTCGTCCAGGTCTGGGCGCGGACGCCGCCGCTGGCGAATTGCGGATTGTCCTCGGGTGTCGTTCCATCCAGGTTCAGCCGCAGGATCTTGCCGCGGGCCTCATCAGGGTTCTGAGCGCTTTCCGCAGTCATCCGATCCCCAAGCGCCAGGAACAGGTGCCGTCCGTCCGGGTCGAAGGCGATAACCCCGCCGGGCTGTTCGCCGCCATTGGGAGGAGTCTGCGTCCAGATTTTCCTGAAATCCTCCAGCCTTGCCCCTGTGGCGTCCTCGACCAGCCGTGCCTTGGCCAGAACCAGCATCCCGCGCTGGTCTCCGGGCTGCAGATAGGTGATGTAGAATTCGTTGCTGGACGCAAAGTCGGGGGCCAGCGCCACATCCAGCAGACCGTTCTGGCCCACGAACTCGACCTTTGGCACGTTGTCGAGCGGGGTTTTCTTGCCCTCTGGCGTGACGATGAACATGCGTCCCGGTTTTTCGGTGATCAGCATCCTTCCGTCCGGCATCATCGCGATGGCCCATGGCGTGTCGAGCGTGGCCACCGCCGTGATCGTGAAGGGCATCGGCGCTTCGACATAGGGAACTTCCCCGACATGGACCGGTGCGGCCTGTGCCATCGTCGCGGTCAGTGCGATCAGGGTCAGTCCCAGGAAGGTGTTGCGGCGGGGCGACATCGTGTTCTCCGTTCAGGTGGGGAGGAAGGCGGGTCGTCATCGGGAAGCTGTCCAGCCCATTGTTAAGCCACCCGGGCTTTGCCGCAATGCCCCGCGTCGTCCGCCGCGCAAATGCACGATGCCGAAGCAGGCCGACTTCATCGGAAGATCCGGGAAAAGCGCGCGGAAATCATTGCAAAAGCGGGTGGCCTGTCAGATGCTGCACTGCGGAATGCCGATCCGGACCATAGCGGAGCGACAGATGACCGACGCTGAACTTCCGATCAATCTTGCACTCCAGGGCGGAGGGGCGCATGGCGCGCTCGCCTGGGGCGTGCTGGACCGCCTGCTGGAGGAGCCGCGCCTGCGGATCACCGAAATCAGCGGCGCCAGCGCCGGGGCCATGAACGCGGTCGTCCTGGCCCAGGGCATGGAGGTCGGCGGGCGGCAGGGCGCACGCGACGCGCTGTCGGCGTTCTGGAAGGCGGTCAGCCGGGCCGCGCGATTTTCTCCGATCCAGCGCAGTTATTGGGACCGGGTCAGGGGCAGTTTCTCGCTGGACGCTTCGCCGGGTTACCTGATCTCGGAAACGCTCAGCCGGATCTTTTCGCCCTATCAACTCAACCCGTTCGACATCAATCCCCTTCGCGCGGTGCTGAAGCAGGCAGTGGATTTCGACGCTGTCAACCGCTCGCAGGTCAGGTTGCATGTGACGGCCACTAATGTGCGCACCGGCCAGCCTCGCATCTTTAGCAGCGGTGAAATCACGGTCGAGGCGGTCATGGCCTCGGCCTGCCTGCCGCTGATGTATCACGCGGTCGAAATTGACGGCGAGGCCTATTGGGATGGCGGCTTTTCGGCAAACCCGGCTTTGACGCCGCTGATCCTGGACAGCAAGGTCGTGGATGTCCTGATCGTGCAGCTCAATCCCCTGCGGCGCGAGGAATTGCCCCGCACCGCGCGCGAGATCATCAACCGCATGAACGAGATCAGCTTCAACACCAGTCTCGTCAAGGAATTGCGCGCGCTAAGCACCTTGGGCCGGATGATCGACGAGGGCATCGTCACCCTGACCGAGGGCAATGACCTGCGCCTGCATCTGATCCACGGAGAGGCGGATCTGCAGGAGCTTTCGGCCTCAAGCAAGCTGAATGCCGAATGGGCCTATCTTCAGGATTTGTTCGCGCGGGGTCGTATCTGGGCCGACGACTGGCTGGCGAAGAACCTCGACCAGGTGGGCAAGCGTTCGACCTTTTCCGTCGATGAATTGATGTCGATCCCGCAAAGACCTGCGGGGCTGGCCCCGTTGCGTGACAAATGACACGAAGAAAGGGCCGGAAATGTATGATATTGCGGTGATCCTTTCCTGCCTTTGCCTGTTGATGCTGCTGGCTTTTCGCGGCGGGAACATGGTGTTGCTGGCCCCGGTCATGGCGACCCTTGCCGTCCTTGCGGCGGAACAGGGTCGACTGCTTGCAAGCTTCACCCAGATATTCATGCCCGCAATGGGCGAGTTCATCATCTCGTTCTTTCCACTGTTCCTGCTGGGAGCGGTGTTCGGCAAACTGATGGATACGACGGGTTCGGCCCGTGCGCTGGCCCATGGCATCGTGCGCTGGCTGGGATCAGAGCGGGCGATCCTTGCGGTCGTGCTGTCCTGCGCGGTGATGACCTTTGGCGGCGTGTCGCTGTTCGTCGTGGCCTTTGCCACCTATCCGGTTGCGGTCGGGCTGTTCCGGCAGGCCGACATTCCCCGCCGGTTGATGCCTGCGACCATCGGGCTGGGCGCCTTTACGTTCACAATGTCGGCGCTGCCGGGATCTCCCTCGATCCAGAACGCGATCCCGATGCCGTTCTTCGGAACCACGCCCTTTGCCGCGCCGGGATTGGGGTTGATCGCGGCGGCGATCATGTTCCTTGGCGGTTGGCGCTGGCTGGAATGGAAGGCCGGCCGCATGTCCGAGGGTTTCGGAGCAAGCGATCCGCAAGAGGACGGCGAAGCGCGACCGAACCCGCCGCTTGTCCTTGCTGCCTTGCCTTTGGTGCTGGTGCTGATCCTGAACGCGCTGTTCACCTGGGTCCTGATCCCCCGGATGGATACCTCGTATCTGGCGCTCCCGGTCTATGGGGAGACGACGGTCGAGGATCTACGGGGGATCTGGTCGGTGATCGCGGCGCTTGGCATTTCCATCCTGACCCTTCTTGCGATGAACCTGCGGCATCGCAAGCTGGTCGTCGCCGCGCTTTATCAGGGGGCGGACGATTCACTTCAGCCGATCTTCAACACTGCAAGCCTTGTCGGTTTCGGCGCCGTGGTCGCCTCGCTGTCCGGGTTCCGGTTGATAACCGAACGAATGATGGAACTGGGAACCGAAAATATCCTGGTCTCTCTGGCACTTGCGGCCAGCTTCCTTGCCGGTCTGACCGGATCGGCCTCGGGCGGAATGTCGATCGCGCTGTCGACGCTGGGTGACAATTACCTGGCGCTGGCCGACGCGCGGGGCGTGGCGCCCGAGCTGCTTCACCGCGTCACGACGCTGGCGACCGGCAGCCTTGACACGCTTCCCCATAACGGCGCGGTCATCACGCTGCTGACCATCTGCGGGGTGACCCATCGCCAGGCCTATGGCGCGATGGCGATGGTCTGTATTCTATTCCCGGTATTGGCCTTGCTGGCGGTGATCCTGCTGGGTTCGGTCTTTGGCAGCTTCTGAGCCGCTAAAGATCGGCGCCAAATTCCTCGATCAGATGCATGACGACCGCGCGATGCGCCTCGTCACGGCTGGCGCCGGCGGTGACCGCGGCGTTGAAGATCGCGCGCTGGCGGTCGGAGGAATTTCCAAGCGCCACGATGTCGCGGACGCGCGCGGCTGCGGGCTGGCAGTTCAGGCGGTCGGCATCTTCGGCGATCATGGCAAGCCAATCCTCGGCAATCTGGGTGAACGGCTGGATGCGCCCGGCTCCGAAATCGATCAGCCCCTCGGACAGGCCATAGCGCAGTGCGCGCCAGCGGTTCTCTCCGATCAGGAAGTTGTCATATTGGCGCCAACGCTGGTTTCGGCGCGACAGGCGCAGCAACATGCGCAGGGTGGTCTGGATCAGCGCGGCCATTGTGATCGTGTCGGAAAGACGTGGGCAGGCATCGCAGATCCGGGTTTCCAGCGTCGGAAACCGCGCCGATGGGCGCAGATCCCACCAGATCTCACTGCTGTCCTTGATGATGCCCAGATCGGTCAATGTCTGCGAAGCGCGTTCGAATTCGTGCCAGCTGGTGAAATGCGGCGGCAGGCCGGTGCGGGGATAGCCACCAAAGACGGTCGTTCGATACGAGGCAAGGCCCGTATCCTCGCCCTGCCAAAAGGGGCTGGATGCGGAAAGCGCAAGAAGATGCGGCAGGAAGTAGCTGAACTGGTTCATCAAATCGATACGCGTCGCCGCGTCGGGCAGGCCGACATGGACATGCATCCCGCAGATCAGCATGCGCCGGGCCATGCCGCGCATCTGGTGCGACAGGCGGTGATAACGCTCCTTGTCGGTGCGGCCTTGTTCGCGCCAGTCGGCCGAGGGGTGACACGCGACCGAAATCGGGGCCAGTCCGAATTCCCCGGCGTGACGGGAGATGGCGCGGCGCAGTGTCGCCAATTGCGCCCGCGCCTCGGTGATGTCCGCCGCGACCGGGGTGCCGATCTCGATCTGGCAGCGCAGGAACTCCGGGCTGACCTGATCGCTCAACTCGGCCTTGCAGGCCTGCATCAGGGCGTCGGGCGCGTCGCTGAGATCGCCCGTCGCGGCATCGACCAGCAGATACTCTTCTTCGATGCCAAGGGTCAGGTCGGGAAGGTCGTCCATATTGCCTCCATCCGTCAGGTACACTGGGACAAGGCAGATCAGGGCGTCTTCGTTCCCGCCGCGTCAGGCCAGCCAGTCCAGGAAACGGCGCTCTCCCTCGGCCGAAAAGCGCAGCACGCGCGATCCGGGAAGGCGCTTTGCCCAGCCCAGATCCAGGACCCGCTGCAGGATCATCTTGCCAACGGTTCCCGCCAGATGTGGACGGCGCTCGCTCCAATCCAGGCAGGCGCGACATGGCGGCCGATTGCTGCGCGGCAGATCGTCCCGGCGCAGTCCGATCACCGCCAGCCGGTGCCAGCCCTGCTCGGTCACGTCGGGCTGGCCCGATGCCTGCGACAGCGCGCCTTCGGCGCCAAGCCGGTCGAACATGGCGACGCCCAGCTCTCCGGCAAGGTGGTCATAGCACAGGCGCGCTCGTCGCAATGCGGGATCGTTCGGCCCGGTGCGCAAGGGCGGCGCGGCGTCCGAAGAAAACACCATCAGCGCCTCAAGCAGCTGAGCGACATGCGCGCCTGCAAGACTGAAATACCTGTGCCGCCCCTGGGTGCGCAGGACCAGCACCTCGGCATCGGTCAGTTGGGACAGGTGGCTGCTGGCTGTCTGGCGGGTGACGCCGGCGATCGCTGCAAGCTCGGTCGCCGTCAGCGCACGGCCATCCATCAAGGCCAGCAGCATCATACTGCGGGCGGGATCGCCGACCAAAGCGGCAATGCGGGCAATGTCCGGACCTTCGCGCATGGTTCGATGCTAATCGAAGCATCGGGCCCGGGCAATCGGCTAGGCTGTGGCATCAACAGGAAAGGCCAACCATGATCACCTGCATCATCACCTATGACATCGACCCGAACCGACGCGAACTTTTCGACGAATATGCCCGGAACTGGGGGCAGGCGATTCCGCGAAGCGGCGCGGATCTTTTCGGATATTTTTCCCCCCATGAGGGCTGCGCGAGCACCGCCTATGGGATCTACTCGCTTCCCTCGCTTGCCGATTACGAAGCCTATCGCGCGCGTCTGGCTGCCGACCCGCTGGGGCGCGAGAATTACGACTTTGCCCGGCGCGAGGGATTCATCCGGCGTGAGAGCAGGCTGTTCCTGCGCCGAAGCTCGACCCCACATGGAAAGCAAGCAGCATGATTGCGGTAATCTTCGAGGTCGTCATCAAGGACGGCCACCGCGACGAGTATCTGGATTTCGCCGCCGCCTTGCGACCCGAGCTTGAGCAGATCGACGGCTTCCTGTCGATCGAACGGTTCCAAAGCCTGGCGACGCCCGGCAAGCTGCTGTCGCTTTCGTTCTGGAGGGACGAGGATGCGGTCGCCCGCTGGCGCGCCTTGCCGCAGCATCGTGCCGCTCAGGCGGCCGGGCGCGATCATGTGTTCCAGGACTATCGTCTTCGGGTTGCCGCCGTGCAGCGGGATTATGGCATGGCGCGGCGGGACGAAGCGCCTGAAGACAGCAGACAGGCCCATCAGGCCCACTGATCTGGTCCGCAGAACTTGAAAGGGGCCGGCATTACTGCCGGCCCCAAGGGCATCAGGCTGCGTTGGCGCGAACTGCGCCCGGCAGTTTCGACCAGTTGGCATACCAGGTGTCGAACAGCTTCAGCTGCGCTTCGGCATAGCCGCGCTGGCTGTCGGTCAGGGCATCGTCCTCGTTGAAGTGCAGGACGTATTCCGGGTTCCCCTTCAGCACCATCATGTGCTTGAAATACAGGACCAGGTCCGGGCCTTCGTCGAACGAGGACAGGATGGCGAGGGCGGCCTCAAGCTCCAGCGCGCGCTGACGTGCCTCGACATCGCCCTGTGCGGCGGCCTTGCTCAGCGCCACCAGATGCAGCACTTCGCGCGGCAGCACGCAGCCGATGCCGGTGATCGCGCCGCTGGCGCCGCAATTGACGTAGCCGTGGAAGACGCAGGTATCGACGCCGACCATCAGTGCGACTTCATCATCGCGGCTGGTGATGTTTTCGGCTGCATAGCGCAGATCGTCCGGCCCGCCGAATTCCTTGAAACCGACAAGGTTCGGATGTTCGGCGCGCAGGGCGAAGAACAGGTCGGCACGCGTGGCGAAGCCGTAATAGGGGCTGTTATAGATGACCGCAGGCAGGTCCGGCGCCGCAGCAAGCACGGCCTTGAAGTGGTTGCGCTGCGCCGTGATCGACGGGCCACGCGACAGAACGCGCGGGATTACCATCAGGCCCTGTGCGCCGACTTTCTGGGCATGGGCGGCCAGAGCGACAGCCTTGGCCGTATTGATCGCGCCGGTTCCGACGATCACCGGAACGCCAGCGGCGACCAGGCGGGCAACGCCTTCCATCCGCTCTTCGTCCGAGATCAGCGGCCAGTCGCCCATCGAACCGCAATAGATCACCGCCGACATCCCGGTGGCGATCAGTTCCTTGCCCTTGCGGACCAGCGCATCGAAGTCGGGACGGCGATCCGCGGTGCAGGGGGTCATCAGCGCCGGCATGCAGCCGGAAAAGATCTGGGCGTTCATCAGGGACTCCTGTTGGCTATGGCATCGAACGGCGGCAGGGCGCGACAATGCGTCCCGAATCGCTTCCGGTCGACTGTTAGAATACCGTTTGTATTTTTTATGTCGACAACTTTTCGGCGCATGCGGAAACTCGGCGCATCCCTGCCATTGATGGGGTCAAAGAGAGATCTGTTGGCGTCGGTCGCGCGAGAACATCTGCTGGATCTGCAGCACAATCTGGTCGGCATGCTGCTTGGCCAACCGGTCCGCGGTGGCAATGTCACGCGCCTCGATTGCGCCGATGATGTCCTCGTGCTCGTCGACGAAACGCTGGGGCAAGCGATCGTTATAGGATGAGTAATAGATCCGCAGGATCCGGCGTCCCTCGTCCAGCAGGCGGCAGAACAGCCCCGTATAATAGGGGTTGCGCCCGGCCTCGGCGATGGCTGCGTGGAATTCTCGGTTGGTGGCGATCATGGCCAGGGCATCCTGGGCGTCGACCGCGGCAGCGAACTCGGCCTGGCGCGCGCGGATGATCTCAAGATCCGAGGCGCTGCGATACTCGGCCGCCAGCCGCGTCGTCACCCGATACATCAGCGTCAACGCATCGAAGAATGTGTGCAGGTTCAAGACATCGATATTCGACACCACGGTCGAGCGGTTCGGCAGCGTCGTGACCAGCCCCTCGCCGGCCAGCCTGACCAATGCCTCGCGGATGGGTGTGCGCGACATCGACAGGCGCTCGGCCAGCTGGATCTCGTCGATCGGGCTGCCCGGAGGCAGCACCAATCCCAGAATGTCGTCGCGCAGGATGTCGTAGACCAGCTTGGCGCCTTCGCCGCGCTTGCGTTCGGAAAGGGCGCTCGATGCGGGTTTCTTTGTCATTTTGGGCACTTTCATGGCGACGAATATGCTGGTCGAAAACTGGCTAAACCAAGGTCGCAGCCGCTAGCGCGCGCCCCAGCTGTCCGTCAAGCGATATCCTTCGGGCCAGGGGTCCGAGGGGTCCAGCATGTGTTGGTGAATTCCCGTGATCCAGCCCCGGCCCGAGATTTCGGGAAGGATCGCCGGGGTGTCCCCGACCGAGGTGGTGCCAAGGATCCGGCCGCCGAAGGTCGATCCGATCAGCGACACCGTGGTCAGGCGGTCGTCCAAGCCCATCTGGCCCCGCGCGTGCAGCACCGCCATGCGGGCCGAAAGCGCGGTCCCGGTGGGCGAGCGGTCAACTTTGCCCGGCTGGATCGCAACCGCCGCACCCGCGCGCAGATCGTTTCCGTCGCGCTGGACCGGCCCCGCGAACAGGCAGAACGAGAAATGCCGCCAGTCAGGCAGGGTCGGGTGGCGGAAGGCCAGGGCCTTGTTCGCCGCATCCGTGATACGCACGCCAAGCCGGGCAATGTCATGGGCTTCATCAGCCTGCAAGGAAAAGCCCATCGCGGCCGCGTCGACGATGACAAAGCTGTCGCCGCCAAAGGCCGTGTCCACGGTCAGCGTTCCCAGGCCCTCGACCTCAAGCGCCTGGTCCAGCGGCCCGGCGAAGCTGGGCAGGTTCTGGACAAAAATCCGCTCGGCCTTGCCATTGCGGCACTCGGCGCGGACCCGAACCAGCCCGCCGGGCGCTTCAAGGACCAGATGCGTCTCGGGCTCCTGCATCGGGATCAGGCCGCCATCGAGCAGCACTGTCGATACGCAGATCGAGTTCGAGCCGGACATGGGCGGGGTGTCCTCGGGCTCCATGATGATGAAGGCGGCATCGGCCTCGGGGTGGCGGGGGGGAACCAGCAGGTTCACGTGCCGAAAGACGCCGCCGCGCGGCTCGTTCAGAACAAAGTTGCGCAGGCGCCCGTCGCGGGCGATCCACCGGCTTTGTTCCCACACCGTTTCTCCGGGAGGGGGCATGACGCCGCCCACGATGACGTCGCCGACTTCGCCTTCTGCATGGGCAGAGATAACATGGATTGTCTTTGTGCTGCGCATGGTTGCTGTTTCTTCCTAGAAAGATTCAAATGAATTTCCGCGATGCCCGCCAAGCCATTCTGGCGGTTCCGCAGGCGCCCATCCTGTCAGGGCGACCGCCGCGCATTCGGCCATGCTGCCAAAGCGGAGGGCGCGGCCGGACAAGCCGGGTCCGTAATGGGCGTATTTGCCGGAGGTGGTCATGACGGTCCGGGCGGCGGGCGGAAAGACCGGCTCGGTGATCGAGCACCAGCACAGATCCGGGATCACCTGAACGCCCGCCGTCTCAAGCCGTGCCAGCGTCCCGTCAAGGCGGAGTTCTTCGATGATCTGGCGTCCGGCGGTGACGATGACCGGGATCGAGGGACGATCTCCGTCCAGCGCCCTCGCCAATGCGCGGCATTCCGTGGCCGAGGCATGGGGACTGCCGATGGCGATCAGGTCCACGTCCTGTGGCCCCTGATTCAGCAGGTACCATGCCCGCGCCAGATCCTCGGGACCGATGTGGCACTGGTCCGCATCGGCGGCAAAAGGGCCGGCCTCGGGCGTGACACCGTCGATATGCAGCATGGGCGCAGCGGAAGTGGTGCCAAAGGCCGCGCAAAGCGCCTTCAGATCGTCGGACGTCGGAGACAGCGCCGCAAGTCCTCGCAAAAGCGGGATACGGTCAGGAGAGGTCAGCCCGGCCAGATAGCCCAGCAGCGGCCAGATCGCGTCGTCATGGTCCGGGGGCGGCGCGATGTCGATCACGCGGCGGGGCAGGCGGCCTTCGTCCAGATAGACGCCCGTCAGCGGCGCGCGCCCGGTGACCGCCATGCACAGGTCCAGAAAGTCTGGATGCTTGGGCGAACGCGCGCCCAGCACGCTATTGGCATAGACGACTGCGTTCGACTCGGCCCATGCGATGGGTTCGGCAAGTCCGGGCCGATCCTCCAGCAGATAGGGTGCGCAGGTAAAGCTGGGCCGGCAACCCATGCGGACATAGGCATCCGCCAGCCGCGAGGCCTGGTTGCCAAAAACCGGCGGGACGCCTTGTTCCTGCCAATGCTGTCGGTCGACCGAAATAGCGTTGATCGTGGTGGGGACCCGGACCCTTGCGCCCAACTCGTCCATCTTTTCGGCGAAGATCAGGTTCGCCGGATGGGCCAGAATGCAGCCGTCGATATGCCCTCGGGAAATGTCGGTCAGCCGCGTTGCACCCTGCTGCCGCGCCATTGCGCAAATGATGCGCATGGAAAGCGCCGCCGCCTTGCCGTCGCGCCCGTCAAGGATCGCGCGGTCATCCTCGGTCAGGCTCAGTGAGGTATCGCGCGGCGCCAGGATGGGCATGCGGGTTCCGTCCGCGACGATTTCCTCTTCGCGGATCGACAGCCGGGGCTGCGCAGCCAGCCGGGCAAAGTCACCCTCGGCAACACGCAGGACCGGAAAGCTGCGCCCGAACATCTCGGCCCCGATCAGGCTGCCGAGCGTCAGGATGTCCTCGGGTTCGGAAAAGATCAGCGCAGCCGGGGCATTGCCCTTCAACAGCAGGTCCAGCACCACGCCAGAGCCGGAGCAGGAGCCCCGGCTGGTCGGCATCATCACCACCGCGCCCGCAAGGCAGGCACCGTGCAGCGGATGATGGGCATCGATCACCCGCGCGGTCGCCGGGTCCACCCCGCCCCAGAAGCTGAGCCCCTCGGTCATCGCGAGGACGGGCCCCTCGGCATTGCCGGGCAGGATGGACAGGGCCGCGGTCATTTCACGACGAAGCCATGCGCAAAGGGATCGCGCTCGTCGATGAAAATGGTGTTGTAGCCGGTCATCCGCGCCCAGCCCGCGATCGAGGGGATGATTGCGGGGCGGCCCGCCACGGTGGTCTCGGCCTCGACCCGACCCTTGAAGATCGAGCCGATGATGGATTCGTGCCAGAACTCGTCCCCGGCCTTCAGCTTGCCCTTGGCGGCCAACTGCGCCATCCGGGCCGAGGTGCCGGTCCCGCAGGGGCTGCGGTCGATGGCCTTTTCGCCATAGAACACAGCGTTGCGGGCATGGGCCCCTTCGACCGTCGGTGCGCCGGTCCATTGGATATGGGACAGGCCGTTGATCTCGGGATGCTCGGGATGGACGAATTCGTATTTCGCGTTCAGCGCCGCGCGCAGCTTCGGCGACCAGCCGACCAGTTCGGTTGCGGTGTGATCTGCCATGTCGCGGAAGTTCTTCTGCGGCTCGACGATGGCGTAGAAATTGCCGCCATAGGCCACGTCGACGACAATCTCGCCCAGCCCCTCGACCTCGGCGGTCAGGCCCTCGGCGTAAAGGAAGCCGGGGACATTGGTCAGGCGGACTTCCTCGACGAAGCGTCCTTCCTGACGATAGGTGATGTCGACCTTGCCCGCGGGTGCGTCGATCGACAGCTTACCCGGTTCGCGCGGCTGGATCAGCCCGTTCTCGATCCCCATGGTGATGGTGCCGATGGTGCCATGGCCGCACATCGGCAGGCAGCCCGAGGTCTCGATGAACAGGACCGCGACGTCGCAATCGGGACGGGTCGGCGGATACAGGATGCTGCCCGACATCATGTCATGGCCACGCGGCTCGAACATCAGGCCGGTGCGGACCCAGTCGAATTCGCGCAGGAAATGGGCACGCCGCTCCAGCATGTTCGCCCCTTCAAGGCGGGGGCCGCCCCCCGAGACAAGGCGGACGGGGTTGCCGCAAGTATGCCCGTCGATGCAGGAGAAGGTATGGGTCGTCATGGCTTAGAACCTTTGGGGCGAGAAGGGGGTAAGGTCGATGGCGGGGGCGCGGCCCGTAACCAGATCGGCAACAAGGCGCGCGGTCCCGGTGGATTGGGTCTTGCCCAGGTGGCCATGCCCGAAGGCATAGATTACGCGCGGGGTGGCGCGGGCACGGCCGATCACGGGCAAGCTGTCGGGAAGCGAGGGGCGGAAGCCCATCCATTTCACGCCGCCTTCGGTCCGAAGCGCGGGCAGGAAGGTTTTCGCCTTGGCCAACATCGCATCGGAACGCTTGAAGTTCGGGGGCAGGTCCAGCCCGCCCAGCTCCACCGCGCCGCCGACGCGGATGCCGGTCGAAAGGTTCGTGACGACGAAGCCGTGGCCGCCGAAGGTGATTTGGGTGCGCAGGTCCAGCGCGCCGGGCGGCAAGGTGGTGTTGTAGCCGCGCTCTGTCTCAAGCGGGATCTTTTCGCCCAGGGACCGCGCGACGCGGTGCGAGAATGCTCCGGCCGCCAGAACGACATGGCTGGCGCGGCGGTTGCCGTCGATCTCGACCCCGCCTTCCACCGGGCGCAGGGAGGTGACCTCCGCCCGCTCGATCTCTCCGCCAAGGCTGCGGAAGTGATCGGCCAAGGCCAGCGTGTAAATCCGCGGGTCATCGATCGAGAACCATCCAGGGGTGAACGTGCCCTTGATGAAGCGCGGCGCGATGCCGGGTTGGATCCCTGCCATCTCGGTTGCGTCCATGTGCCGGAATTCGATGCCGTGGCGGGCACGGATCTCCCATCCGGGAAGGGAAGCCTGAAACTCCGCCTCGGATTCATAGACTTGCAGATTGCCGTTCTTGCGCAGCATCGGCATCGTGCCCGATGCGGCGAGGAAGGGTTCCAGTTCCGACCGCGACAGGTCCATCAGCGCAGTTTGCGCCGCCGTCGATTGGGCGACGCGGGCGGGCGAACAGGCCCGCCAGAACCGATACATCCAGGGCAGGATCCGCATCGCATAGGACGGCCGTACGGTCAGCGGACCCAGCGGATCAAGCAACCATTTCGGCGCCTTCCTGAGAATGCCGGGAGAGGCGAGCGGCAGGATGTCGGTAAAGGCGAAGGCGCCGGCATTGCCGGCCGAAGCGCCGGCGGCCGGTCCTTCGCGGTCAAGGACCAACACCGTCAGCCCACGGTTCTGCAGGGCGATCGCGGCCGAAAGGCCGACGACACCCGCGCCGATGACGGTTACGTCGTATTGTGGTTGCATCATTCTCTCAATGCGTCGCGGCCAGGAACTTTTGCAGCTCCGGGTCTTTCGGTGTGCCGAACAACTCGGCCGGGGGGGCGATCTCGGCAAGAACGCCCTTGTGGAAGAAGGCAACGCGATCAGATACTTCGCGTGCAAACTTCATCTCGTGTGTCACGCAGATCATCGTCATGCCTTCCGATGCCAGCATGCGCAGCGTATCCAGAACCTCGCCCACCAGCTGCGGGTCCAGTGCCGATGTCACCTCGTCGAACAGCATGTATTCGGGCGACATGGCCAATGCGCGGGCAATGGCCATCCGCTGCTGCTGTCCCCCCGACATGCGCGAGGGATAGACTTTCAGCTTTTCGCCAAGGCCGACATGGGTCAGTTGCTTGACAGCGATCGCCTCGGCCTCGGCCTTGGGAATGCCCAGCACCTTGCGGGGCGCCAGCATGACGTTTTCCAGCACGGTCAGGTGGGGAAAGGCATTCCACTGTTGGAACACGATCCCGATCTTCTGGCGCAGCTTGTTCAGGTCGGTGCCCTTGGCATGGACCTCGGTTCCATTGACCAGGATCTTGCCGGAATCGATCGGCTCGAGCCCGTTGATGCAGGTCAGAAGCGTCGATTTCCCAGACCCCGACCCGCCGATCACGGTGACGACTTCACCCTTTTGCACGGTCAGGTCGATGCCCTTCAGCACTTCCAGCTGGCCAAAGGATTTGCGGACGTTCTGGATCTCAATCATTGGGGGACCACCGTTTTTCCAGGTACCCGCCAAGCCGGGCAATGGGGAAGCTGAGAAGGAAATAGATCAGGCCGCAGATCGACAGGATGAATAGCGGCTCCTGCAGGCGGGTGACCAGAACCTGGGATGCCCGCAGCAGCTCGATCAGGCCCAGCCACAGGACAAGCGAACTGTCCTTCATCACGCCCAGCGTCAGGCCGATCCACGAGGGAAGCGCGATCCGCGTCGCCAGCGGCGCCACGATAAAGCGCATGTCCTGACCCCAGGTCATCCCAAGCGAACGTGCCGCGCGCCGCGTCGTTCCGGGCACCGCGTCGATGGCGCCCCGCACGATCTCGGTGCAATAGGCGGCCGTGTAAAGCGACAGGATCACGCAGGAGGTGGTGAAGGGCCCCCAGCCCAGCTTGGCGATGGACTGGAAGGCGTTGCCCAGCACAAGCTGGATCAGCAGCGGGACCGAACGGAAAATGTCCAGCACGAAGGTCAGCGGCGCGGCCCACCATGCGCCCAGCTGGACGCGGATGACGCCGAACAGGATCCCCATGACTGTGCCCGCGGCGACGGAAACTCCGGTCACCGCCAGCGTCATCCCCGCGCCCTTGGCCAGGAACAGCAGGTCGTTCGCTGTCATTGCAGTATCAAACATGCGTTCCTCCCTTCAGTAGCGGAACATGCGCCAGGCGATCAGCCGCGCGCCAAGGGTGACGACCTTGGCGATCAGGTAATAGATCGCGGCGGCAAGCGCGAAGAACTCGAAGGTGCGGAAGGTCCGCGCGTTCAGTTCCTGCGTGATCCCGGCCAGGTCCGTGTTCATGCCAACGGTGACGCCCAGCGAGGTCATCAGGATCGCCCAGACCATCTGGTTGGTGATCGGCAGGAAGGCGATGCGCAGCATCTGTGGCAGCACGATCAGGCGAAAGGCCTGCAGCGCGCTCATCCCCAGCGAGCGTCCGGCGCGGGTCTGGGTGTCGGGAATGGCCTTCAGCGCACCGCGGAAATTCTCGGCCAGGTAGCCCGCGTTGTTGAACGCGATCCCGACCAGCAGCGCGGTATAGGGGCTCAGATGGATGCCGAAGCTGCCCAATCCGAAATGCGCCATGTAGATCTGGAAAAGCGCCGGAGTGTTCCGCGCCACCTCGACCCAGGTTTTTGCAGCTCCGCGCAAGACTCGGCTGCCCGAAAGCCGCATGAGGGTCAGAAGCAAAGCGCAGGCAAGCCCGATGGCCATTGACAGCAACGCGATCTGAAGCGTGACCAGCGCGCCTTCGAGCATTTGCGGCAGGGCGCGCAGCGCCTGGTGCCAGTGGAAGGTATAGTTGAACATCAGCGTCCCGCCTCTGATCGAGGGCCGCCGGCGCGGCAGGGCAGCGCCGGCAACCGTTCCGTCATATCAGCGGTAGACGTTCGGCACCGTCAGGTCCGGCAGATCGCCACCCACCCACTTTTCATACAGTTCGGCATAGCGGCCGGTCCGCACCTGCTGGTTTACGAACAGGTTCAGGTAGTTGATCAGGCCGTATTCCTCGCGGTTGGTGAAAAGCGCGACGTAGTCGGTGTCGAAGGGCGCCTTGCCGACGACCGAGATGCCGGGGAAGTTGCCGGTCTTGACGTTTGCCTGCGCCACGGTCGAGGTCGAGACGGTGGCGTCGATCTGGCCCTGGCTCAGTGCCAGGAAGACATCGGCCTGGGTCTGATACGGACGGAATTCGCCCGAACCCCATTCCTTGACCTGCTTTTCAAGCGCGATCGCCTCGAACGTGCCCGCAGTGGCGCCGACGGTCTTGCCCTTCATGTCGTCAAAGGACTTGATGCCCGACTTGTCGTTCGAGGTCACTGCCATCTCGAAGGCGAAATAAGGGACCGACATGCCGACGGTCTTGGCGCGCTCAAGCGTGTCCGAGGTCGAGGCGACGCCGACATCGACGCGGCCCGACATCAGCGCGGGAATGCGCTCGGGGAAGGGGGTCTCGACGATCTCCGCGGTAACGCCCAGGGCGGTCGCAAGATCGTTGCAGTAATCCACGTCGAAACCCACGGGATTGTTGTTCGCATCGCGCGCGCCCATCGGCGGGAAGTCCAGCACGACCGCGCAGCGCAGCGTACCCGAGGCGATGATGTCGTCCAGCTTGTCGGCAAATGCGGGTGCCGCAAGAGCCGTCGCCATCGCGGCCAGCGCGAGAACCGAGGATTTCATGTCTTCTCTCCCATATTGGTGTGTCGGATCACTTTGGACCGATTCCGTTCAATTTGTATCTGACCAGTCGGAGCGAAAATCAAATGAAAAATACATAAAGTATACAAACGGGCAGTCAAATGCAGGGAATGCGCGGGTTGCCCAATTTGCATACAAATAGTATGCACAGAAAACGCAAGCCTTGACGAGCGAGGGATGAGATGACCCCAACCACCACGCTGAGTGTGCCGCGCCTGACCGAAATGGTGACCGGGATCCTTGCCGATGCCGGCCTTTCGGATCTGCAGGCACGGACAGTCGCCGAGGTCATCGTCGCCGGAGAACGGGATGCCTGCAAGTCCCATGGCATCTATCGCATCGAGGGATGCTTGCGGACTCTGCGCGCGGGCAAGGTGCAGGGCAAGGCCGAGCCTGTCCTGACTGACGACGGCAGCGCGGTGATCCGCGTCGATGCGCACGGGGCCTTTTCCCCGGCGGCCTTCGCAATCGGCGCGCCGGTGTTGGCCGATCGTGCGCGGGAACTGGGCATAGCGGCATTGGCGATCAATTCCTGCACGCATTTCTCGGCCCTGTGGCCCGAGATCGAATTATTGACCGATCAGGGGCTGGCGGCGCTTGCAATGTGCCCCAGCTATGCGACCGTCGCGCCGGCCGGAGGCAGCAGGCCGCTGCTGGGCACGAACCCGCTGGCATTCGGATGGCCGCGGCCGGGCAAGCCGCCTTATGTCTTCGATTTCGCCACATCTGTCGCCGCGCGGGGCGAGATTGAGTTGCACCGCCGCAGCGGCAGCCCGTTGCCCGAGGGATGGGCCATCGATGGCGACGGGGCGCCCACGACCGATCCGGCAAGCGCCCTGCAAGGCGCGATGCTGACCTTCGGCGGGCACAAGGGATCCGCGATCTCGACCATGATCGAACTGCTGGCCGGGGCCATGATCGGCGACCTGACCAGTCCAGAGGCCCTGGATTTCCTGGGCAGCACCGATCTTCTGCCCCACCATGGCGAGTTGATCATCGCCCTGTCGCCCGAAAAATTCTCGGCCGGTCGTCCCGGCGCTGCTTTCGACCGGGCCGAGCGGCTGTTCGAGGCCATCGTGGGGCAGGGCGCGCGCCTGCCTTCGCAGCGCCGCTTCACCGCCCGTGCCCGTTCGCTTGCCGAGGGGGTCGATCTGACCGCCGACGAAATGGCGGGGCTGGAGCGACTGGCACAATCGGTGCGCACTTGATGCGCGGCGGCGCGGTTGCTGGCCCAAGGGGCGCAGCGCCGTGCGGCCACCCGCTATTGATACCCGAAGGAAATGTTTGAAGCTTCCGCTTTTCATCCTCAAGATGGGGATGATCACGGGCGGGGCGGATGATTATGGCAAAGACCTGGTCTCGAAGTTTTCGACAGGGCAATGCGATCTACAAACTGAACATGCTGGCCACCGAATCCATCCGCTCAGTCGAGGATCGGTTCGTCAATCTTGTCGGCCTCGACATCCGCACGATCCGGGTGCTGAGGCTGATCGGGGACGACCCCGGAACCACCTTCGCCGAATTGACGGTCATGACGGCGATGGAGCGCAGCCTTGTTTCGCGCATGATCCAGAACCTTGTCCGAAGCGGCTATGTCGAGCGCCGGAACGACCAGTCGGATGCGCGTCGCTTTGGCCTGTTCATCACCGCCGCCGGACAGGATGCGCGCACGCGAGCTGACCTGCTGTCCGAGCGCGGGCTCGAGGCGGTCTTCGAGCCGCTGACGAGGGCCGAGGTTCGGGCATTCATCGCCACGATGGACCGGCTGGCCGACTGGCTCGACAGCGAGGAATTCCTGCGCAAGTCCGAGCATGTCTTTGACCGGATCGAAGATGGCGGGGAAGCTGACCGCCCAATGATGCTGCCGGAACGATGACTGCCATGGGCCATGCGCAGGCTCAATCACAGCGACATGGTTCGCGGGATCAAACCGGGACGGCGGTGCGGTGCTTGACCCGGCGCAGCACAAAGATCGAGGAAGAACTCGCGATTGCCTCGTGATCAAGGATGCCGTGCATCAGCACCCGTTCGTAATCAGCGACATCCTCGGCGACGATGTGCAGCAGATAATCCCAGTCACCGCTGATCGAATAGCATTCGACCACGTCGCGCTGCGCCTCGATGAACTCTTCAAAGGTGGCGCGCATGGCGCGTCCCTGGGACTTCATGCGGATCTGGCAGAACACGTCCAGACCCCGCCCCAGTCGCGCGGGATCGACAAGCCTGACGGCAGGACCAAGCACGCCCGCCTCTTCCAGCGCCTTGACCCGGCGCCAGCAGGATGCGGCAGAGGAACCGACACGCTCGGCCAGTTCCTGGTTCGACAGCGAGGCGTCTTCCTGCAAGGCGCGAAGGATCTTTCGGTCAAGCGCGTCAATCTGGATCATTTGGTTCACTGCATGGCTAAGAGTGAATTGAATGAACCAATATTCACCCTAGAAGTGAAGCGATTGAAAGCCTGTTCCACCACTTGCGCGTAAAATGGTTTCAAATGCGGGCAGGAGGACGGCATGGCACGACAGGCAGCGGCACTGGTTCACGGATCGGCAGCACCCGAGGTCGATTGGCGCGCGGTCATGCGCCACATGGCGCTAAGCCGTGCGCTGGACGAGATCGAAGAAACCCGGCTCGTCCCTGAACGCAAGGTTCTGTATCAGTTTTCGGCCCGCGGGCACGACATGGCCCAGATCCTGCTGGGATTGCAGCTTGATGGTCCGCATGATGCTGTCTGCGGCTATTACCGATCTCGGCCGCTTTTGCTGGCGCTGGGGGTCGATCCGGTCGATGCGCTGGCTTCTGCGATGGGGCGCTCGGGTGGTTACTCCGACGGGCGCGACATCGGGGTCGTCTTCAACTTCCCAAACCGCGAAGGCACCATTGCGCTGCCGATGTGCGGTGGGGTGGGCGCGCAGTTCACGCCTACCGCAGGATGGGCGCAGGCGCTGGAGTACCACGCCGAGGTGCTGGGATCGACCGCGCATCGACGTTCGATCGCGGTCGTGTTGGGTGGAGACGGTGCGGTCGCCTCGAACGGGTTCTGGTCGGCGCTGACCATAGCAACCACCAAACGCCTGCCGATGCTTTTCTATGTCGAGGATAATGGCTTCGGCATCTCGGTCCCCTCGACGCTGCAGACGCCGGGCGGGAACATTGCCGCCAATCTTGGTGCGTGGCAGGGCCTGAAGATCCTGTCCGGCGATGGCACCAACCCGGCCGAAGCAGCAGGCCTTGTCGCCGACGCCGTCGCCTTCGTGCGCGACGAGCGCGCCCCCGCGCTGCTGCGCCTGACCGTCCCCCGGCTGGAGGGGCACAGCTTTCAGGACACCCAGGCCTATAAGCCCGCCGCTTTGGTCGCTGCCGAGCAGGCACGCGATCCCTGGCCGAAGTTGCGCGCGCATCTTGTCCCCGGCCGGATCAGCGCCAGCGAATGGGATGCTGCCATCGCCCGAGCCGCCCAGACGGTCGAGGCCGCCCGCATTGCCGCCGAGGCCCGACCGGTTTCAGATCCTGCCTCGATCCTGCGGCATGTCTTTTACGAAGGCGAGATCCAGCAGGTGGGCGGTCTGATGCCGCAGGGCTGGACCCCGCCACCCGCGGACGACACGCCCCGGCCGCAGGGGCAGCGCCTGAACATGGTCACGGCCATTCGGCGCGTGCTGGACCAGGAAATGACAGCCAACCCGCGCATGGTGATCTTTGGCGAGGATGTCGGGCCAAAGGGCGGAGTCCATGCCGTCACCCTGGGTCTGCAAGAGCGCCATGGGGCTGCCCGTGTCTTTGACACCTCGCTGTCCGAAGAAGGGATCATCGGTCGTGCGGTCGGGATGGCGCTGGCGGGTCTTCTGCCCGTCCCCGAGATCCAGTTCCGCAAGTATGCCGAACCCGCGACCGAGCAGTTGAACGATTGTGGCTCGATGCGCTGGCGTACCAACAACCGCTTTGCCGCGCCTATGGTGGTGCGGATGCCGGTCGGCTTCTTCAAATGCGGCGACCCGTGGCACAGCCAGACGAACGAGGTCGCATTCGTTCACAGTCCCGGCTGGAAGGTCGCGGTTCCCTCGAATGCCGAGGATGCGGCCGGCCTTCTGCGCGGTGCGCTGCGCGGCAACGATCCGGTGATCTTCCTTGAGCATCGGGCGATGCTGGACCACGCTTGGGCGCGGCGCGCATGGCCCGGCGACGACTATATCCTGCCGTTTGGCAAGGCGCGCATGGTCGCACAAGGTGAGCGGGCCACCATCGTCACCTGGGGCGGGCTGGTCGATCGCTGCGAACAAGCCGCGCAGGGGCTGTCGGTCGACGTGATCGACCTGCGCAGTTTGGTGCCCTGGGATCGCGAGGCTGTGCTTGCCTCGGTCGCGCGTACCCATCGCTGCCTGATCGTGCACGAGGATCTGCGTACGGCGGGCTTCGGCGCCGAGATTGCTGCGGTGATCGCGGACGAGGCCTTTACCGATCTTGACGCCCCGGTGGCGCGGCTGACCATGCCCGACATCCCCAGCCCGCATAATCCGGCCTTTCTGGACTGGGCCGTGCCCTCGGTCGCAGCGATCCGCGATCGGCTGACTGAATTGCTGGAGTTCTAAGATGGTCGACGTGCTGGTGCCGCTTGAACAGGAAGGAACGCAGGCCACCGTTTCGGCCTGGTTGCACAAGGTGGGTGAACTGGTCGCCAAGGATGACCCGCTGGTCGAATTGGAGACGGACAAGGTCTCGGTCGAGGTGCCCGCCCCGGTGGCAGGCCGCCTGAGCGAAATTCTGATCGTAGCGGGCGCCGAGGCGCGCCCCGGAACGGTTCTGGCGCGGATCGAGGTCGGGAACGAGTCCGCTGGGGCGCCATCCTCGCCTGCCGGTCCCGCTGGCGCGCCCACGGGAGGGGAAAGGGACATGTCGTCCTGGCACTCACCTGCGGTGCGACGGGCGCTTGCGGAAACTGGCATTGATCCGGCGTCGATCAAAGGAACCGGTCGTGACGGCCGGCTGACTCGCGCCGATGTCGAGACCGCGGCGCGAACCGCCCACGCGCCCGCAGCCGTGGCCAGCAATGATGCTGGCCGGTTTGTTCCCCACGACCGGATGCGACTTGCCATCGCGCGAAACATGCTGGCCTCGGTCTCCGAGGCGCCCCAGGTGACTGCCGTGTTCGAGGCCGATTTCAGCGCCGTGACCGCCCATCGCAAGCGGCACCGTGATGGTTTTGCGGCGGCTGGGATCGCGCTGTCCTTTACGCCCTATATCATCCTTGCCGCCGCGCGGGCGATGCGCGCGGTGCCACAGGTGAACAGCCGCTGGCACCCCGACCGGCTGGAAGTTTTCGACCGGGTGAATATCGGGATCGGCACCGCGCTGGGGGACAAGGGACTTGTCGTCCCGGTCATCCGCGACGTTCAGGACCTGTCCCTGCGCGGCGTCGCGACGCGTCTTCAGGACCTGACTGCGCGAGCCCGGCAGGGCCAGCTTGTGCCTGCGGATATGGCGGGCGGAACGTTCACCATTTCGAACCATGGAGTCTCGGGCTCGCTTCTGGCGGCACCGGTCATCATCCAGCAACCACAATCCGCGATCCTGGGCATCGGTAAGCTGGAAAAGCGGGTTGTCGTGCGCGAGGTCGAAGGCATCGATACGATCCAGATCCGTCCCATGTGCTATGTCACGCTGACCATCGACCACCGTGTCCTTGATGGCCACCAGACGAATGCCTGGCTGGCCGCCTTTGTCTCGGCGATCGAGGGTTGGGCGGTCGACACCGACGAACACCCGGCGCAAGACTGACATCTGGACTGGCACGCCGTCCCGATTTACCCGAAGCTTGCGGACAGCTTCGGGCGGAAACACGGGCGTGCCGCCTGAACTTCTTTTGCCGCCCGGCGTTCTGGCTGGACGTCGCAAGGGGACAGGACATGAAGCCACGCACCGATCTGACGACGGGGCCGATCACCTCGACCCTGCTGCTTTTCGCGCTTCCGACGCTGGGATCGTCGGTCCTGCAATCGGCGAACGGGTCGATCGACGCGGTCTGGGTTGGCAATCTGCTGGGCGAGAATGCACTGGCCGCGACCACCAACGGCAACCTTGTGATGTTCCTGCTGACCGCCTTTGTCTTTGGCTTCGGCATGGCGGCGACGATCCTGATCGGACAAGCGATTGGGCGAGGATCGATGCACGAGGCGAAGGAGGTTGTCGGCACCGCTGTCGGAACATTCGCCCCGCTGGCGGTGCTGATCGCAGTGGTTGGCTGGTTTCTTGCGCCGCATCTGCTGGCGGTTCTGGGGACCGGCCCTGAAATCACGCCCCTCGCCCGCGCCTTCCTGCGGGTGACGTTTCTGGCGATGCCAGCGATCCTGATGCAGACGATGCTGATGATGGCGCTGCGCGGCGCGGGTGATGCGCTGACCCCGCTGATCTTCATGGCATTGGCGGTCGTGCTGGACGTGATCCTGAACCCGCTGTTCATCCTGGGCAAGGGTCCTTTCCCACAAATGGGGATCGGGGGATCGGCCTTTGCGATGGCAGTTGCGAACTATACCAGCCTTGTCGCGATGCTGGTCTATGTCTACCTGCGCCGCCACCCGCTGAGACTGACGGGAACCGAACTGCAGATGCTGCGCCCCGCGCCGCATATCCTGCGCCTGATGCTGTCGAAGGGCCTGCCGATCGGTTTGCAGATGGTCGTCGTTTCCAGCGCGATGCTGACGATGATGTCGCTGGTCAACCGTGAGGGCGTCGATACGACGGCGGCCTTCGGCGCAAACCAGCAACTTTGGACCTATGTCCAGATGCCCGCGATGGCGCTGGGGGCAGCGGTCAGCGCCATGGCCGCGCAGAATATCGGGGCGGGGCGTTGGGACAGGGTGTCGCGGATCACGCGTGTCGGGATCGCGTTGAACTTCCTGCTGACCGGCGGGCTGGTGCTGGCACTTGCCTTTGCCGACCGCTATGCGCTGGCGCTTTTTCTGGGCGCGGACAGCCCAGCCATCGCGATCGGGCAGCATATTGCGAATGTCGCCACCTGGGGCTTCATCGCTTTCGGGATCACGATGGTTCTGTTCGGAACCATCCGGGCCAATGGGCAGGTGATCTGGCCGCTGATCATTCTAACGATCTCGCTTTACCCGGTTCGGTTGGGAGTCGCGCTTGGCTTGCGCGGCTGGCTGGGTGTCGATGCGCTGTGGCTCAGCTTTCCGGTCGCGATGGTGGCGACGATGCTGATGGCTGGCGCGCTTTACCTGCATGGCGGCTGGCGCCGTGACAGCGCCATTTCCCATCTTGAGGATGCCGAGGTGGCCGAACTGGGGCCGCAGCTGTCCGTCACGACCGAGGCGAGCCCGCCGACCAGTCCTCGCAACCCTGGCTTGCCTCCCGCGCGCGAGACGACCCCGGCCGAGTGATCCATCGGGCGTTCCCTTTCCGTTCCGAATTGGTTAATCTTGCCGAAAAACGGGGGCGGGCATGGGATATCTGGAAAAGCTGAACGACCGCCAGCGGCAGGCGGTCGAGTTCGGGAACGGCCCGCTGCTGGTCATTGCGGGGGCGGGTTCGGGCAAGACCAATACCATCGCCCATCGCGTCGCGCATCTGCTGGCGACGGGGTCCGATCCCCGCCGGATCCTGCTGATGACCTTTTCGCGCCGTGCTGCCAGCGAACTGGCCCGCCGGGTCGAGCGGATCACGATGCAGGCGATGGGTCAGGGCTTTGCGGCTGAGGCCCTGACCTGGGCCGGGACTTTCCACGGGATCGGCGCCCGCATCCTGCGCGAACACGCCTTGCAGATCGGTCTGAACCCGGACTTCACCATTCATGACCGCGAGGATTCCGCCGACCTGATGAACCTGTGCCGGCACGAGCTGGGCCTGTCCCGGACCGAGGCACGCTTTCCCACCAAGGGCACCTGCCTGTCGATCTATTCCACCGTCGTCAATGCCGACGAACCGCTTGCCGACGTGCTGCGCGATCGCTTTCCCTGGTGCGGGCAATGGGAAGCCGAGCTTCGGCGGCTGTTCGGACATTACGTCGCCGCAAAGCAGGCTCAGGGCGTGCTGGACTATGACGATCTGTTGCTGGCCTGGGCGCAGGTGGTCGATGAACCGGCATTCGCCAGCCATCTGGGGGCGATGTGGGATCATGTGCTGATCGACGAATATCAGGACACGAACCGCCTGCAATCCCGCATCCTTCTGGGGCTGAAACCGGACGGACAGGGGCTGACGGTCGTCGGTGACGATGCCCAGTCGATCTATGGCTTTCGGGCGGCGACGGTGCGCAACATCCTTGATTTTCCCGCGGCGTTCAGCCCGCCTGCGGGAGTGGTGACGCTTGATCGCAACTATCGTTCGACCCAGTCCATCCTTGCGGCTGCGAATGCGGTGATTGCGGGCGCGCGCGAACGCTTCACCAAGGATCTGTGGACCGAGCGGGAATCGGTCGAGCGTCCGCGGCTGGTCACCTATGGCAGCGAGGCCGAGCAGGCGCGGCACTTCGTCGATCAGGTTCTTGCCAATCGAGAAGCAGGCGTGACCCTGCGCCAGCAGGCCCTGCTGTTCCGCACCTCCAGCCATTCCAGCCAGCTTGAGGTCGAGCTGACCCGCCGGAATGTGCCCTTCGTCAAGTTCGGTGGGCTGAAGTTTCTCGACTCGGCCCATGTCAAGGACATGCTGGCTGTTCTTCGCTTTGCCCAGAACCCGCGGGATCGCGTCGCGGGGTTCCGCGTCCTGCAATTGCTGCCGGGGATCGGGCCGGGCAGCGCGGGGAAGGTGCTGGACCGCATCCAGTCCGATCCCGATCCTCTGCAGGCGCTTCGGGACATGGCTCCGCCCCGCTGCACCGGTTGGCCCGACCTGATGGATGCGCTTGCCCCCTGGGACTGGCCTGAGCAGGTCGCCCGGATCCGCTGCTGGTACGATCCGCATCTTGACCGCATCCATGAGGATGCCGAGTTTCGGCGCGCCGATCTGTTGCAGCTTGAACAGATCGCCTCGGCCAGCCCGTCGCGCGAGCGGTTCCTGACCGACCTGACGCTGGACCCGCCCGACGCCACCAGCGGCCCGGCGGGCGTTCCCCTGAAGGACGAGGATTACCTGATCCTGTCGACCATCCATTCGTCGAAGGGTCAGGAATGGAAGTCCGTCTTCGTCCTGAACGTCGTCGATGGATGCATTCCTTCGGATCTGGGGACCGGCCAGACCGCCGAAATCGAAGAGGAACGCAGGCTGCTTTACGTTGCGATGACGCGTGCCAAGGATCGCCTGACCTTGGGCGTGCCGCTGAAATTCTATGTCACCCAGCAGACCCGGCGCGGCGATCGCCACGTCTATGCCGCGCGCAGCCGCTTTATCCCGCGCGATCTGCTGGAGCGGTTCGAGGTCATGCACTGGTCTGCGGCACCCGTGACGGGGGGACCATCGCCGACAATGCCCGTCATCGATATCGGGCAAAGGATGCGCGGGATGTGGGGGTGATCGGGCGTCTGCAGCGGGTTGCTGGATTGAATTGAATTTCCCGAAAGTCCGCACCACAGTCGATTTCGCACAAGGCAGGCGAAATGAAGAACAGCAGTCTATCTCAATCCTCCGACCGGTTTCGCGCCCTTGCCTGCTGGCGGAGACGCGCGGGTTCGGCAAGTCTGATCCTGTTGATGGCATTGTCGGGCTGTGCGGCACGTCCGGGACCGGAAACGCTGCAGCCCGTGGTCCAGCCGGCGGGCGGACCTGTGCCGATCACGCTGTTCGCGGTCACCGACCGGGCACCGGGCGCGGGTACGCCCCCTGTGCCCGGCAGCGGGCGGGGCGATGCCTCGTATGAACAGCTGATGTTCCAGCCGCGCCCGAAGCCTTCACAGAACGACGGCAAGGTCAGTGGTCCGGATGCCGATCCGTCGAAGGATTTCGTCACCACCGGACGGCGGCTGATGAGCGCGCCTGCCTTTGACGCCGAGGTCGCGCGTCTTGCGCGGTCACGAGACAAGACGATCATGGTTTTTGTCCACGGCTATAACTACAACTACCAGGAGGCGGTGTTCCGCGTCGCCCAACTCAGCGCCGAAACCGGAGAGGGGGCGGTGCCGATCCTGTTCTCCTGGCCCTCGGATGCGCGCGCCACCGGCTATCTGGCGGATCGAGACGGCGCGACCTATGCGCGCGACGATCTGGCCCGGCTGCTGATCCGGCTGAGCGAGGGACATGGCGAACGCCAGATAGCCGTCGTCGGACACAGCATGGGCGCATGGCTGGTGATGGAGACGTTGCGCCAGTTGCGCTTGCAGGGCAGGGGCGATGTCGTCGACCCGCTGCGCGTCGTGCTTGCGGCACCGGATATCGACATGGATGTTTTCCGCCGGCAAAGTGAGGTGGTGGGACCGCTGAGGACCCCGATGGCGGTGCTGGTCTCATCGGACGACCGCGTGCTGGGGGTCTCGGGCAGTCTGTCGGGCGGGCGCCTTCGCGTCGGCAATGCGCCCCTGAATGACCCGCGCCTTCTGGCCGTTGCCGAACAGAACGGGATGCGCATCTTCGATATCACGGCCGTGCCCGCGACCGATGCCCTGAACCATGACCGCTATATCGGCTTTGCCGCGCGCTATGCCGCCGCCGCCGAAGACCATCACGGTGGCGGTTTGCGGCGGGCCGGCACCTATCTGCTGGACGCCACCGGGCGCATCCTATCCAGCCCGTTCGACGCGGCGTCGCGGGCACTCGGCGGATCCTGACCCCGCGATCGGATGCATCCTCCTGGGGAAGGTGGGGGGCATTCTTCTCTTTCCGGTGCGAAAAACCGGCCCGACTTGCTGTCGGGCTGTCGGGATTCCGACCGCCAATCCCGGCGCGCTTTTGCCGAAACAGCAGCGGATTTCCTTTCCGGCCCCCCAAAGGGGGATGGCGTCCTATTTCCTGCCCGGGCTTTGGAATGGCGCGGCGCAGGCGTCGGGCGGATATTCCAAGCTACAAGAGGCCGGGACAATCGGCCGCAAGCATGAGGAGCACGGGCGGTGTCTGCACCCATCGAAACCCAGGTCAGGCCGTCGGCCCAGGGCCGCGACGATATACTTGTCTGCTCGTTCCACACGCCCGACGACTATTATGCCGAAGCCGCCGAACAGCTTCGCGGCTCGCTGTCGGGGCTGGGCATACCCCATCGCATCGCCGAGGTGCAAAAGGCCCCCGGCGAGGAGTGGATCGAACTTTGCCGCAAGAAGATCCCCTTCCTGCATTCCGTGTGCGAGGATCACCCCGACAAGCGGATCTTCTGGATCGACATCGATTGCGACATCGATTACCTGCCCGGATTTGTTGCCGATTTCTCTGCCGATATCATAGGGTTCCAGCGCGGATTTAATACTCCGTTGCGGATCGGATATGGGCACAGCGCGCGCTTCTGGGAACCGTGCTTCTGGGGGATCAACACGACCCCCGCTGCCCGCGCCTATATCTCGGATGCGGCGCGTGCCTCGGCCAGCATGTCCATTCGTGCCACCGACGACTATTTCTTCGAAGAAGCGTGGCGCCGCAACGCAGACCGGCTCAGCTTTCAGGTGATCCCGGCCTCGATGCTGGGCGGACGCACCGCGCAGGATGGAACAGGCGAGCGACCCTTCTTCTTCTTCGGCTCCAGCGGCAATGTCGCGACGTTCAAGGGGCTGGCCGCGCAGCATGACCGTCGGGCGCGGCCGAACCCGATGAAACCTGCGCCGGGGGTCAAATCCATTGCCCTGCAGACCGCACGCCAGATGCAAGGCGTCCTGCCGTCGCGCATTGCTGGGCCACTGCGGCGGCTTTCCGACCGGATCGGCGTTACCGAGTTCCTGTCGCCCACATTGCCGGCGACCAGCAATGGTGGCAGCGGCCTGTCGCCGAACAGCATCTATCACCTTGTCCACGAGGCACGAGAGGGGCGCGCCGAGGCAGTGCGGGACCGGATCGCGGCAATGGATGCCCGCCGATTGCCCGCCGCGACCGACCTTGCCGTGATCGGTGCCGCCAATGCGTTCCTGGAGCACGCCGGGCAAGTGTCCGAAGACCCGCTGCGCCTGCACTGGTGGGACAAGCCTTATCCGGGGAACTACGGCGATTGGCTGTCACCGCTGATCCTTGGCAAGCTGACCGCGCGGCCCGTCCGCTTTCAGCGCCATGACGAGGCGGATGCACCGCCGCATCTGATGGCCCTTGGTTCGATCGGGCGCTTCGCACAGACCTCGTCGATCCTAGTCGGGACCGGGATCAGCCGCAGCGATGCGGCGCTGGCGCCGGACGCGACATATATTTCGCTGCGCGGACCGTATTCCGCGCAGGCGGTGGCGGCGGCGGGCGGTCCCAAGATCGAGCGCTTCGGCGATCCGGCTGCAATCCTGCCAAGGCTGTTTCCGCATCCCCATCCCGCCAACAGCAATGGCCGGATCGCGCTGGTCCGCCACTTTTCGCACCGGTCAATTCCGCTGCGGATGCCCGAGCATGTCGACGAATTCTCGATCCTCAGGTCCGGCCGTGACGCCATCCTTGCGTTGATCCACAAACTGCATGAATACGACGCCGTGCTGACCAGCGCGATGCATGTCTATATCACCTGCCATGCCTACGGCATCCCCGTCGCGCTTGTCACTTTCGAAGGGCACGAAAACGCGGTCCACGGTGATCAGGTGAAATATCGCGATTATGCGGCCGGGATCGGGTTGCCCGAACGAATGCCGATCCCGATCGGCCCGGACCTGCGCCGCCGTGCGCTTCTGGACCTTGTCGAGCATGACCGCATTTCCGAAACCGCGATGGACGAAGTGACGGCGGCTCTGCACGATGCCGTGGCCCTGTATGACCGGGTCGAGCGGCGTCCGGCAGATCGACGGGCAGCGCGGTCATGAAGGATCTTGAGGCGCCCCTTCAGCCGCGAGTGCGTTCGGCCAATCCTCGCATCCCGCCTCCGGTCGCGCGGGCGGGATGGCGTCTGCGGCACAGCATCGTGGGACTAAGCTTTGTGCTGGGTTTCCTGCTGCCCGCCGGGCTTGTCGCCACCTATATGTTCGCGATTGCACGGGACCAGTTCGTTTCCGAGGTGTCCTTCGTCGTCCGTGACGACGAGTCGACCAACCTTGGAATGCTGGCGGGACTGGGACTATCGACGGCGGGAAATGCCACCACCGACGCAAAGATGCTGTACGAATACCTGCGCAGCCCCGGCTTCGTGGCAGATCTGGACCGCACGGTGGATCTGCGGGCGATCTATTCACGGGCGGCGGGCGACCCGGTCTTTGCCCTGAAGAAGGACGCGACGCGCGAGGAGTTGGTCGATTACTGGCGGCACATGGCGACGATCAGCGTCGATTCCGCCACCGGGATGATCGGAATCCATGTGCGTGCCTTTGCCCCTGACGACGCACAAAGGATTGCGGTGGCCGTGCATGATGCGGCGGCGCGGCTGGTCAACGCGGTCTCGGACGAGGCGCGCGACAGCTCGTTGCGGCACGCCGAGCGCGATCTTGCGGAAACCGAGCAGCGCCTGAGCGCGGCCCGCGTCGCCATCGCACGGTTTCGCGACGAGCATCGCCTGATGGACCCGCAGGCGGCGCTGAACATCAACTCCGCAGTCATCGCGGGTCTGTCGCAGGAACTGACCGAGGCGATCATCCAGCTTGAGACACTGCGCGAACAGGGCACCGCGGATATCCGTCTGGCCCAGGCACAGAAGCGCATCGACGTGCTGCGCCGTCGCCTGCAGGATGAACAGCAAAGCTATATCGGGGCCGAAGGCGGCGCGCTAAGCTTCAGCGCCGTGCTTGACGGCTATACCAAGCTGCAACTCGATCTGGAACTGGCCGAAAAGAGCTATTCCCTGGCTCTTGCGGGGGTCGAAGCCACGCGTTCGAAGTCCGAGCAGGACAACCGATATCTGGCGACATTCGTGCAGCCATCGCTGCCGGAAGCCGCGACCCGCCCGCGTCGGGGCACGATCACGCTGCTTGCCACGGTCTTCATCTTCATCGCCTGGCTCAGCGTCGTTCTGATAGGCATCAGCAACCGCGATCGGGCATCATGATCCGGCTGGAGAACCTGTCGAAAAGCTTCACGGTCAATGGGCGAACGACCGTGGTGGCAAGAAACATCAATGTCAGTTTTCCGGATCGCACCGCCATCGGGCTGCTGGGGCATAATGGCGCGGGGAAGTCCACCCTGCTGCGCATGATCGCCGGCGTGGTCCGGCCCGACCGGGGCAACGTGGTCACGACCGGGACCGTATCATGGCCGGTCGGCTTCTCAGGCAGCTTTCACCCCGATCTGACGGGCGCGCAGAACACGCGCTTCATCGCGCGGGTCTATGACATCGACGCCGAGGGGCTGTTGGGTTTCGTCGCCCGCTTTTCGGATCTGGGGCATCACCTTTATCTGCCGTTCAGGAACTACAGCTCCGGGATGCGATCCCGGCTGGCCTTTGGTGTGTCGATGGGGATCCATTTCGACACCTATCTTGTCGATGAGGTGACCAGCGTCGGCGACGGGTATTTCCGCGAGAAGAGCAAGGCCTATTTCCGCAACCGACTGCTGAACAGCGGCGCCATCATGGTGTCCCATTCGATGAGCATGATCCGCTCGATCTGCGACGCGGCGGCGGTGCTTCATCAGGGACGGCTGACCTATTTCCCCGATGTCGAAGAGGCCATCGCCACCCACACCGCCAATATGGGCGGCGCCGTGGACGAGGATGATGATGAATAGCCGCGCCCGCCGCCACCCGTTGAGCCGGACCCGAGGACTGCGCACGCTGGGGGCGCTGATCTTTCGCGAAATGGCCACATCCTATGGCAAGTCTCCTGGTGGTTTTGTCTGGGCCATTCTCGAGCCGGTCGGGGGAATCGCGCTGCTGACGGTGATCTTTTCGCTTGCTGTCAGGGTGCCGCCGGTCGGATCCAGCTTCGCACTTTTCTATGCGACCGGGCTGCTGCCGTTTCTGATGTTTCTGGATATCGCCCGCAAGATCGCGCAATCGCTGTCATTTTCGAAACAGCTTCTGTTTTATCCCGGCGTGACGTTTACCGATGCGATCTTCGCGCGATTCACGCTGTCCTGCGTCGTCCATGCCATCGTCTTCACGACGGTGATCATCGGCATTGTGCTTTACGACCGGGTCGAGCTGATCCTGAATCTGCCGCAGATCGTGACAGCGTTTTTCATGGCCGCCGGGCTGGGTCTTGGGGTCGGCTGCATGAATTGCTTCCTGATGCGCAGGTTTCCGATCTGGTCGAATATCTGGGCCATCGCGACACGGCCCCTGTTCCTGCTGTCCTGCATCTTCATCCCCTTCGATTCATTGCCCGAGGGATTCCGGAATGTCCTGTGGTTCAACCCGGTGGTGCATATCGTCGGCATGAACCGCAGCGGATTTTATTCCACCTATCGCGCGGAATATGTCGAGCCGACCTATGTCGCGCTGGTCGCCGCGTCGCTGTTCGGATTGGGGCTGGCGCTGCTGTTCCGCTGGCACCGCGACCTGGTCCTTCGCTAGATCGCGGCGGTGGCGTCACCCAGACGTGCCGCCGCCATCTGGGCAAGTCGCTGCTGGCTGTTCGTGATCATGCCCCGATATCTGCGATTGCTGAATCCCCAGGCGGTCGAGGACAGGGCATCGCAGTGATCCACCAGGAAAGGCATGGTCGTCACCGCCCGCAATCCCGGCATCGATTCCAGGTGCGCGTCTATGGTGATACCCTGCCGACCATGTTCGTCATAGCGCCAAGCGGCCAGCCGCTCCAGCGCGCGGCGGTTGACGATGTTGAAGACCATGCCTGTGGTGCGGTTCAGGTGCAGGAATGTCTCGCCCCGAAAGCTTTCGACCTGTTCGGCATGATAGCCCTGCCGCACATGGGTCGACAGGCCCGAAAACACGTCCCAGTCGCGACTTTTCAGATAGGCCATGACCTTTTCCAACCGGATCTCGAAATCCGGGGCGATCTCGACGTCGTCTTCGCAAAAGATCGCCTGTCCGATCCCTCTGGCCAAGCAGGCTTGGGCCATTGCGCGATAGCCCATGGCGGCGCCGATCCAGCCCGGGTCCTGCCGTAGTCCGTCGCAGAGCACGAAACCGCGCGGTCCCTGCTGCAGGAAAAACTGCCGGCGGAACTTCACCTCTCCCAGACTGAGGCACAGTCGCGGCATGCGGTCATGCCCGACCGGGAAATCCGGCACCATCGAGTGCCAATCGACAGCGTCCGGTTCGACCGCCCGCGCCGCCAGCAAGAAGCGATAGATGCCAAGCGCGAATCCATCTAGTCCGCCAGCCGCAAGGAACAGACGGTCGCGCCCCATCCCGGCCGCCGCCAGTTTCTGATAACGCTCGGGGCACATTTCGACCACAGCCTGGGCCGACTTGCCGTGCTGCACGATCTGGTCCAGATGCGGACCGGCTTTGCGCGATAGGACAAGGATGTCGTTCGACCCATAGGATTCAAAGGGCCCAAGCGCGGGATCGATGTGAAAGCGGGTCAATTCGTGCCCGCGCCGATCTCGGATCACCTGCCGACCGGCGCGGCGCAGGACGCGGCGCAAACGGTCCTGCAGGTCGGGACGGCCACCAGTGACCGAAACCTCGGGCGTGATGGGAGAGGGGGCCCAGCCGCCCGACGCCGCCTTGGGAAAGCGAAGACGCGAATACAGGCCCGTCACGCCTTCGTCGTGAAGAATTTCGGAAATCCTGATGATCCGCATCGCGCGCCTCCGAAAAGTCACCACCTTCGCAATCCCGATCGCGAAAGGCCGGTACCGGATTAAGGAGCCGGCGGCCGGAATACTCTGAAATCATATGGTTGAAGTCGAAAAAACTCTATAGTTGCCGGATGTTTACCTTTTGCGTTTCGCAGGATCTGTCTTCCTTGTGATGCCTGCGGGGGAAATTTCTCTTCTCTTACCGCGACGCTAGAAAGCAACCCCGCGGCCCTGATGCAGGGCAGGGGATCCGACTGGTTCGACCTCGGCGCGCCACAGCTTTTGGTTGCGCCCGCTCATCAGGTCGGCGATCGCGGCGCGGGGGGATCTTGTCAGCACACTCAGCGGATTCCCGTTGAAATTTGGCACCTCCCCGGTCCGGCGATCAATCAGCCTGACCGCGAACAGCTGTTCGCCTTCGGCATTCGGGGCGGTTCCGTTCGTCACGTTGGGTCTGCTCATGTCGCTTCGATCCTCCACGATCTGGCGCTGCACATAACTTCATTATACACGACTCACCCTATCGACAATAGTGATAAAACGAGGGATAGTGCACCCGGTTGTGCCGAACTGGGGGAAGGCGGGAAGGAATGCAGAGTCTGGATCTGATTGACCGGAAGATCGTCGCCGAGCTGATGCGGGACGCGACCCTGCCCATTGCGCAGATTGCGGAAAAGGTCGGTCTTTCGCAGACACCTTGCTGGAAACGGATCCAGAAGCTTGAAAGCCTGGGCGTCCTGACCGGGCGCGTCGCCCTGGCCGATCCCGGCAAATTGGGCTTCGGCATCCTGGTCTTTGTCGAGGTGGAGGCCCCGAACCATTCCCATGAATGGCGTGAAGAGTTCACCCAAGCCGTGGCTCAGCTTCCCGAGGTGATGGAGGTCTATCGCATGGCCGGGCGCATGGATTACATGCTGCGCGTTGCCGTGCCTGACATGGATTCCTTCGATCGGCTTTACAAGCGCCTGACCGATGCGGTGCCGATCAAGAACGTCACATCGCATTTCTCGATGGAGCGGATCCGCTTCAGCACCGCCTATCCGGTCGATACCCGCAATCGCTGACCTGACCGGAGGGTCCGGTTCGACATCATATGACCCGCAGAAGCCGCGCCGGAACCAATGAAAAACCGCCCTGCTCTTTCGGGCAGGGCGGTTTTCCGACTTTCAGGCGTGGTTCAGTGAACCTGCTTCTCGCGCACCTTGGCCACGTCGGCGGCGGTCACGACTGCTGCGTCATTGCCCCAGCCCTTGCGCAGGAAGCTTGCCAGTTCGGCAACGTCATCGTCGTTCATGCGATCGGCATAGCCCTGCATGACCAGATGCATCGGCCGCTTGGCGGTCGAAGGCACCTGCGCACCGTTCAGGATCACCGAGATCAGCGGTTCCACTTCCGAGCCGGTGACCAGGTGATTGCCCGCAAGCTCCGGGAAGATCTCGGGCGCGCCCTTGCCGGAAACGAAGTGACAGGCCGCGCAGTTGTCGAGGTAAAGCCGCGGACCCAGCGCCATGTCGGGGGCGGCTTCGGTAAGCATCTTCTCGGTTTCCTTGCCCGCCTCGTCCGCGTCAAGCGCGGGCATGGCCAGGCTTTCCTTTGCCGCGAAGCTTTCCGGCAGATCGGCCGGCGCACCGTCGAGCCCCTTCAGGAAGGCGGCAATGGCCAGGTTGTCCTGGTCGGTCAGGTGTTGCAGCGAATGCTGCACCACCAGCCCCATTTCACCATTGGCGGTCGAATGGATGTTCCGACCCGTTGCCAGATAAGCCGCCATGTCTGCGACATCCCATTTCTGGGGTGCCGAGTTCGGGCCGCGCAGCGACGGAGCGTTCCAGCCGCCGACGACGCCGCCGGCCAGGAAGTTCGCGTCGCTTGCGCTGACGCCGTCCTGTGCCATCAGCGCATTGCGCGGGCTGTGGCAGGCGGCGCAGTGCGCGGGGCCTTCGACCAGATACTGGCCACGCTCTTCGATCTCGGTCTTGCCGGTGGCCGGGGTGAAGCCTGCGTCATGCGTCAGCGCCAACCAGTTCCATGCCCGGATGCCGAAACGCATGTTGAAGGGGAAGGAAAGCTTCGTTTCCTCGGCCTTGTTCTGGACCGGCTCGACCTCATGCATGAAGTAGTCGTAAAGCGCGCGGACGTCCTCCTCGGTCAGCTTGCGATAATTCTCGTAAGGCATGGCCGGGTAAAGATGGGCGCCATCCGCGCGAATGCCGTCCTGAAGTGCGGCGCGGAACTGATCCAGCGTCCAATTTCCGATTCCGGTTTCCGGGTCCGGGGTGATGTTCGTTGACCAAATCGTCCCCATCGGGCTTGCGATTGCGCGCCCTCCCGCAAAGGACTTGCCGCCTTCCGCCGTGTGACAGGCCATGCAGTCCGAGGCATACATGGCGTATTTCCCCTGACCCTCGGCCGGTTTCCAATCATCCGGCAGCTGGGTCGACGGACCGGTGATCTGCGTGGGCACGAAGGCAAAGGCCAGCCCGCCAACGACGCCGACCGCCGCAAGCGCGGCGACGATGCGAAGAGATTTTTTCATCGTCTGGCTCCTCAGATCAGCGGGCGGGGGTTCGACAGATACTGCGTGCGGATCGCGTGGGCCGTGTGATAGGCCAGCCCGCCGACAAGCCCGGTCGGGTTGTATTCGGTGTTCTGCACGAAGTTCCCTGCACCGGTGACGAAGACGTTGTGCTTGTCCCAGGCCTGCGAATAGCGGTTGACCGCACCTTCGCGCGGGTTGGACGACATGGCATGGCCGCCGGTATTGTGCGTCGTCTGATACGGACGGACATCATATTGCGTGCCGTCGCCCTTGAACGCCGATTGCATCAGGTCGGGGCCCATGGTCTTGGCCAGTTCCTCCATCTTGCCCTTCATGAACTGGTTCATGCGCAGGTCATTGGGGTTCCAGTTGAAGGTCATCCGCATCAGCGGCCGGCCGTGGCGGTCCTTGTAGGTCGGGTCGAGATCCAGGTGGTTCGTACGATAGGCCATGTGCGAGCCATGCGAGCCGATGGACATCGAATGGCCGTACCATTCCTTGATGCCCTTTTTCCAATCCGCGCCCCAGCCCGGGGTGCCCTTGGGCAGCGGCATCGAGCGGATGGGTTGACCATTGGTCGTGCCGGAACGCCAATAGGCGCCGCCGATGAAGCCTTCGCGGCCGAAATCGATCTGATTCACCCCGAAATCGTCGATCGACATGCCGTTGGCGCCGGTACCGATGAAGGGATTGAATTCTTCGTCCTTGAAGAACATCGTCACGCCGCCCGTCATCTGATAGGCATAGCTGCGCCCGGTTACGCCTTCGCCGGTCATGGCGTTATAAGGCTGACCGATCCCCGACACGAGCATCAGGTGGACGTTGTTCAGTTGGAACGACGACAGGATCACGATATCGGCGGGCTGGAACACTTCCTCCTGCGTCTTCTCGTCGAAATAGGTCACGCCGGTCGCGGTCTTGCCGTCGGGCGCCATTTCGACGCGCAGCACCTCGGATTCGGTGCGATACGAGAAGTTCGGCATCCGCTTCAACGCGTCCAGGATGGTCGTCTGCGGCGAGGATTTCGAGTACTGATAGCAGCCGAAGCGCTCGCAGAAGCCACAGAGGTTACAGGGGCCCATCTGCATGCCGTATTCGTTGACATAGCCGGTCGAGGCGATGCCGCCCGGTGCCTTGAACGGGTGATAGCCCATCGCCTTCGCGGCATCCGCGAACTTCTGTCCGTCCCAGGTCGTGGGCATCGGGGGCATGGGATAGTCACGCGACCGCCAGCCCTCGAATGGGTTGCCGCCGTCGATCTTCTGGCCCTTGAGATTGCCCGCCTGGCCCGAGATGCCCGCGACACGCTCAAAGCGGTCGAAGAAGGGCTCCATCTCGTCATAGGTGACAGGATAGTCGGCCAGCAGCATGTCCTCAGGGATGATGCCTGCGCCCCAGCGTTCGGTGACATAGGAACGCAGTTGCATTTCCTCGGCCTGGGGACGCCAGTTGAGGCCGTTCCAGTGCGTGCCCGCACCGCCGACGCCATTGCCGGGCAGGAACGAACCGAAGCTGCGATAGGGCAAGGCGGTTTCCGCCTCGTTGCGGCGCACGGTGACCGTCATCTGGCTGGCGCGCTGCATCATCTTCAGCCGCACACCATAGCGCAGCTCGTCGATCATCTGGGGATACTGGAAATTCGGCACCGTGCTTTGGTCATGGCCACGCTCAAGCGCGACGATGTCCAGGCCTTCCTGCGCGAGTTCCATCCCAAGGATCGAGCCGGTCCAGCCAAGGCCGACGATCACGACGTCTTTTTTCTTTTCCTGACGTGCCATCGCTTATGCCCTCTCGCCTTTGATGGAAACCGGCCCGAGCGGGTAGCGGATATTGTGGCGCGTCGCCCATTCGCGATAGCTTGCGCGTGCGCCGGGGAAGCCGATATGGGTCCAAGCCTGCATACCGTGGTTGCCGCCATACATCGGGTCGGCGAAATAGCCTTCCTTGGTATTGGCGAGCAGGATCGTGAAGAAGTCGCGCAATTCGGCCTGCAGGCCGACATCGCCTTCCTGCAATGCGGTCAGCGCCGCGTCCTTCTGGGCGTCATCCAGTGCGATGAACGCCTTGCCATGCTGCGCTTCGCACCACGCGTTGAACGCGGGGATCGCCTGGCGGTAGATCTGGGCCGGGTTCAGCGGGCTTTGCCAGCCCAGCAGCGGATCCGCGGACGGATCATGCGGGCCGACCATGTACCAGTCGTCCGCGCGGCCGAAATCGCCGGCAAGCTGGCCGTCGATGAACACCGGCACGCGCGCCTCGATGGCGCCGGGCCCGTCACCTTCGGACGGAATAAGCCGCGCGGTCGCGGCAATCACAAAAGCCCATTCTTCGGGCGTGAAATATTGGCAATCATAGTCTTCAAGCGGCGCCGGAGGTTCGACGGGCTGGGCTTTGGCCGAGACGGCCAGGCCTGCCAGAGCGACACCTGCGGCGGACCCCTTCAGGAATCCACGACGGCTGGGATATCCGGGAAGATCGGTCATATTGGTCTTTCCTGCCGATGGCTTATGGGTGGGAAATGCCCAAGGGCAATGGGGCGTCCTTAGACCCCTCGTCCGGGGGGTGCAATGCGATGAAGCCATTCTTGCAAAAAGCAAGTCACCCTTTAGTCGCGCGTCGTCATGCCACGTCCGAGGGATCTGCCAACCTGAAAAAGCCCTGCCGCTACAGGGCAATTGACCCGGGGCCTGACATTTCCGCGCTTTCCGATTAGTGTGGCGCGCCTGATCGCCGTCATTGATGGAACGCCGCATGACAATCACGCAGGAAGACGAACTGGACGGCATGAAGGAGATCGGCCGAATCGTCGCCAACACCATGCATGCAATGTCCAGGGCAATGGAGCCGGGAATGACGACCCGCGAACTGGACGCAATCGGTCGGTCTTTGCTTGAACGCGAAGGCGCGCTGTCTGCGCCCGAGGCGAGCTATGATTTTCCGGGCGCGACCTGCATCAGCGTGAACGAGGAAATCGCCCACGGCATCCCCGGGGATCGAGTGATTGCGCCGGGAGACTTGGTGAATATCGACGTTTCCGCATCGAAGAACGGCTATTTCGCCGATACCGGTGCCAGCTTCTGTCTTTCGCCGAAGCGGACGCAGCTTGATCGCCTATGTCGTGACGGCAAGCGGGCGATGCAGATCGGGATCGCGCAGGTCGGCGCGGGTAAGCCTCTGGCGGGAATCGGGCAGGCCATCGGCCGCTTCGCCACGGCCCGCGGTTACACCCTGATCCGCAATCTTGCCAGCCACGGGGTCGGCCGTTCCCTGCATGAATACCCCGAGGAAATCGCGACCTGGCCAATGCAGGGCGAAAGGCGGCGTATCGACAGGGGACTGGTCCTGACGGTCGAACCCTTCCTTTCCACTGGCGGCCGCTGGGCCAGCGAGGGCGAGGACGGTTGGACCCTTTACAGCGACCCCTGCGCGCCGGTCGTGCAATATGAACATACGGTCGTGGCGACTGAACGTCGCGCCATCGTCGTCACGTTGCCCGGCTGATCGCTTTGTCTTAAAGGCCTTAAGGCGCGCTCATCCAGCTGATGGCGTCGCCATGCCGTGGGGGCGTGTCCTATCCTTGCTTTCGTCATGACGCCCGCGCCGATGGCAATGGCAGGTCTCAGGCATCCGGTCGAACGCAACGCGTGGAAGCCAGTGCCATGCATTGGCTGTGCCCGCGCCGAAGGCTGATTGGTCACGTCTTGTCATGCGCCATTTCGGCAAGCTTTGCGACGGTGTTCAGGTTGCGCGCCGTCCCAATCGCCATAGCGGCCAGTCGCAGGCGCGAGGTTCCCATGCCGGAGGGATAATGGATGATGACCTCGTGTCTTCCGAAGGCGACTTCCTCATCCTTGCGGCCCTTGCCGATGTCGTCTCGATCCAGCGGCGCATCGTGTTCCACGAAAAGGACGAGGACCCGGTTCGGCGCTGCCGTCTGAAAGGGATTTTCCCGGATCAGCTGGCTCAGTTCCTCCGCTTCTCTCAGGATGACGCCCACCGGCTTGCCGTGCCGCGCCGCCAGGCCGTTCTTCAAGGCTGTCGCGGCTGCATCCCTTGTCATGCGAGTCCGAAACACGACATTCCCGGACTGGATGTAGGTGCGGACATCTTCAAAGCCGATCTCCTCGCAGGTCTTGCGCAATTCGCTCATCGGCAACTTGCCGGTGCCGCCGACATTCACGGCGCGAAGAAGCGCGATGTAGAGAGCCATGATCCCTCGCAATGGTGGTCCAAGGACATTGAGGCTAGCCGCAAAGCTGTGGAAAGTCGCCAGGTAAGGGCCCGGCAGACCGACGCGATGACAGCAGAAGGGGATGGGGCGCCACCTTGCTTCGCAGAGTTCGCAGCGGACGCTGCCCCTGTTGTGGGTGCCAGGAAGAAAATTTCCATTGTAGTGATTTTCTTCTTGCAAGGGTGATTGGGAGTCCCTAGATACGCCTTCACCGAGACGGCGACGCTGGATCGGGACGGGATTGAGCGGCTCGGAAGTGTTGCTTGATCTGGGACAATTCGGGAATGAG
>NZ_JBMSED010000019.1:0-49275 GCF_049446195.1 Paracoccus sp. KR1-242
TGAACGGCAAAGGCGGGCGCGGTCAGACCGAGGGTCAGGGCCGTGGTCAGGAACAGGCGTTTCATTGAAACCTCTCTGAAGATGTTATTGTCGCCGCGGTCCTCCACCGCGGGCGAAAGTCAACGTTGGCGTGGAACCTGTCAGGCAGCAAGCGCGATTGCGGCTTTCCCGATGCTGCCGCATGTGAAACAACTCGGTCATGACAAGCATCCCACGCATCACGATGGTGACCGGCGGCGCGCGTTCCGGCAAGTCTCAACTCGCGGAATCAATGACATCGCGGGCTCCGGGTCCACGCGTCTATATCGCCACGGCCGAGGCATGGGATGACGAAATGACGCAGCGTATCGAAGCCCATCGCGCAAGGCGGGACGCGGGCTGGACCACGCTGGAAGCGCCGCTTGACCTTGTCGGCGCATTGCAGCGCAGCGATGACGGCCGGACGCCAAGACTGGTGGACTGCCTGACATTGTGGCTGTCGAACGTGATGGCGGCGGGCGATCCCGGCCCTCGCGTCGCGGCCCTTTGCGACGGCCTGCGCCGCCAACAGGGGCCGGTCGTTCTGGTCACGAACGAGCTTGGTTTGGGAATCGTGCCCGATAATGCGCTGGCGCGGCGATTTCGCGACGAACATGGCTGGATGAACCAATCCATAGCCGCTATCGCTGATGAGGTCTGGATGGCTGTCAGCGGCCTTCCCCTGCGCCTGAAACCGGAACGAGGAACGCCTTGAAGCAATTCGACGAATCGGCCGCAGCGGCCGCCCGCGCGCGTCAGGCCGAACTGACCAAACCCCCGGGATCGCTGGGCCGGCTTGAGGAACTGGCGATCTTCATGGCCGGTTGGCAAGGTCGGGAAAGACCCCGGATCGACCGGGCGCAAGCGCTGGTCTTTGCCGGGAACCACGGCGTGACGGCACAGGGGGTCAATCCCTATCCTGTTGAAGTCACCGCGCAGATGGTCCAGAATTTCCGCAAGGGCGGAGCCGCGATCAACCAGCTTTGCCGCGTCGCCGGGGCGGATCTGCAGGTCATCCCGCTGGATCTGGACCGCCCGACCGCGGATTTCACCCAAGGCATGGCGATGGATGTCGCAGAACTTGTCGGCGCAATCCAGACCGGCAAGGACGCCGTCGATCCCGATGCGGACGTGATCCTGCTGGGCGAGATGGGGATCGGGAACTCGACCGTCGCGGCGGCGCTAGCCGCAGCGACTTTCGGGGGAACGGCCACCGATTGGGTCGGTCCCGGCACCGGCGCGGATGGCGACACCTTTCGCCGCAAGATCGAGGCTGTCGATGCCGGGCTGAAACGGCACAAGGGCGCCGCAACCGCGGCCTCGATCCTTGGATCGTTCGGGGGCAGGGAGCAGGCGGCGATCTGCGGCGCAGTCATCCGCGCGCGCGAGCTTGGCATTCCCGTCATTCTTGACGGCTTCATCTGTTCGGCGGCGGCGGGCGTGCTGTTGGTCAACGACCGCGAAGCATTGGACCATTGCCTGATCGGCCATGAAAGCGCCGAGCCGGGCCATCGCCGTCTGGTGGCCGTGATGAAGAAGAAGCCGGTCGTCATGCTGGACATGTGCCTTGGCGAGGGCTCGGGCGCGGCAGTCGCGCTGATGATCCTGCGGGCTGCGCTGGAATGCCATGACGGCATGGCGACCTTTGCAGAAGCCGGCATTGGCTGACCGCCGGACCGAGGCGCTGACCGCACTGGTCTGGCTGACGCGGCTGCCCGTGATGCGGCTGCTGCCCGATCCGCTGCCTTCGCTGTCGGCCTGCGCCTGGGCCTTTCCGTTGGCCGGACTGGCCGTGGCGCTGCCCGCGGCCCTGCTTCTTCATGCCGCGCTGGGGCTGGGCATGTCACCCTTGATCGCTGCGATTCTTGCTGTCGCCCTGCTGATCCGGCTGACCGGCGCGCTGCACGAGGACGGGCTGGCGGACTATGCCGACGGATGCGGAGGCCCGACCAAAGAGCGGCGGCTTGAGATCATGCGTGATTCCCGCATCGGCAGTTATGGCGTCCTGGCGCTGGTGCTGATGTTGGGCCTGCGCGTCGCGGCGCTGGCGCAGCTGGGGCAGGCGGCTCCGCTGCTTGCGGCGGGTGCGCTGGTCGCAGCTGCGGTATTGTCGCGGGCCGGAATGGCGGTGGCGCTGGCCGCAATGGTGCCGGCACGTCCCGACGGCCTTGGCCGCAGCGCAGGCAGAGTGACTGCCCGTGGCGCGACGTGTGCCGTGGCGCTTGCGCTTGCCTTGCTGATCTGCTGCGCGTGGCTCGCAGGAATGACACCGACCGCGATCCTTCTGGCCCCGCTGGTCTGCGCCGCGGCACAGGCCCTGTTGGCGCGCCACGCGCGGCGCCTGCTTGGCGGGCAGACTGGCGATGTTCTGGGCGCAATCCAGCAGATGGGCGAAGGCGCAACGCTTCTCGCGCTGGTTGTGGCTGCCTGACGGCGCGGTTCTTGACCGGCTTTTGCCCTTCATTCAAAACATTCTCACAGGGAAGACCGGCACGACCGGCAAGCCGCTTCTGGAGGGAGGCGGCCCATAATAACGGGGAGGTTTCTGCATGGGTGCCCTTCTGGGCCTTTCGCGCGGCATTGACCGCGTCAACACCATGATCGGCCGGGCGGTGACCTGGTTCATCCTGGTTGCGGTGCTGGTCAGTGCCGGCAACGCCATTATCCGCAAGGTATTCAATACCTCGTCCAACGCCTGGCTTGAGCTGCAATGGTACCTGTATGGCGTCGCCTTTCTGGGGGCAGCCGCCTATACGCTGAAGGAAAACGAACATATCCGCATCGACATCATCTATGGCATGTGGGCGCGGCGCAGGCAGCACTGGATCGACCTGATCGGGCATGTGCTGTTCCTGATGCCCTTCGTCACGCTGATGATCTATTTCCTGTGGCCATGGGTCATGCGCAGCTATCGCAGCGGCGAGGTCTCGACCAATTCGGGCGGGCTGATCCTGTGGCCGGCCAAGGCGTTGCTTCTGGCAGGATTCATCCTGCTGTTCTTTCAGGGCATTTCCGAGATCATCAAGAAAGTCGCGGTGATGCGTGGCGTCATTCCCGACCCGACGCCCTTCGTGTCCCAGCATGCCGCCGCCGCCCTTGAGGGCGAGGCGATGGCGCGAGACATGGAAACGGCGCTGAATGACGACGCGGCCCCCGCGCGCGAGGAGACCCGCAAATGATGGAATTCATCGCGCTGAACATGGCACCGATCATGTTCGCGGCGCTCGTCCTGTTCCTGCTTTTCGGCTATCCGGTCGCCTTCGCACTGGCAGCGAACGGGCTGTTCTTCTTCGTCATCGGAGTCGAGCTTGCGCCGCTGTCCGGCGGGACCATCAACCTCAGCTGGCCGCTTTTGAACGCGATGCCAGAGCGGTTATGGGGGGTGATGTCGAACGAGACGTTACTTGCCGTGCCCTTCTTCACCTTCATGGGCATCGTGCTTGAAAAATCGGGCATGGCCGAGGATCTGCTGGACACCGTCGGCCAGCTTTTCGGCCCGATCCGTGGTGGGCTTGCCTATGCCGTCATCATCGTCGGTGCACTTCTGGCGGCGACGACCGGTGTGGTCGCGGCCTCGGTCATCGCGATGGGCCTGATCTCGTTGCCGATCATGCTGCGCTATGGTTACGACCGGCGCGTAGCATCGGGAACCATCGCGGCATCCGGGACATTGGCGCAGATCATCCCGCCCTCGCTGGTGCTGATCGTGCTGGCCGACCAGCTGGGCCGTTCGGTCGGCGACATCTACAAGGGCGCTCTTTTCCCCGGTCTGGTGCTGACCGGGCTTTACATGATCTATATCTTCGTGATGTCGATCATCCGCCCGAACAGCGTCCCGGCCCTGCCGAAGGAAGCGCGGACGCTGGGATCTGGCGTCACGTCGCTGTTCGTCGCGCTGGCCGCGACGGTGGCCCTGGCCTATCTTGCATTCAAGTGGATGCATCCGACCCACGGCAAGGACGCAGATATTCTGGCCCCCGCCTTGGCGATCATCGTGATCTATGTCATCGCGCTGCTCGACAAAGGGCTGAAGATCAACGTCATGTCGCGGCTGGCGCAGCAGGTCATCATCGTGCTGATTCCGCCGCTGGCACTGATCTTCCTGGTGCTGGGGACAATCTTCCTGGGCATCGCCACCCCGACCGAGGGTGGGGCGATGGGTGCCGTGGGCGCGCTTCTGCTGGCGGCCATCAAGGGACGGCTGAACTATGACGTGGTCCGCCAGGCGCTTTTGGCCACCACGCGGCTGTCGGCCTTCGTGATGTTCATCCTGATCGGGGCGCGGGTCTTTTCGCTGACCTTCTACGGGGTGAACGGCCATGTCTGGGTCGAACACCTGCTGACCTCGCTGCCGGGGGGCGAATACGGCTTCCTGATCGCGGTGTCGCTGCTGGTCTTCGTGCTGGCCTTCTTTCTCGACTTCTTCGAGCTGGCCTTCATCATCGTCCCGCTTCTGGCCCCCGCGGCCGAGGCTATGGGCATCGACCTGATCTGGTTCGGCGTGTTGCTGGGCGTGAACATGCAGACCAGCTTCATGCACCCGCCTTTTGGCTTCTCGCTGTTCTTCCTGCGCTCGGTCGCCCCGAAAGAGGCGTATATCGACAAGGTCACCGGCAAGCGGATGGAGCCGGTGACGACCGCCCAGATCTACTGGGGCGCGGTTCCCTATGTCTTCATCCAGCTTCTGATGGTTGGCATCGTGATGACCTTCCCGGGGTTGGTGATGCACTACAAGGGGCCTCCGATCGACACCAGCAACGTCAAGATCGAGATCCCCAGCGGTGGTGGACTGGGTGGCCTTGGCGGGCTGGGCGATCCCTTTGCCGCGCCGGGCGCGCCCGCCGGTGGGACTGGCGGCCTTGGCGGGTTGGGTGGCGTGCCGGACTTCGGCGCACCTGCGCCCGCACCGGCCCCTGCGACCCCCGTTACGCCGGATGCAACGGCACCGGCGGCACCACCAGCACCCGCCGCGGGCGGGTTGGACCCGCTGGCCGGACCGCCGCCCGGCCTGACGGCCCCGGCGACGCCGCCGGCTGGAAACTGAACAGGAAAGGCGGCCCAAGGGCCGCCTCTTCTCGCTGGGTAACGCGAAACGCCGCCGGAAGCGATTCCGGCGGCGTCGTGTAATCCTGACGATGGCTTACAGCATCTGGTTGCGCTGCTGGATCATCATGAAGGTGTCATAGGTGTATTCGGCGGTCTGGTTATACAGGTACCAGTTTGCGCGCGATTCCTTGATCGAATCCCAGATCTTCTTGAAGCCCGGATTCGAGGCGTCAAGCTCGGTATAGACCTCGTTCGCGGCCTTGAAGCAGGCGTCCAAGATCTCCTGACTGAAGGGGCGAAGCTGCGCGCCGGAAGCGACCAGTTCCTTCAGTGCGATCGGGTTCAGGTGATCGTATTTCTGCAGCATGTTGGCGTCGGCGGCCTGGCAGGCTGTGTGCAGAAGCGACTTGTAATTGTCGGGCAGCGCTTCGTATTTCGCCTTGTTCATGAAGAAGTGGACGGTCGGACCGCCTTCCCACCAGCCCGGATAATAGTAATAGGGCGCCACCTTGAAGAAGCCCAGTTTCTGGTCGTCATAGGGACCGACCCATTCCGAGGCGTCGATCGTGCCCTTTTCCAGCGCCGGATAGATGTCGCCGCCTGCGATCTGCTGGGGCACCGCGCCAAGCCGTTCAAGCACTTTGCCTGCGAACCCGCCAACCCGGATCTTCAGGCCCTTCAGGTCCTCGACCGTCTTGATCTCGTTGCGGAACCAGCCGCCCATCTGGGCACCGGTATTTCCGCCCGGCAGGCCGAAGATGTTATAGCCAGCCAGGAATTCGTTATACAGGTCGATGCCGCCGCCGTGGTACTGCCAGGCGTTGTGCGCGCGGGCCGACATGGCGAAGGGAACGGCCGAGCCAAGCGCGAAGGTCGGATCCTTGCCCCAGCTGTAATAGCCAACGGTGTGGCAGGCCTCGACCGTGCCATCGGTCACCGCGTCCTGCGCCTGCAGGCCGGGCACGATCTCGCCCGCAGCGAAGACCTGCAACTGGAACTTGCCGCCGGTCGCCTCGGACAAGTACTTCGACAGAACTTCGGCACCGCCGTAGATGGTATCCAGCGATTTCGGAAAGGCGGATGTCAGGCGCCACTTCACCTCGGGCATTTCCTGCGCGATGGCGGGGGCGGCAAGCGCCGCGCCGGCGGCTGCGGTCGCGCCCCCGACGGCAGCGCGAGTCAGAAAGCCGCGCCGGTCAAACGTGCTGTTATTGTTCATAAGTTTCCTCCGCGTTGGTCGGCTCCTCCTGGTTGCCGACGCGGGAATGTTGCACGGGGCGAAGCGCCCTGTCGAGATGGCAGGTCGCCTAAAATCATGCGCTTTCGCGTGTCGTGCCACCCGGGCCCATCTTGCCGCAAGGATCGGATATGGCTTATCTTGTGGTGCGAACTGCGGGCTACCCAAGACATTTGGGCTTGCCTATACTCGCTGAGGTTCAGGTCACTCGGGGGACAAGGGATGCGCTGTCCGTTCTGCGGAAATGTGGACACCCAGGTAAAGGATTCACGTCCTGCAGAGGACAATGTCGCCATTCGCCGACGCCGGTTCTGCCCGGCCTGCGGCGGGCGGTTTACAACCTATGAGCGTGTGCAGCTGCGCGACTTGGTGGTCGTGAAGTCCAGCGGCCGGCGTGAGGATTTCGATCGCACCAAGCTGGAGCGTTCGATTCGCATCGCCATGCAGAAACGCCCGATCGACCCCGAGCGGATCGACCAGATGATTTCCGGCATCGTCCGGCGGCTGGAAAGCATGGGCGATACCGACGTGCCCTCGAAGGTCATCGGCGAGATCGTGATGGAAACGCTGGCGCGGATCGACACCGTTTCCTATGTCCGTTTCGCCAGTGTCTACAAAAACTTCCAGGCGGCTGACGACTTTGACAAGTTCGTCTCAGAATTGCGGCCGGGCCTCGGGGAAGAGTGAACGACCTTCGGCACATGGATCACGCGCTTGGCCTTGCCCGGCGCGGTCTGGGCAATACCTGGCCCAATCCAGCGGTCGGCTGCGTGATCGTGAAAGACGGTCGCGTGATCGGTCGTGGCTGGACCCAGCCGGGTGGCAGGCCTCATGCCGAGGTTCATGCGCTGATCCAGGCGGGCGCGGCCGCATATGGGGCGACCGCCTATGTCACGCTGGAGCCCTGCGCGCATCACGGCCGCACGCCACCTTGTGCGGCCGCGCTGGTCCGCGCCGGGATCAGCCGCGTCGTGACCGCGATCACCGATCCCGATCCCCGCGTCTCGGGTCGGGGCATAGACTTGCTGCGTGAAGCCGGGATCGAGGTGGTCGAGGGCGTTCGCGCGCATGAGGCGCGCGAGCTGCAGCGCGGCTTCCTGACGCGCATGACCGCCGGGCGCCCGATGCTGACCCTGAAGCTTGCCAGCAGCTTCGACGGCCGGATCGCCACCGCCTCGGGCGACAGCCAATGGATCACGGGCGAGGCCGCGCGCCGCCATGTCCATGCCCTGAGAATGAGCCATGACGCCGTGATGGTGGGCGGCGGCACCGCCCGCGCCGACCGCCCGGCCCTGAACGTTCGGGGCATGGGTTGCCTGCGCCAGCCGGTGCGGATCGTCGTCTCTGCCGGGGAACTGCCCGAGCTGCCACCCGAGGACCCGGATCACGGCCCACTGTGGCAGATCACGGGCGAGCCGGGCGTCATCATGGCGCAGCTTGGTTCTCGCGGGATAACCCGCGTCTTTTGTGAAGGCGGCGGCATTCTTGCCGCCAGTCTTCTGCGCGCCGGTCTGGTCGATCAGCTTGTCGGCTATACGGCGGGCGTCGTTCTGGGCGGTGATGCGCGGCCAGGCTTCGGTTCCTTGGAACTGGCGCGGCTGGCAGATGCCGCGCGGTTTCGCCTGGTCGAGACCCGGCGGATTGGTCCCGACGTCATGCATCGCTGGCTGCGCGACTAACGCCGCCAGATCCACGCCTGACTGGCAAGAAGCCCCTGCGCCTTGGCCATCAACCGCAATCCGGGACCCGCGCCGGACACCTGCGAAGGATCGGCCAGTCGCTGCATCGCGATTTCGGGCGGGCAGGGCAAGTTGCTGACCGGGTCGTGATAGCGGGGATAGGCGATCAGCGCCGCGTGGACCAGCTGTGCAAGATCCGCCCCGGTCTGGCGACGGTCGGGGACCGGACCGAGATCGCGCGTCAGCCCCCAACCCGCATAGAAGGGCGCGCCCAGTGTCGTGACCGGCAGGCCCCGCATCAGCGCCTCGAACCCCAGGGTCGAGGTGATGGTCCAGACCTCGTCCACCACAGCCATCAGATCCGCCGCGCTGCTGTCGCGCGCCACGACATCGGCCAGCCGCGCAAGGTCGTCCTCGGCGATCAGGCCGGGACGAAGGCCGGCCTCGACATCGGGATGGGGTTTGTAGATCACAACCGCATCCGGGTTCTCGGCCCGGACACGAGCAAGCAGATCAAGGTTGCGCCGCTCGCTCCCCGCTCCAAGCCGGATCGAGGCGTCATCCTCGACCTGGCCCGGCACAAGGATGCGGTGCCCCGGGGGCAAGGGCGGAAGCTGCCCGGACAGGTTGTATTTCGTTACTCCCGCCACGACCACACTGCGCGCCAGATCCATCGCCCGATCCTCACCCCCGGGTGGCAAGGGTTGGGCCATGATCCGCTCGATCCGGCTTTCACGCGTCGGGTCGTAATAGATGCCAAGATCGTCGGCGACCAAGGACAGCGGCGGCACCAGCGCCGCGCCCAGCCCGCGTGACCGGATGAAGCCATCCTCGACCCGGATGGCCTGCGGGACGGCATCGGCCCGCCCGGCCCAGGCAAGCGTGACCTCGGCTTTGGGCTGCGAGGTATATCGGACGCCCTTGCCGCTGCCGAAGAAGCGGCTGATGGAGGGACGCTTCCACAGCCTCATGCCATAGGCGAGGTGGCCAGCGTGATCCTGACGCCAGGCGCGGGCCTCGGCCTCGATCTGGCGCAGGGCACCTTCGAAATCGGTCAGCCGGTCGGTGCACGGGTCATACCAGACAGGGGCAAGCAGGTGGCTGGCGGCAAACAGCCGCTCTCGCGACGCGGGGCCGCGGCGTGGAAAGCCGTGCTCATCCGCAGTCAGTCCCCATCCGGCATAGAAGGGTTGGCCGAAAATCCGGGGACGATGCCCGGCCAGCAGCGCCTCATATCCCAGTTGCGACGACATGGCATAGACCGCCGTTGCCCCGTCCAGCAATGTCCAGGGAGAGATTGGCGTGTCGCAAATCTCGTCCCCCGGCCTCAGGTCGGCGGCGTCGAAATGACCGGGTCTAAGCCCCGATGCGGTTTCCGGATGGCTGCGGATCACCACCCGCTGGCCCGGATGTTCGTCACGGGCCGCGGTCAGCATCTGCAGGAACTCTGCCCGCCCAACCCCAAGCAACGAGGCATCGCCGCGCGTCTGGTCGATCACCAGCACATAGCCGGGACCGGGGGGCGCGACGTCGCGCAAATGCGCGTTGTATTTCGAGATGTCGGCTGCAATCAGCCGTGAAATCACCTGCGCGGCCTTTTCGTCATGTTGCGAGGTCGCAGGGTCAAGGATCAGGCTTTCGATCAGCGAGGGTTGGTCCGGGCGGAAATGCAGGCCAAGCGGATCAAGGATCAACCCGATCGGGCCGCGCCGCGCGACGGCACCTTTTGCGCGTCCGGGCAGGACCGATCGCAGGAACGCATCTTCGACCCGCAGAAGGGGGGCGTCGCGGCGTCGTGCCATCGCCTCACCCCGCCAGGCGGTGGGGCTGGCGCCCCATACCCCCACGGCGTCCCCTGCGCCGGGCAGGCCCAGCGTCGGCGTCCATCCGGCCAGCGTCAGGATCCGGCGGATACGAGGGCGGGTGAAGAACCCGCCGCTGTAAACGAAAAGCCGCCGGAATTCTCCGGCGGCCTTGTTCGTTTCGGGCATGAACTCAGAACCCTTGTTCGGTCGTGCGGATCTGGTTGACCGGGGCAAGGATGACGTTGAGCGTTTTGGTCCACTGAACCATCGGCGCTTCGGTCACATAGACCGTATCGCTGTCGCGGATGACGAAGTCGCGGGCAAGGAACATGCCGTCGGGCTTGGTCAGGTCCAGGACATAGGCCATGCGCTGGGTGCCGTAGATGTCGTTGCGGCCCAGAACGGCGCGCGCCACCGATTGCGGCTCTTCACGCATGACGAAGACGCCCTTGGGATCGGCAAGCGAGGTCTGAAGGCCGCCGACCATGGCCACTGCTTCGATCGCGTTGACCTGCTCGTTGCCCAGCGGAACCTTGGTCTGGCCGCCAAGCGCACCCAATGCGGTGAAGCTGCGCTGATCCTCTTCGACAAGGATGATGTCGCCGGGGCGCAGGGCAATGTCATTGCGCGAATTGGAATACAGGTCGCGCAGCCAGACCTTGCCGCTGTTTCCGCCCCGCTTCACGGTGATCACCGCGATCTCGGGCTCGATCGACACCCCGCCCGCGCGGGACAGCATCGAGGACAGTTTGCGGGTCGGACGCTCGATCGGGTAGACACCCTGCGCGTGGACCTTGCCCAGGACCGAAACGGTCGCGCCATCGCCCGCGACCCGCGTCACCATGACCTGCGGGTCGGGTGTCTGGGTCGACAGCTTCTCGGTGATGAGGCGGCGCAGCTCGTCCGGGCTGTTGCCCGCGGCCATGATCTTGCCCGCATAGGGCACGAAGATATAGCCTTGGCTGTCCACCTGAAGCTGCTGCAACTGGGTCGAGCTGGCGCCCATCGAGGTCAGCAGACCGTCATCGACGTTTTCCCAGATCGACAGACCCAGAACGTCGCCGGGACGAACCTCATCGGCACCGACCTGACCCGCCGACTGGAAATCCGATCCGAAACCATAGGCGGGCGAATAGTTCGCAGCGCGGTTCACGCGGTCATCGACATTGACCACATGGGTGCTGCCGCCCTTTTCGACCGAGCCGCTATAGATCTGACCACGCGTCGGACCCGAGCGCGGAAGGCCGCATGCGGTCACCAGGATAACGGCACCCAGAATGGCAAATTGACCCAGACGGCTGGTCCACCGCCGGCGTGCCGGCTGCGCCTTTTCAGCGCGCAAGCACGAAGAACTCAATGCGGTCAAACTGTTACTCCTGTCTCTCTCGTCCGATCACGGGCTTCGCCCTGTTGATTTTGCTGTAAACTAGAACACTGTTATGAACATTTCCACAATTTCGCGGCAGTTCATTCCGGATTATGTTCCATCTGTTGCCGATACTTGCCGCGCCCGGCAATCAGGGCCTCGTAGGGGTCTTCGAAGGCCAGCATCATGTCGACCACGATGCGCAGGGCATGGGCACGTGAACGCTCGGCGTAATAGCCCCCGGGAACCTGGCTGCTTTCCAGCAGGAAGTCGCGATAGCGGCGATAGGCCATTGCATTCGGCGGCGCGGGATCGTGCAGGAATTCGGACAGGCTCTGGTCGGAAACGATGCCGGGCTTGTCATAAACGGCGCGTCCCATCGCCTTGACCGGAAGCCCGCGCCACAACGCCTGTTGCGCCGAGGTCGAATTCACCGTCACCACCGCCCGCGCCTGGTTCAACAGTTGGGCCAGCTTGCCGCCACGGACGTAATGCACGCGGGTGGCGATCTTCAGTTCCTGCGCCTTGTCAAGGATCGCGCGCCGGATGCCGCCGCGCCCATCCTCAAGCGGATGGGCCTTGAACACGACATGATGGTGGCGCGGGGCCGAACGCGAGAATTCCTCAAGCACTTCATTGGTGAATTCCGCCATGGTGGCGTAATGGGAATGCGCAACGAAGTTTGAATCGTGCTCAAGCTGCATCGGCACAAGGACATAGGGAAAGCCACCCTGCCGGATCGCCGCGGCCTCGCGCCATTGCGCGAACATATCGACCGGCGTCAGCAGCAGTCGGCGCAGGTTCAGGCGGAATTCCTTGAACACGCCGATCTGGCGGTGCGTCCGGTATCCCTTGTACCTGGCGTTCGCGATCAGGACGAAGAAGTGATAGAGCGCGCCATAGAACTTGTGCTGGCGCATATCGCCCCAGCGCGCGGGCGGACGGCTGAGTTCACCGACTCGGCCGCGCAGCGCATTGCGCATCTCGCGCACCGGAATGCTCATCAGTGGCGAGTGGCCATTCGATCCGCCGCGTTCATAGGTGATCCAGAAGGGGCGAAGATAGCCTTCCTCGAACACATGCAGGACCAGGCCGAAGCGCTGGCTTGCTTCGCGCGCGGCGGCGTGGATCGGGCGCACATCGCCATAAAGGACGATATCCGTCACCCGCTTTTCGTGGATGATACGCTCCAGATGTGCAGGCCACTGCTCTGGCGTGCCGGTGTGACGGATGAAATGTTCGCCGTCGGTCCAGAAGAACTCGTCCCCTGCATTGAAGCCCGCGCGCCAAACGGTGGCTCCGGCCTGACGCAACTGGCGCGCAAGCCGATCGAAGAACGGGCCATGTGGCCCCTGCAGCATCAGGAAGACGCGATGTCCCGGCGGCCGGACGGCAAGTGCGGCCGGCAGCGCGGGTTCAGGGGCTCGGGTCAACAAGGTCACATCATCTTCCCGGCTCGGGGCAAATGAGTCGCAGTATAAATCATTCGGCGTCGCAGTTGGTGAACTGGGCCCGTAGAATACCGGCCTTTTCGAAGTGAATGCACGAATATTGCAGGGCTGTCACTGTCTTTCAGGCACTTGCCGGACACATGAGCATAGCTTCGCTTGAAGATTGCGCGGCAAGGCTCTAGGTCTCGGCGGAGTACCGCGAATGGGGGCAGATATGTTCACCGGGATCATTACCGACATCGGAACCGTCAGCAATGTCGAGATGCGCGGGGACATGCGCGCGCGGATTGCCTGCAGCTATGACATGGCCGGCGTGGACCTGGGCGCCTCGATCGCCTGCGACGGGGTCTGCCTGACGGTCGTGGACAAGGGTGCGGACTGGTTCGACGTCGACATTTCCGCGGAGACCATCTCGAAGACCAATATCGGCGCGAATGGCTGGGCCAGCGGCAAGCGACTGAACCTCGAACGCGCGCTGCGCGTGGGCGACGAACTGGGCGGTCATATCGTTTCGGGGCATGTCGACGGAGTGGCCCTGATCGAAGGGATGCATGACGAAGGCGACAGCACCCGCATCACCTTTCGCGCGCCCGACGCGCTGGCGCGCTTCATCGCGCCCAAAGGATCGGTCGCGCTGAATGGCACCTCGCTGACCGTGAACGAGGTTGAGGGCAATACCTTCGGGATCAATGTCATTCCCCATACCCAGGCCGTCACCACATGGGGCACGGTCAGGACGGGCGACGCGGTCAACCTGGAAATCGACACGCTGGCCCGCTATGTCGCGCGTCTGGCCGAGGCGGGCTGATGGCGGGGATCGGGCATAACGGTGGACCGGGCGCGGGCAGCAGCTATCGCGCCCATTGCTGGAACGTCGCGCGGCGTGACCTTCTGGGCGCGCGCCTGCCGGTCGAGATCGTCCGCTTGCAGGTTCGCCGCGCAAAGGAACTTGGTCTTGACTACAAGACCTATGCCGGGGTCCGCGCGACTACGGGCCGCGATCTTGTCGCCTTCCTTTATTCGTCAAACGCGCTTGGCGTCTTTCGCCGCGGGCAGCCGATCCCGTCGACTGAGGCCACGCGCATTGCGCGCATCGCCGCGTCACCACATCTGGGATGCGCGCCAGGCCTTGCGCCCGACGTGCTGGCGCGCCAGATCGGGGCGGTGTCGGGTCGCCCGCTTGCCCCCTTTGGCAGCAGTTGGTCAGAGATGCGGGACGAGATGAAAGCCTGGCTCAGGTCGCAGGGCCTGCCGGGCGATGCTGTGCTGATGATCGGTGAAACCGCGCATGAGCGAGAGATGATGACGGCGGGCGGGCTTGCGGGATTCGTAACCGGCCAGGCCTTCTTTGCAGGAGTTGCGGATGCAGTATGAGAAACCCGGACCCGTTGAGCGCGACTGGTCCGATGCAATCTCCCGGACCGAGGAGATCATCAACGAGGCCCGCAACGGCCGCATGTTCATTCTGGTCGACCACGAAGACCGCGAGAATGAAGGCGATCTGGTCATTCCCGCCCAGATGGCGACGCCCGAGGCGATCAACTTCATGGCGACCCACGGCCGCGGGCTGATCTGCCTGTCGATGCCCGGCGCGCGGATCGACGCCTTGGGCCTGCCGCTGATGAGCCCCAAGAACTCCAGCCGGCACGAGACCGCCTTCACCATGTCGATCGAGGCGCGCGAAGGTGTGACCACCGGCATCTCGGCCCATGACCGGGCGCATACGATCGCCGTGGCCATCGATCCGACCAAGGGCGCGCCCGACATCGCGACCCCCGGCCACATTTTCCCGCTGCGCGCACGCGACGGAGGCGTTCTGGTCCGCGCCGGCCATACCGAGGCTGCGGTCGACGTGGCCCGCTTGGCCGGGCTGAATCCTGCGGGCGTGATCTGCGAGATCATGAACGAAGACGGCACCATGGCCCGCCTGCCGGACCTGGTGGCCTTTGCCCAGCATCACGGGTTGAAGATCGGCACCATCAGCGACCTGATCGCCTATCGCCGTCGCCACGACAACCTGATCGCCGAACGGGCACAGCGCCCGGTGCACTCGATCCACGGCGGCGACTGGATGATGCGCATCTTTGCCGACGAGACCTCGGGAGCCGAACATGTCGTGCTGACCAAGGGTGATCTGACCACCTCGGAACCCGTGCTGGTGCGAATGCACGCGCTGGACGCGCTGCACGACGTGCTGGGGGTCGGGCGCGAGGATGCGGGCGAGCTTTCCAGCGCGATGCGCCTGATCGGGCAAGAGGGCAGGGGCGTCGTCGTCCTGTTCCGCGATCTTGAACGCAAGTTGCCTGTACAGGGCGAGGTTTCGCCCCATGTGCTGAGGCAATACGGGCTTGGCGCGCAGATCCTGTCCTCGCTGGGCCTGTCCGAACTGGTTCTTTTGACCAATTCGGCCCCGGTCAAGGTTGTCGGGCTTGACGCCTACGGTCTTTCGATCCATTCCACGCGTCCGATTCCAAAAGAGTAAGCCATGGCCGCCAGCATCGAACATTACCAGCTGCCGCTGCCCAGGATCGAGGGCAGCGTCCGGCTGCTGATCGTGGTCGCGCCCTATTACCGCCAGATCGCCGACGGTCTGATCGCAGGAGCAAAGGCCATCGCGGCCCAGGCCGGCGCCACCGTCGACCTGGTCGAGGTGCCCGGCGCGCTGGAAGTTCCGACTGCTATCGGCCTGGCCGCCTCGCGTGGGCTTTACGACGGTTATGTCGCCTTGGGTTGCGTCATCCGGGGCGAGACCACGCATTACGACACCGTCTGCAATGACAGCTCGCGCGGCATCACGCTGCTTGGGCTTGACGGTCATTGCATCGGGAACGGCATCCTGACTGTCGAGAATTACGACCAAGCCGCCGTCCGCGCAGATCCCGAAGGGCAGAACAAGGGTGGTGGCGCTGCCGCCGCCGCGCTGCACCTGATCGCGCTGAAGCGCAATTGGGAAGCGCGCAGCCCCGCCGACACGGCTGCGGCGGACAAGCAGCGTGACATCATCCGCCTTGCGGGCGAACTGGAAGGACCTCGGGGCGCATGAGCGGACAAGGTGGAAACCGGCGCAGCCCGGAAGAGCGCGCCGCGCGTCAGGCTAAGACCTCGGCCGCGCGTGTCTATGCGGTTCAGGCGCTGTTCCAGATGGAGGCCTCGGGCCAATCCGTCGACCGCGTGATCGCGGAATTCGGCCAGTGGCGCATCGGCCGGATGGACGAAGATGACGATGTCGTCTCGGCCGAAGCGGATGAGAACTTGTTCCGCCGCATCCTGGACGACGCCGTCAATTGGCAGTCGCGGATCGACCAGATGACCGATCGTGCGTTGGTCGCGAAATGGCCCATCGATCGCATCGATCCGGTCCTGCGCGCATTGTTCCGCGCCTCGGGCGCCGAACTGGTGCAGTCGGGCACCCCGCCTAAAGTGGTCATCACCGAATATGTCCGCATCGCGCAAGCCTTCTTCCCCGACGGGCGCGAGGCGAAATTCGTGAATGCGGTTCTGGACCACATGGCGCGCGAGGCCCGCCCCGAAGCCTTCTGAGACTGGATCAGGCGCCGGGGACGGCGCCGATCCCAGCGGCTTTGCCATAGCGGAGAATCTGACACACCTCTGTGGCGCGTGGGCATCAATGCCACGTCCCACACGGCCAGATGGCAGTCTGCGTCATCACGACAGGTACTTTCCTGACGGTTTTTCCGGCCAAACCTGTGGATATCTTGCAACAACGCCCGCTATGTGATTGGGCGTTCTTGTTTGCCTTCATTTTAGGCAATCAAAAAATCGCGCGCAGGTTGCCGAAGGCGGATCACGTTCTTCCGCGAGGCCATATTCCTTTTGAGAACTGAAATAGAACGAAAAACGAACCTGCATTTCCCAATGCCGATTTGGTTTCATCACGAATTTGAATGATCCATTTCCCGCCGACGCAAAATTGGCGCAGAGACTTCACGTTTATGCGAGGCGACGTGAATTTCGGCCATGTCTTTATGGGTGGGAATAGGGCGTCTAATTCTCGTTCAGCAGAGATGCTTGCGATTGCCCTGACCGGCATCGCGGACACGGAAACGGTTCAGAAAAGGACTGAGAACATGAAAGCTCTTGCCTGCCTCGCCGGTGCAACCGCAATGGCCGCCGCACTTGCGTCGCCCGCCCTTGCCCAGCAGGAAATCGCGGCCGGCGCGAATGCGACCGGGATCTCCAACGTCAACGAGCAAATGAAGGATGTCGAAGACGCAGTTCAGGACGATTTCGACCGTTCCTCGGATCCGTCTCGTTTCGGCAATCCTGATCGCGTACAGGGCCTTTTTGGCTCGGTCGCGCTCAGCTATATCGGTCGCACCGGAAATAGTGAAAACCAGGATTTCACCCTGTCCGGTCGCCTTTCCTATAACCAGGCGCCTTTCTCGCAATCGATCGGTATTCTGCTGGAATATGGCGAAGATAATAACGGCGATACCGATACCGAAAAGACCTATGTGATTTATGAGGGTCTTTACGATATCAATGATCGTTTCTATGGCTTTGCGCTGGGTCGGCTTTCGACCGACGCGCTGGCCGACGATCCGATCAGCCTTGACGATGGCGATACCTTTGCTGATCTGGATGGCCGTCTGGAACGTGACGCCTATTTCGGTATCGGACCCGGCTATCGCATCATCATGACTGACACGATGGCATGGCGCGTCCAGGCCGCGGTCGGTATCCGCTATACCAAGACAGTGAACGTGATCGACCCGGTCGCCGAAGTGCTTGAGACGGACTCGGAAACCGGCGTCGGCTACCTGCTGTCCTCTCGCTTCTACTATCGGGTCAACGAGAACTTCTTCCTGACCAACGACACCGATTATCTGACATCCGACAGCAACGATACCGCGACCAACGAACTTGGGCTGAACTTCAAGATGACGGACTCGTTCGCGACGCGCATCTCGTACAAGACAGAGTACGTTTCGGACCGGGCGATCCGCACGGACAACACTCTGGGTGTGTCGCTGGTCTACGGCTTCTAGGAAATCCCAACCTCTCTCTCGTCGAAACAGGGGGCGGCCCGCAAGGGCCGTCCCTTTTCCGTTCAGATCGGACGAAAAGGGAAGGGTGGCGGGAACCGCAGCGACCGTGGCAGCACAGGTTTCCCCGAAAGCCTGGATGTCCAGGTGGGAGCCGGGTAACGGGACCAGGGCCCCGCCAGAGCCAGCCCCCTCGGTGAAATTATAGGCCAGTGGAAAAAAAGGCCGCACACGAGAAGAGCAGAAGCCCGCCAGTCACGATAGATAGTCCTGCCCGTGTGCCGCTGCAAGGGCAGGCAGAGATACCGCCGAAGCTTGCCAGATGTTCTCTTTTGGTTCATGGTCACGCGCATGACCGAGATATCACCTGCAGATGATCCGACGCTGCTGCCAGCCATGCCCGGCCAGCGTCTTGCCCGCGGTGTCACGCGGATGCTGAGCGCGCTTGGCCATGCCGCACTGCCGGAATTCGTGCCAGTGGGGGGCTTGCGCGTCGATGTCATCTCGATCTCGCCCAAGGGGGAAATCTGGGTCGTCGAGTGCAAAAGCTGCCGGGCCGATTTCATCGCCGACCGCAAGTGGCAAGGTTATCTGGAATTCTGCGACCGGTTCTTCTGGGCAATCGACGCGGATTTCCCGCAGGACCTGCTGCCAGAGGGTTGCGGTCTGATCATGGCGGACAGTTGGGGTGCAGAACTGATCCGCATGGGCCCCGAAACCCGGTTGGCGGGCGCTAGGCGCACCCGCCTGCTGCGAGAGATTGCCCGCGTTTCAACCGGGCGCCTGATGGCCGTGACCGATCCGATGGGGGTCAGCGGCGCGGTTTCTTAGGGGACTTTCCACCCTTGCCCGAATCCGTCCGCATCTCACGCGCGGCCTCGGCCGCGGCGAGAAGTTCCTCGGCAATTTCCTCGGCTTCTTCGGGATCGAAGTCCAGGGGCAGGTCGACGCCCTCACCCTCGACATAGATGCGCACCATGCCGCGGTCGGTCGGTCCGATCTGCAGATTCGCCGCAATTTCGCTTTCGCTGTTGATGCTCATGTCCGGCCCTTCCGGTTTGTCATTCCCATTTCGAACATTGATTACATTGGGTGTCGAAATCCGACAAGATAGGGTTGCATCCCCCATGATCTGGCGTTAGATACCGCGCCAGTGCCGCCTTAGCTCAGTTGGTTAGAGCACCAGATTGTGGATCTGGGGGTCTCCCGTTCGAACCGGGAAGGCGGTACCATCTTTTCAATGAGTTAGACGAGTGTTCGGCAACCGGTTGCGTCAGGTTGCATCACAGTTGTTGCGTCAGCCTTTTCTGCGCAGGTCGATGACCTGGGCGATGCTGTCGTTCTGCTCTCGGATGTAGCGGTTCGTGGTCTCAAGAGAGGCGTGATTTGCCGCGTGCTGCAGCAGGATCGGTGTCGCACCTGCGCGCTTTGCGTCGTTGATCGCACCTGCGCGAGTATCCATCATCCAAACATCGGACGGGACCTCCGCTGCCGTACGATATGCACGGAACTTGTCGCTCCATGCAAACCGATCGAACGGGATCCCGTTTCGATCAACGATGATCGGACCAACGCGCTTTTCCACGGGCGTGGCGAGAAGCCGGGATCGGATTTCGGGTACCTGACAAAGATCAAAAACTAGCGTGTCCGGTGCCGAATCCTCCGTCTTTGACGGCGTCTTCGTAAGGGTTTTCACTTCTCGATCCACCATGGACCAGGTCAGGCCATCGGCCCATCTGAACCATCCTCGGACAATTCCGCCTTCTTCCTTCGCCTTTGCGGCTTCGTCGGCGGTCATCCGAAGGAACTGTCCCCGAACGTCCACCGCGCGCAGGGTGAGCCACCATTGCATAAGCAATCCGAGGGCGAAGGCATTGTCGCCTGCCTCGTCCGCCTTGAGGATGATGGCAGCAATCTGGTCCGTTGTGGGCGATATCTTTCGAGCCTTGGGGCTCTTCAGCCTGAGTTCGCCAAGGATGTCTTTGACGTCCTTCGCCCCGGGCGCCTTCAGCGCCACCCCATACCCGGCCACGATCCGAAGTATGGTGAACATGCGCTTGATGTAGGCGACGGAACGGCCGTTCTTCTGCATCGACCGTTGCCAAGTTTTCAGTTCGACCAGATTGGTCTCTATGATCTCGACATCGCTGATCGTTTCTTCCCACCTCTTGAGGGTGAAGAGATAGTCGTCCCGTGTGTTGGCCTTTAGATCCCGGAAAGGCGAGACATCATCCGAGCGGTATCGGGCCATGAGCCAGCCCCAAGTGCCGGGTGAGATCGGCGACACATCGCCTGCCTGTGACCAGCGGATCATCTCGATCGTATAGGTGCGCGCGAGCTGGGCACGCTCGGCGTCATTACCATCGCCGATACGGCCTGGCAGCCGCATGTTGCCGACCTTGTAGCCAGCCGTGCGGTATTTCCTAGGGGGTTGCCAGTAGACCAAGCCCTTTGCCTGACGTGTGCATGGGGCATACAGCGGGTCACTGCCGTCCCATAAGGCGGGACTAAAATGCATGGATTCTCGCTCCAGATTGAGTGCGGTTACGGGTTGACCGATCGATCGACCCAGACGCAGCATCCGGCACGCGCCGCCTTTGCTCAACCCAAGCAACGACGTCGGCTTTGATTCTCATTCCCGTGATCGGATCGGCAGGCGGGAAGCCGGCTACATCCAACTCGGCCCTATGCTTCCGCAGCCATTCAATCGAGCGCCCCAAACTTAACGCGACCCAGCGTTCGCTGGCGTAAAGGCTCACCGATTCAAACGTCGGATCGCTGCTGGTATTCGGCGTCACGCTGCCCTCCTGATCTCTTCCATGGCGTGTCCGCCCCATTGGTCGGCGCCAGCGTCCGCGATCTCGTCGAAAGTGCGGCTGCGTATCTTCCAGCGGTCAGGGCCAGGGCTGGCCCGGTGGACGGCGTTCCATGCCTTCCATTCGTCGCTGCCCCACTCTGGCTCCTCCAGCATGTCCGTCGGCAGCAGTTGGGGCAGGCCGCGCAGATAGAAGCCAGTGTTCTTATAGGCCGGTTCGCCGAACCAGAAGGGCTGGACCATCTGAGGCGCAGGCAGGTCGGCCGGCATGCGATCCCGCGCCAGGTCGTTCATTTCCGGATTCTCGATTGCCACGCGCTCGATCGGCGCGCGCCAGCAGGCAGTGAACAGCGCAACCCCGTCCTCGAACTCAGCCTTCATGCTGTCCCAGCTGCGGCCCTTGGGCAGCTGCTTCGGCGGTGTCCACTTGCCCGGTCCGGACATCCAGCGTCGGCCGGACCGGCAAAGCCGGGTGCAAGGCGGGTGCATGACCGCAAGCAGATCCCATCCGTCCTGCAGCAGGCCGCGCACGTCGCCGCGGATATGCCGGTTGCTGCCGTCCTCGGCCGCCAGCAAGTCGCAGGACCAGACATCATGGCCACGGGCGGCAAAGGCCCGACGCATCACGCCCGAGGTCTCGCAGGCGATCAGGATGCGGAGGGGGCGGTCAGTCATGCCTGTCCCTCCGTGCTGTGGTTCTGCTGGCTCTGATCAAACAGCGGCATTCCTGCGGCGATGGTCGCCAGCGCCTTCTTCGTCTTCGGGACGTAGCCGAATTTCACCAGGTAATTGCGCCGCGCGGCCTGCCATGCTTTCCGGGGCCAACTGGTTCCGTCCCAATCAGGAGGGCGGGCAGCGTCAACGATGCGCTTGCGCTTGGCCAACGGCAGGTCAGGCGGCAGATCGCGCGTGGCGATATGGATGATGCGGGCGGCCTCTTCGCGCCAGGTCATCGACCCTGCCCTCCCAGCGCAATGAGGGCGGCTTCTGAGCAGGCGATACGCTCGCTCTGCCATTCCTTGAAGTGTTCCTCGTCTTGGAACTCGTGGCCGTGTGGGTCCGGCTCGCCGCGCTGAGCGCTGTCTTCGCGGTCGTAGGCTTGCGCAAGCATCAACACCGCTGACCTGTCGGTCAGCAGTATTCCCGCCGCGTCTGCGACCGTCACTTCGCCGGCGGGCAGTTCACCGCGCTGATGCTCGCGGGCTTCCCCTTCCTTCGGTGCTGGCCACGCCCGGGCTTTGTTGACCGCCAGTTTCTCGCGGATGGCTTGGGTCAGCTGCTCGTCGCTGATACCGGCCCGACGCTGCATGTCCCACAGCAGCATCCAGCAATCGGCATGCTCGATGGGGTCGCACGGGGCCGCGACAACCTCCAGCGCTTCTTTCGAAAGGTGCTTGGCGGGACCGACTGCGGAGACGTCGCCGAATTGGGCCTGCGACCATGCGGCGTGCTCAGCGCGCAGCTGGGCGAGATCGGCAGCGGGTGGGGTGCTAACGGGGTTCATGGCTCTGGCTTTCGCGTGGTGACCTCTCTGGATGCCGGCGCGCGCGGCGCCGGACACCGGAAGGGTCAGGCGAAGCGGCCCATGTAGACCGGCAGGCGGGTCTCTTCGCTTGCCGAGGTCGCGATCTGGGCGAAATGGGCGCGGCGCTGATATTCGACGCGGTGCCACTGGAAGCCTAAGCCTACGGCGCCGCCGCCTTGGGCGCGCCAGCGGAACAGGCAAGTCAGTTCCTCGGCGTCTTCGCCGTTGTAGATCGGGATCGCCAGCGTGAACTTCTCGGGGATGATCACCCCATTCTGCACCTTGGTGTCGGTCTCGAAGACCAGCTTCCGGTCGCCGTTGTCCAAGCGGACGGACGATTTGTAGACCTGACCCACGGTCGCCTCGAAGTCGCGGCTGATCTCGATCATCGTCGCCGCTTCGGGAAAGCCGATGTCGACACTGTTCTCTTCCAGGAAGCGCGCGAACTCTTCCTGCGGAAGGAGCTTTCCCTCCACTGCGTCCCAGCGCGCGAACTCCTCGGAAGGCCGCAGCTTCAAGGTCACGGCATGGGCGTTGTGCCCGGCCTCGGGAACGGAATCGTCCTGATTGTGCGCGTGCCAGTCGATCCTGGCCGAGACGGTGAGCGCGTCGAAATCGGCGATGATGATCGAGCGGTCCGTGCTGTAGCGGTTTGCATAGGCGCAGAGCGAGGCCCGGTCGTCGACGGTCACCAGCTGCTTGACGCGCGAGGGTAGGCGGTTCGGATCGCTGATGTCGTACAACTGCATGCGCTCTGGCAGCAGGACATGCTCGCGGCCGTCGTTGCCCTTGATGACCGCTTCGGCAATGCGCGCCGCCTCGATGGCGGTGTCGAGCGCGCTGCGCGGTTCCGGGGCGATGACAAGCTCGCCAGCCTGGGGCGTGGGGGATTGTGCCATGGTATCTCCTTTGGGGTGAAGGGCGGATCAGAATTCGGACGAACGACGCGGCGCGAGCTGGTCCCCGAATTCCATCTGGTTGGGATCGCTCCGGGTCAGGCGACCGTCATCGGTGGCGAAATAGATGCCTGAGCCCATACTGCGGGTCGGCTTCTTGATCTGAATGTCCGGCTCGACCTCGATCTGGCCGGCCTTGTTCATCTTGAAGCTGGCCTTGAACGTCAGGCTGCCGCTGCCGCCGGTCTCCCGGATTGCCTCGATCAGTTCGGTCATCTTCTGGTCGCCGGTTTCCAGAAGCTCGCCGCGCCGGAAGCTCTGGATGAATTCGAGGAAGTTGAGTTCGTGTCGGGCCATGCCTCAGACCTCCTCATCCTGCTCGATCCGCGCGCGAACGAAGCAGTCCTTGGCCTCGATCAGCTTGCGCATGCCGGCGGTCTTTTCCGGGCCGCCAGCCAAATCAGCATCCAATTGCTGTGCGAGCTGGTCGATTGGCTGCACCACCGCTTGCAGATGCGGCGGCAAATGGTCGTGGCGGAGCCACTTCAATAGGCGGTTCATGATCTCTCCATTTTGGATAAGTTCCCGCCCGCAACCGCAGGCGTTGGAATGGAAAAAGGCTGGCCGCTGTCGGTGGTGGAGGGAGAAGCGGCAGCGGCCAGCCAGTCGGGGCGCAGGCTTACGGCACCCATCTCGGTGGCAGGACTTGTGTCCTGCGGAAATCAGTCAGCCCCGGTCTGGCACCACGTTCACCAGGTGCGCGGGACCGAACTCGCGGTGCAGGGCGTCGATGACAAGGTTCGTGACCCGCAGAGCAGTGGCGGTATCCAGCTCGGCAATCGCGACAGTTGCCACGGTCGAACCGGTGAATTTGTCTACGATCACGCCGCCCTTGGTTTCCTGGAAACGCGTGCCCGCCATCACAGGCCTCCGCCTTCCGCCTGCACCATGCAGGCTTCAACGGAACCGCAAGCGGGCGCGGCCATGGCCTGCGGGGCAAAGACCAGCCAGCCGATGAACAGGCCAATGGCGAGGAACGTGCCGGCGATGACACAAATCACCGATGCCACGCCGCTCATCCTGTCCTCGGGCCGCTTCACCTGGGACTGGAACGTCCTGATGTGGGGATAGTGGTCATCCATCCGTGCGAACTCCCATTCGGCGGGGTGCCGATGGGTTGAACGTAATTTGGCAATTGCCAACGGTCAAGCCGATTATTGGCAATTGCCAAATTTAACTTTGGCAAAACGATTCGCCCTTGCTAACCTGCCGACGGGTGGGCGGCACAGCACGCCTGCGTGCGCCGCGCCGTGACACATGAGCGCCCCATGAGCGTCGTGTTTTAGAGATGAAGATGTGTATTGAGAGGTAGGCGCTTATACCTAGGGCCAATCCCCCAGGAAATCTGCCCAGTCGATCAGCATTCTGGCCGCGCCGAAGTCGCCGTGCTTTTCCCGTTCGGCGGCGGCCATTCTGAGGTAATGGGAAAGCTCCGTGAGGGGGATCACCCCCTTCTGCACCGTTTGAAGCCGCAGCAAGCCGAGCACCACACGCGCGGCGATTTCGATCTGTTCTGGATCCTCGCCATCGTCGCTCATCACTCCGGCTTCTTGGCTTTTTCCAGGGCTTCGCTCGTGCGGGCGCGTAGTTCGGCCTTCTTGCATCTCAGCCAAAGCGTCACGAAATCGTTGCCATCTTCGACTTCGAACCAGGACGCCCCAATCCGCGCGATGGTGGCCAGCACATGGCGCGCGGCCCATACGGCAATGGCCGTCCCAAGAATGAACCAGAACAGAGAGGTGAAGGCCTTCGCCGGGCCGTCTCCGGAAAACGGATCATCGATGCGATGGAAGCTGGCAAATGCACCAAGCGTCATGCCGAACCCGGTGATGAATAAGATCGTCCTCAGCATGTCAGGCTTTCCGAGTAATTTTATGGAGCATTTTCAGCATGATGGAGGCTTCTATTGTCGACATCACACGGCGTAGTTGCTGCTTTGGTTGTAGGCGCGATGTTCTTCTTCGGGTTGATGGGTCGGCAAAAGCTTGCCTAGTGTTCTATTAACGTTCTTTTGAGTCGGAGGGGTGATGGGCCAGAGAAATGAATTCATTAGAGATCTGGATCAGCTTTCGCCTGAGACCCTTTCCTCTTTTGCTCGGTGCCTTGGCTATCCATCGTCTCTTGCGCGAGAAAGCGTGCGAACCCTTCCAGCTGAGCCTGCTTTTCCGGAGGGAGACTGTCATACACAGAAACTATCCAGCTCCGTTCGTCATGGATTGGGGCGACCTCGCCGGTAATCAGATAGGTGGCTTGAGTGGTGAGCGCGGTCGCGACGAGTTCGGTGTCTTCCGCATTTGGTTTCGCGTTGTCGCGAATGAACCACGGGTTCAGCCGATGATATGGAATCCCGGTGGCGTGATGTAGATCCGCCTTCGTCATGCCTCGCTCATCCATCAAGGCTTTAATACGTTGGGATATCGGGTGCATTGCCATGGCCGCAGGGTATATCTTGGCAGGTGTCAATCTCAATTTTGCATTTGCCAATTGACTTGCCTTGGCAAATGCCAAATATGCTGAGGCATGGACCCGAACATCATCATTTCCGAGATCGAGGCTTATGCAGAGGCGTCTGGACTGAAGGTGTCCACGATCTGCCAACGCGCTTTTAACAATGCGAAGTTCGCTGAGCGGCTTAGCGCCCGGCTGTCGAGAGGAGTTGATGACCTCGACCGGTTTCGCCGCTTCGTCGCTCAGAATCCTGCCCAGAAGAGACCGGAGGACGCGGCATGACCCTTCATCATCCCGCGTCCTCTCTCCGTTCTGGTGATCGTCCTTCTGCACGAGGGAACAACAGCACAGGGCCATCTGAAATGTCTTTCCGAAAATGCGGTGGCGAGGAGGCGGAGCGGATGTGGTTCGCCGGTCTGCTCTGGCGGGCCTTTCCCGAGGCGCGGTCCGAAAACGAATTGGCGGAACTGGCAGCCGATGTGCTGACCTCGGACAGCCGCCCGGTGACGCCGCGCACGGTGCGCAACTGGCTGCGGCGCGAGAACGCCCCGCATTTCCGCTATGTGCTGAAGGTGATCGCCCTCGTCGGTGCCGAGGCTGTGTTCCAGGTCATCGATCCGGAGGTCCAGTAATGCGGGTCTGGTGGCGCATCGCGCAACGCTTTTACGCGGCCCGTCATCGGCGGGCGCTGCGGCTGGCAGAGCAGTCAGCCGCCGAGGCCGATTGGTTCAAATCGCAGTCGGAAAAGTTTTTCAACAAGATCAAGGGGGCGCGGAAGCAGTGATCGAGAAGCCAGCCGCGCGTTCGTTCACGAGGATTGGGCATGACGCCCTTAATGCCTCACTCCAGCATATACCCAGTCCTGTGATTGGGCGCCGTCAGGTGCTTCCTCGTCCCAATTGGTGGGCTTCAGGTGCCACAGTGTCTGGCGAAGCATGCCCTCGGCAAGGGCATGGCGCGCAAAGATGGCTGGAATGGTGCCCGCATCGGTGTGGGCGCTTGGGGGAAGTTCCAGTTTCAAGAATTCGTCAAGGATTTGCGAAATGGCATCACTGACGTCTTCTTCCGGCCACCCTTTCAGCATCGTCCGCATGACTGCCGCAAGCAGGAGTTCGTGGGATTGCAGACGAGTAAGTAGCTGGGTCTCAAGTTCGGGTGGCATGTTTGCGGCCTTTCAGGGGTCTCTTCTGGAACGCTGCCCACATCATTTTTCTCCCGCAATCATTTTTCTAACGCGCGTCCGGGCCGACGCGTCGGTGAGCAAGACTTCGCTACATCGGTTGGTTGCATCGGCGGTCTTGGGCTTCGGCCAGGTCATCGGGGGCGGGGCATGAGCGCCGACATCCCGCATGGAACCGCCAACGGCTACCAGCGGTACAGATGCCGCTGCGATGGTTGCCGGGCGGCAGAGGTCGCGCGGCAACGGGAATGGCGCAAGCGGCACCGGGCTGGCAAAGTCCAGCACCGTCCCGACGCGACGGTCTGCGTTCCTGTCACCGTCCGCGGTAAGCTCTATCCTTCCATCTCGATGGCAGCGGCGGATCTTGGGATCGCGCCTGCCACGATCAGTCACCAGCTGCGCACCTTCGGCACCGGCGACCGCGCCGGGTTGGGCCACGCCGCGCCCAAGCGGATCGTGCTGAATAATGTCCGGCCCTGCGTGATCCATGGTCGCCAGTTCGTTTCGATCGAGGCGGCTATCCGATATCTGGGCGTGGGGCGGACGCATCTTTATCGCTCGCTGCGCAAGGGCGTCACCCCGAAATATTCCGAATACCTGCTGGCAAAGCTGATGGAAGCGGATGCGCGCGCCGGGAAAGTCTCGGCATGAGCCAGAACCGTAGCGCCGCCGTCATGCAACAGCGCTCCGAACCGCATGACAGTCTTGACGATTTCCCGACACCGCCTTGGGCGACGCGGGCGCTCTGCGAATGGCTGGCAGCGCAGACGGTCCTGACGCCCCTCAGCTCTATGATCGTGCGAGAGCCATGCGCCAATCGCGGCCACATGGTCGCGCCGCTGCGAGAGTTCTTCGGTGGAGTCGATGCGGCCGATATCCACGACTATGGCGCCGGTTTCCCAGTGCGCGATTACCTGTTCGGGCCGCTGCCTTCGGCGGTGCATTGGACGTTCATGAACCCGCCCTTCCGCCTTGCGGAACAGTTCATCCAACGCGCCCTGGCAACATCGCGGGACGGTGTCGCCGCCATTGTCCGATCGGCTTTCCTCGAAGGTGCCGGACGTTACCGCGACCTATTTAGCGCCTTCCCACCCAGCGACATCCTGCAGTTCACCGAGCGCGTGGTTATGCATCGGGGCAGGTTGTCCGAAAAGGGCAGCACGGCCACCGCCTATAGCTGGCTCGTCTGGCGCCGCGGAGCGCAGGGTGATCACACCCGCTTTCACTGGATTCCGCCCTGCCGCAAGCGGCTGGAGCGCAAGAGCGATTACCCGGCAGATGTCATTCCTGCCGCGACCGGAGGCTTGCTTTGAGCGTTTACGATACCGCGCCCGCCCGAGATGCCGTCCTTGGCGATTTCTGGGCCTATCCATTACGTTACGGGGACCGGCTGCAGAGCTTCGACTGGATGCCGCTTTATGTCGAGCGGCTGCTGTCCTCGCGCTTCGTAGCCTCGGCCATCTACCAGGGCAGACGCCAGGATATTGGCACCGCGCTGCTGCTCTGGTCCGCAAGCCTGAAGCAGAACCCGGCTGGCACCTTGCCGGATGATGATATCGAGCTGGCCCAGCTGGCCCGCTTCGGGGCCGACGTCGACGGCTGGCGCGAGGCCCGGGATGGTGCGCTTTACGGCTGGCGCGCGGTGCATATCGACGACGCGCCGCCGGGCGAGGGTCCGCGCCTGGCGCATCCCCTGATCGCGGAAATCGCGGAGGAGCAGTTTAGGCGCAAACGCGGGCGGGAACGTGGGCGCGAAGTCGCGGCCTGGGCCACGATGAAATCCCGCGTTCGCTCCAAGCTCCGAGAAGCCAAGCACGGCCGCATCGCGGGCAACGATTATGCGGTCGAGCAGATCGCGAGCTGGATCAGGGACAGCGATCTCTATGTCACCTCGGAGAATGTGAGAGTGGCGATGGAAACGGTTCTCGGGACGCCGAAAGTCGTTGCGATGAACGGGGAAGGTATCTGAGGCGGCGGTCGGCGTGATGAACTGTAAGTAACTGTAATACGCTGAAATGTGACTGTTACTGACTGTAATGATTACAGTTAATTTCAGTCGGTTTCAGCATGATTTCAGGCCCTGAACTGTAATTGCCCTACAGGACAGAACATCACACCGACAACGACAAGGACATGAAATTCCTTACGGGCGGCAGGATCGCGCCTGTGGATAAGTCGGCAAGCTGAGAAACGGGGATATGGCGATGACAGGGACAAAGGCGGAAGCGGAAGCTCGGGTTGATGCCTTGCTGCTGGAACCTCTGGCGGGTCTTGCAAGGCCGCGCGGGGTGAGCGCGGAAAGTCATGACAAGGCGGTGTCGCGGCTGCGGTCGTGGCTGTCCTATCTGTCGGATGAGAATCTGAGGGGCATGCATGACCTGATCGCGCGACAAGCGGTAAAGGGGGTCTGGCCGACCGAGGCCCTGATCAAGCATTGGGCCACGACGCTGCAGCTGCCGCCGCCGCGCGATTGCGATTATGCCCGGAGCCTGATCCGATCGGCGCTGGGTCGTCAGGCGCGGGCAGAGGGCTGGGCCTCTGAGCTTTACGACATCGCCAAGAAACTCGGTCCTCCGCCGACCAAGTATTTCATCTCGGGACTGAAGGACGAGGCCGAGCGCAATCGCCGCCGCCGCAGGATCGTTGCCGAGAACATTGAGGCCGGCACCGCGGGCGCAGATGATCGCGCCTGGCTGGATGCCTGGCACAAGGACATGGCCGAGATCGACGCGATCCAGTCGGCGCAGGCAGAGGGACAAGTTCAATGACCGCGATCTGGCCCGTACCCGCAAGGCTGCGCGAGATGACCATCCAACAGGCCTTGGAATGGGCTTTTGCCGTCGAACATGCCCGGATCGATTTCGATGAAACTGGCGCGCATGAGTTCGATCGGGGTGGGGTCGATGCGATCTGGATCTTGCAACGTCAGCATGAGCTTGGCTGTCGGATCGATGGCGGCGGCTCCAGCGAGCCACATGATGACGCCCAGATTGTTGCGGCATTGGTCTCGCGGCTTCCCGTCGAATATGGCGGCCGGCAAATGGCGTCGAAGATCGCCGAATGGGCGAGGTCGCGCAGCGCGCCGGACTGGCGGGTGGATGAGCGGCGTCGCATCGTGCCTTGCGGATGGGAGATGACCGACGCGGGGGAGTGGTTGTGGGCGACACGAAAATTGCCACAACAGGAGTATCGCGACCGGAAGGGATTCAGAAAGACCTATCATCCGAAGATCTGCCCGGTGAGCTTCAGCGGTTCGGCGACGGTGCTCGGCCAGCGCAGGCGTGAATACCTCGCTTGGCACGGGGCGCTGACCTACCTTCTTTATGATCTGTCCTGGGTCAGGTTCGCATCGATCCGGGTCGTGGATGGGCTTCCTGACATAGCCCCGTGGAAATCTTCTTGACTTCCTCCTGGCTTCCTTGACATTCTGCCGTCACCACACTTGCGCCCGGAGGGGAAACCCTCGCGGGCGCTTTTAATTTCCAAATGACATCAAGAGCCAAATTTCTAACCATAAGCATAGCTTGTGGTTGTTTCCCTGACTGATATCGCTTCTCGCATTGCATTGCGGAAATGGGCGGTATCTCGGAATGGCGCGTATCACGATTCATCCATCAGTAGTTCTGGATGTCACCGATGTCGATTTTTCGACTCTGCTATACGGTGAGGACTATTCGACGTCCTCCAGCCGATTCACGGCATACTTCGGAAACGGCTTTCGTGACACGTTCACGGGATCTGGGTTTCGCTATAACTCCTATGACGTTCCCTATGCTGGAACGGTCACCTCCTTTGGCTGGTATCATGGGTCCCAGCGGTTGGTGCTCATAGAAGGCTTCAGCATTCCGGCAACCGACTTCGTCAACGCTGCTTACACCTATCGAGGCGATGACGATCGCGCCATTCTCGCACGCATGCTTGGAGGCAACGATATCGTCAGTCTCGGTGAGTTCTCGGATTATGTCCGGGGCTTTTCAGGCAATGACAGCATCATCGGCAATGGGGGCTGGGACACCCTGATGGGAGATTGGGGTCGCGATACACTCCAAGGGGGCGCTGGCAACGATCTTCTGATGGGGGGGGCGGACGCGGATCTGCTTCTCGGAGGCGAAGGGGTCGATACGCTCTCGGGCGACATCGGCGCCGATCGCCTGTTTGGCGGAGGCGGCTCGGACCATCTGGTCGGCGCGGGAGGGGTCGACTTTCTTAACGGTGATGCGGGAAATGATCGCCTTGCCGGGGGTGAGGCGAACGATACCATGATCGGTGGACAAGGAAACGACACCCTCAGTGGAGACGCGGGCAATGACCTACTGCGCGGTGGCACCGAAGCCGACAGTCTACTTGGCGGAGTCGGTGCAGACACGCTCTACGGCGATGCAGGTGCGGACATTCTGGTGGGTTCGGCCGGGGGAGATCGTCTTTGGGGAGGCGTGGGGGCGGATCGGTTCGTGTTCCTGAACGTCAACGACAGTGCGCCCGTGCCGGGAATGCAGGATGTCATCCTTGATTTCAGTAGATCTCAGGGCGACAAGTTGGTGCTTTCAGCGATCGATGCGAAAACGGACCGGTTTGGCAACGACGCCTTCCATTTTATTGGCGATGGCAGGTTTACCGGCGAGGCCGGGGAACTTCGTGTCATTCGACAGCCGAATGGTGTTTCGGTTGTTCAGGCCGACACCAATGGCGATGGACACCCAGATCTGGCCTTCAACGTGATTGGGGCAACAAACCTTGTCGCGAGTGATTTCGTGCTTTGATCATCCGCACCCAGTCGGTTGAAGGGTAGAATTCGGTATACGAGGCGCCCGGCAGAAAGATCTGCGCGGGCGCTTTGCAATAGCTGATGGCATCGCTTCAGTGCGGCCAGCCGGTGGAAAGCCTGCATTCGGAGGCATCATGTTCACCCTCGCGCTGGATGACCGCGACCTGCAGGACAGCCTGTCCCAGCTTTCGGCCCAGAAGGTCAAATGGGCTGCCAAGGATGCGCTCGACCTGACTGCTGCCGATGTGCTGGCCCATATCCGGGGGCGGGTCGACACGGTCTTTGACCGCCCGACCAGCTTTACCCGGAACGCCTTCGGGATGCGGAAGGCCCATACCGAACGGCTCGAGGCCTCGGTCTTCGAGATGCCGCGCCAGGCCAGGCGTGACTATCTGAAGGTGCAGGAAAGCGGCGGCCTGCGCCCGCGTACCGGGCTGGAACAGCTGCTCGATGCCCGGCTGGCCTATGACGGCATCATTGCCGGGGTCGCGCCTGCGCCCTTCGCCAAGCTCGATGCCTATGGCAACTGGGCAAGAGGGGAACGGACGCAAGCCTTATCGGCGGTGCAGGCGCAGCGCGACAGCACGGCCAACACGACCAAGGCGTCACGCAAGCGCAACCGGAAGCGGGCAGGGTTCTTCGTCCCGAGCCGGGACAGCCGCCTGCCTGCCGGGATATGGAAGCGGGACCCGGACGGGATCATTTACCAGGTGCTGCGCTTCACCCGGACCGCGCCGCATTACGAACAGCGGCTCGGCTTCTATGACGGTGCCGACGAGGTGTTCCGGCTGAGATTGCCCGATCATCTTCGCCGCCAGATCGAGGCGCGCGCGGCCCGGGCAGCTGGACGCGGGTAACCGACCGGGACCGGGTTTGGGTCCTTCCGGCAAGGTTCGTGCACGGGGGTAATTCGGGCCCCGTTAGATTCATGGCAGCAATGTCAACGGCTTACTGCTGTTGTGGTTGCTGTTGTTCATGTTGGGATTGTCATGTCTGAACTTCTCACGCTCTCGGACGGGAGCGTGCTCGATCTTGCACGCTATCCGCTCCCCGATGGCGTCGAGGATGACGGCACGCCTTTGAACCGGGTCCAGCTTGCCGCCGCGTTCCGCGTGTCGGTGAACGCAGTCACCGATTGGGTGAACAAGGGCATGCCGGTCATGTCCAGTGGCCAGAACGGCGTCGCCTATGAGTTCCGGCTGTTGCATTGCTGGGCCTGGCGACAGGATCGCGACGACCGGACCAGGGCGACGAAGCTGCGCGCCGACGAGCTGGCCTCGCAGGCGGCCCTCGCGTTTCGCAACCTCGACGAGGATCAGGCGGAAGAGGAGGGGCACCTTTCGGCGGACGAGCTGCGCAAGCTCTCCGAGGCGGAATACCACCGCAACCGGGTTGCCGAGCAGCGCGGCGATCTACTACGCGCCGATCGGGTCCGCGCCTTGACCGAGGACATGTTGGTCGCCTTCGGCACCGCGATGGATAACCTGCCGGACTTCGCGGAAATGAACTTCGGCCTGACTGCGACGCAGGTCGCCCAGCTCGAGGAATATTGCGACCAGGTGCGCGGCGAGGCCAAGCGGCTGATCGAGGAGCGGGTTTCGCGGGCCGGTTCGGTCGTCGCGATCTCAGGCCGGCAATCGGAAATGGATCTCTGATCATGGTGATGATGCTCGATCGCGGGATGGGGCAGGTCAGTCGCATTCCACCGCTGCCTCCGTTCCTGACGCCCGAAGAACTGGTCGCGGACGCCCTGCCGCTCCTCGATCCGCCCAGCCGCGTTTCGGTGACCGATGCAGCAGAACGATCCTTGCGCGTTCCCATTGCCGGGCGCTGGGGCGGCTACGATCGGAACGTCGCGCCCTATACCGTCGAGCCGCAGGACATCTCGCAATCCCGCCGCTTCAAGGGCGTGATTTTCGTCGGCCCATCGCAGTCGGGCAAATCGCAGATGCTGCTGTCGGTGGCGGCGCATGCGATTACCTGTGCCCCGGGACCGGTACAGCTGATCCATATGACCAAGACCGATGCGGACGCCTGGGTCGAGGAGAAGCTGGATCCGGCCATCCTGAACAGCCCGCTGCTGGCGGAACGTCTCGGCAAGGCCCGCGAGGACAGCACCTTCAGCCGCAAACGGTTCAAGGGCATGCGCCTCGGCATCGGCTATCCGGTCCCGAACCAGCTATCATCCAGGTCGCAGCGCATGGTGCTGCTGACCGATTACGATCACATGCCGCAGCGATTGGGCCCAAAGGATGCCCCGGAGGCTTCGCCCTGGGGCATGGCGCTGCAGCGGATCCGGACCTTCCTGAGCAGGGGTTGCGTCTTTGCCGAAAGCACCCCGGCATTCCCGGTGGACGAGATGATGGTGCGGCCAGCGAGCGCGCTGGAACCGCACCTTCTCCCCGCGACCACCGGCGGCATCGTCAACCTCTACAATGAGGGGACGCGAGGGCGCTGGTACTGGCAGTGCATGGATTGCGACGGGCTTTACGAGCCGAGCTTCGCGCGGCTTGATTACGACCGGGATCTCGATCCGGGCGAAGCGGGCGACATGGCGGTGATGGTCTGCCCCCATTGCGGATCGGTCCTGTCGCACCGGCACAAGCCCGAGATGAACCGGCGCGCCATGTCCCATCACGGCGGCTGGCTTCACGAGGGCCGCGAGGTGGACGAAGAGACAGGTCAGCGCCGCCTTGTCCGGATCGACGATCCGCTGGTGCGGAACACACCTTTTGCGAGTTACGCCTTCAATGGCGCCGCCGCTGCATTCGCATCGTGGTCCGGGCTGGTCGAGCGCTACGAGACCGCGCGGCGCACTTTCGAGATTTCCGGCGACGATCTGGACTTCGCCGGGGTGCATTACACCGAAATCGGCGTGCCGTATCAGCGTCCGAAGGATGACGATGAAGACGCGCTGACGCTGGAAATGCTGCAGCAGCATGCGCTGTCGCTGCCCAAACGCATCGCGCCCAGCTGGACGCGGTTCATCACTGTCCAGGTGGACGTGCAGGGCAATCGCTTCGAAGTCATGGCCATGGCCTGGGGCGAGGAAGGCCGGCGGGTGGCGATCGACCGATATGCCATCCATCAGCCGCCGGAGCACGCACCCAACGCCAAGGGCGACGACGGCAAATACCGCGCTGTCGATCCCGGGCGCTATGCCCAGGACGCGGACGTGCTCGCGGAACTGGCCGATCTGGTCTTTCCGGTGGATGGCGCGGACTGGGGGCTGAGGCCGTTGGCGGTGGCCATCGACTTCAACGGCCCGAAGGGTTGGTCGGACAATGCCGAGAAATTCTGGCGCAAGCAGAACCGCGAAGGGCAGGGCGGCAGGTACTTCCTCTCGATCGGGCGCGGAGGCTTCAACCAGCGGGATCGGGTCTGGCACGAAGCGCCGGAACGGTCATCGGGCGGCGGCAAGGGCCGGGGCATCAAGCTTCTGAACATGGCGGTGGATCGGCTGAAGGATTCGGTGATCGCGGCGCTCGGGCGAACCGATACCCCGGTCGGCGCCCAGCATATTCCGCAATGGATGGGCGCGGAGCATCTGGCCGAACACCTCGCGGAGATCCGCGGGGAAAAGGGCTGGGAACTGAAGAAGGGCGTGCTGCGCAACGAGAGCCTCGACCATTCGGTGCAGGGCCTGGCGGTGGCAGAACACAAGGGGCTGAACCGGGTGAACTGGGAGGCCCCGCCCGCCTGGTGCGTAGCAGGTTTGACCAACCTGAACGCGGTGCCGCTGGCGCGGCCCAACGATCCGGAAAGCGCACGCGATGTTCCTGTCGCGGAAATCCCGCGCAAGATCAATTTCCTCAGGAGGCGCTGAGCCATGTCCTATACACAGGCTGATGCCGATCGCCTGCGGGCCTCGATCGCCAAGGGCGCGTCCGAGGTCGAAGTCGCCGGCGAGCGGGTCAAGTTTCGATCGCTCGCCGATATGCGCGCCACGCTGGCAATGATCGAGGCGGAACTCGCCGGCGCGCGCGGCCCTGCCTTCGGTGTCAGCTATCCCCGGACCACGCGAGGCCTCTGATGAACATTCTCGATCGGGCTGTCGGGTTCTTCAGCCCGGCGGCCGGACTGCGACGGGCCACGGCACGCGCGCAGACCGCCATTGTCATGAACTACGACGCGGCCTCGCGCGGTCGGCGGACCTATGGCTGGAAGGCGCCGGCCACCGCGGCCGATGCTGCAGCCTTCGGCTCGCGCGCCCGGCTCAGACAGCTCAGCCGCGACATGTTGCGCAACCGCGCCTACGCGGCGCGGGCGCGGGACGTCGTCGTCGCGAACGTCGTGGGCGAGGGCATCGCCCCCTCGATCCGGTCGACCAGCGCGAATGCGAAGGCGACGGTCGAAGAGCTTCTGAAGCGGCATTTGCTGTCGAACGACATCGATACCCTGGGTGAATACGATCTCTTCGAGATGCAGCAGATTTGCATGTCGACCGTCTTTACCGATGGCGAGGTGCTGCTGCGCCGACGCATGCGATCGCCACGGTTTCAGGGCAATCTGGCGCTGCCCTACCAGGTCGAGCTGCTGGAGGCGGATTGCCTCGACATGGCGATCCAGAGCCACGGCGATAACCTCGTCTTTGAAGGGGTGGAATATGGTCCGACCGGGGCGGTAGAGGCCTATCATTTCCTGCCGGAACACCCGGGCGCGATCCGCCATCGCAAGCCGCAGGAATCGACGCGGGTGCATTGGTCGGATGTGATCCATATTCGTCGTTTCAAACGACCCGGCCAGTTGCGCGGGGTGCCGTGGCTCGCGCCTGTCATGATGACGCTGGGCGAGCTCTCCGACTACCAGGAGGCGCAGATCCTCAAACAGAGGATGTCGGCGCTGCTGGCGATCATGCTGAAATGGGCAGTCGGTTCGGCCCGGAGCACGAAGGCCGGGGCTGGGCTCGAGGCGCTGGAACCCGGTGCCATCGTGGAACTGCCCGAGGGCGCGGAGCCGGTATCGACCAATCCACCCACGGTCGAGGGCTACGGCGAGTTCATGGAAACCGGGCTCCGGACCATCGCCGCGGGACTGGGGATCACCTATGAGGCTTTGACCGGGGATCTTCGTCACACGAACTTTTCGTCTGGCCGGCTTGGCCGCAACGAAATGGATCGGTTGGTCCGCATGTGGCAGCGCGGGTTGATGATCGCGCAGTTCGGCGCCGGGATGGAGCGCTGGTTCCGCGAGGGGCTGGCGCTGGCCGGGCATCGCGGCATCGACTTCACCATCGACTGGACGCCGCCGCGCCGTATCCTCGTCGATCCGACGAAGGAAATCCCCGCCATGATCGAAGAGGTCGATGCTGGGCTGAACAGCCGGCAGGGCGTGCAGCGCGAGCTGGGCCGCGATCCGGACCGGATTCGTGAAGAACGTCTGGCGGATCAGCAGGCCGATGCCGCTGCCGGTCTGAAGCCGCCCGCCGCAAGATCGACTGCGGCAAAAGACAGCGAACCCCAAGCAGAAGAGGATGAAAGCGATGAAAACCGGGGCTGATCTGATCTCGAATGGCGAGCTGATCCTCAGCGGCAATGTCATCGACGATTCCTGGCTGGGCTGGATGTGGGACGAGGACGTTTTCTTCTGCCCGTCGATGGTCCGCACCGCGCTGGCATCCCTGGGCGAGGGCAGGTTGACGGTCCGGATCAACTCGGTTGGGGGGCATGTGAACGCGGGCGAGCAGATCCGCGCCATGTTGGCCGGTCATGCCGGCGGATGCCGCATCATCGTGGAGGGGCTGGCGGCGTCGGCCGCATCGCTGATCCTGATGGCGGGCGCCGAGCGATTGATGTCGGCCGGTTCGCACATCATGATCCATGATCCCTCGGGCGGGGTCTGGGGCAATGAGGAGGAAACCCGGCGCGCCGCCGATCAGCTGGCCGTCATCGCGTCGACCTATGCCGCGGTCTATGCCGCTGCCTCGGGCAAGACTCCAGAAGAAGCCCGCAAAATCATGAAGGCCGAAACATGGTTCGGTCCCGACGCCGCCATCTCGGAAGGCTTTGCCGACGGAATTGTGGCCGAGGGCGCTCCGCAGGCCGAGACGGCGACACTCGAAGCCGCGCGCGCCGCCGTCATGGGGGGCAACCGGACGCTGCGCGCCCGGATCGAGGCAGGTTCGATGCAGAGCAACGAGCGGGCCGGGCGGCCCGATCATTTTCCCGCCGCTGCGCGCGGCAACAATCAGAAGGAGGCTATGATGGCCAATGACGATCCGACCGCAGCGCCGCCGGCCAATCCGCCCGTGGTGACCGATCCCCCCGCAACCATGCAGGCGCCCGGGAATGCTCCGGCCGCCCCGCCGGCAAACATGCAGCAGCCGAGCACCGCCGACGTCCTGGCCGGAGAGCGCGCCCGGACCCGCGCCATCCGCGAGATGGCCGCGCCGTTCCTCGCCTCGGGTCGCCTGATGCAGGCCGATGTCGATGCGCTGATCGATGAGGGCGTGACCGCGGATGTTGCCGGTTCGCGCTTCATGGCCACCATGGCCGCTGCCGAACCTGCCGGTCGCACCGCCGGCCAACGCACCAGCGTCACCCGCGACGAGGGCGAAACCCGCCTGGAAGGCATGATCGGCGCGATGATGGGGCAGGCCGAGGGCCCGGCCCAGCAGTTCCGCGGCATGCGCATCCGCCATCTCGCCATGGAGCTTGCGGGACCCTCGCGCGGTTTCAATGACACCGAAGCCATTCGCCGCGGCATGCGGTCGACCACCATGATGGGCGGCGCATTCGGGACCAGCGACTTTGCCTATGTCACCACCGAGGTGATGAACCGCACCCTGCAGGCGGCCTATCAGCGTCGCGCCGCCACCTGGCAATTGGTGACCGGCGCGCCGCTGCGCGCGACCGACTTCCGCGAGCTGCATTCGGTCCGCTTTGGCGGTGATTTCTCGCTGAAGCCGGTGGCCGAAAATGGCGAATACCAGTCGGCGGTGCTGGCGGATGAGGCCGAGGGCCTGAAGGTCGAACGCCGCGGGCGCACGATCAAGCTGACCTTCGAGGCGGTCGTGAACGATGACATGGGTGCCTTCCAGCGCATTCCCATGGAATTCGCGATGGCGGCGCGCAGCATGGAAAATTCCATGGTCTGGGCGTTGATCCGCGCGAACGCCGCGCTGAAATCCGACAATACCGCACTGTTTCACGCCAGCCACAGCAACCTGGCTTCGGGCGGTGCGGCAGCGGCGATCTCGGCGGCCTCGGTCGCGGCGGCGCGCAAGGCGATGTGGGAACAGCGCGCTTTCGGCACCAAGGACAAGGACGATTTCATGCAGGTCGAGCCCGACCGGCTGATCGTTCCCCCGGCGCTTGAGCTGGTGGCGCTGCAATTCGCCACGGCGGTGACGCCCGCGGTGGATGGCAACGTCAATCCCTACAAGTCGACGCTCGCGCCCAGCGTGGTGCCGAACCTGGGGGCGGCTGCAGGCGGCTCGGATACCGCCTGGTACCTGATCTCCAGTGACCTGCCGCCGATCGCGCATGCTTATCTCGAAGGCTACAATGCACCGACCGTGCAGACGATCGAGGGCATGAACCCAGACGCGGTGACGATGAACGCCCGCCATATCTTCGGCGCGGCGGCCGTCGAATACAAAGGCTCCTACAAGAACAACGGCGCCTGAGCCCAGTTCAATTCCTCTGACGAAAGGGCGGCTTCGGCCGCCCTTCGTCGTTTCCCTTTCATGGAGAGAAGATCATGAAAAACTGGATCCAGCCGGGTGAGCACATCACCCTGGCCATGGCCGCCGCTGTCACCAGCGGTGCGGGTGTGCTGGTCGGCGACATCTTCGGGGTTGCCCAGAGCGACGCCGAGATCGGCGAAGCGGTCGTCCTGGTTCGCCGCGGCGTTTTCGAGTTGCCGAAAACCTCGGCCCAGGCCTGGACGGCCGGCGCCAAGGTCTACTGGGACGATACCGGCAAGGTCGTGACGACCACGGCCAGCGGCAACAAGCTGATCGGCGCCGCGGTGGAGGTGACGGCGAGCCCGTCGGCGACCGGGATCGTGCTGCTCGACGGCGTCATCCGCTGATGTCGATCTTCGACGGGATGTCGGGCATCCTGTCTGGCATCCTGGGCGGGACGGTGGGCTATGTCCCTGCGACTGGATTCTCGCGCCAGATCCAGTCGATCTTTCGCGAGGCCCCGATCGAGGTCGAGGGTGCGGACGGCCAGATCGTCCGCATCGACGCGCCGACCTGGCGGGTCGGGCGCGACCTTGCGCCGGAAGCCCGGCGCGGCGACCGCATTACCGTCCCGGACGGTCGGACCTTCCAGATCATGGTCGTGCATCCGACCGGCTCGCCGGCATCGGACGCGTTCCTGATCTGCGAATTGCAGATCGTCGGCAGTTGAGGGGGGAAGCATGGCACATTTCCGCACCGAATGCCGGATCGCGGTGCGCGACGCGTTGCAGGCGCACCCGCATTTCGCCGGCTTCACCGTCCTGCTGGTCTGGTCGGGCGCCATCGATCACGACACCCTGCCGGTCTTCGGGGTACTGACGCCGCAGGATCGCTGTGAACAGGACAGCATGACCAGCACGGCGCGCCGGACGCTGCTGCAGGTCGCGCTGCGCCGCGCCGGTCATGACGAGGTCGAGGATGTGCTCGACCAGGACAGCGAGGTGATCGAGGCGCTGGTGATCACCGCGCTACGGCGTCCGGACCGGGCCTGCTTCCTCGACGAGACCACCGTCGTCACCAATACCGACGGCATGCGCAATGTCGGCACCCTGGTGATGAGCTTTCGCGTGACCCAGTGGCTGCCGCCCGCAACCCTGCCGATCACCCCCGAGGGGTGACGGACCCATCGATCATCATCAGGAGGGCAGATCATGCCTGCGACCGCCGCCCAGATCGGCCTCGGTTCCAAGTTCGGGATCAAGAGTGGTTCGACCTATACCGACACCGCCGAGGTCACCAACATCACGCTGCCGGGCTGGACCCGGAACACGGTCGATGCCACGCATCTGCAAAGCCCCGAGGGCTGGGCCGAGTTCATCGCCGGGCTGAAGACCGCCTCGGACTGCACCTTCACCATCAACTGGATCCCGGCGATCTCCGACCCGCTGCTGACCGCATTTGATGCGGGCAAGGGCGATTTCCAGGTCATCTTCCCGTCCGGCACGCTGGCGATGCAGTTCACCGGCATCGTCACCAATTACACGCCCGGCGAGGTCTCGCCCGAAGGCAAGCTGACCGCGCAGGTCACCATCAAGCCGTCCGGCAAGCCGCTCCTTGTGGCCGTCATATTATCGCCGTAAGGAGGGGTCATGAACCTGAACGGAGAGGTGCGCCTGACCCACAAGGGGCAGGTCCATGCCATGACCGTCAACTTCGCCGCGATCTGCACCTATGAGGCAGAGACCGGCAAGAACGGTTTCACCCTGCTGCGGCTCTTGGCGCAGGGCGGCGTCAATGCCGGCCTGGTCAGCGCGCGCGACATCCGCGCGCTCTTCTATGGCGGGCTCAAGGCCCATGATGCCGGGATGACGATCGAACTCGCCGAAGAGATCATCGACGCCAACCCGGACATGCTCCTGCAGGCGCTTGGCGCGGCGATGCCGTTCGATGGCGATACGCCCGCGCGAGAGGCAAAACCGGGAAAGGTGAGGCGCCCGCGGAGGCGGCGGGCGAAGACGCAACCCTGGCGCAACTCTACCGGAACTTCCTGAAGGCGGGCTACGCCGGGGAGAGGTTCTGGGGGCTGACGCCGCGCCTCTATGCGATCGAGATCCATGCCGCGCTGGAGCGGTTGCGCCTGGAAATGACCATGCGCAACCGCACGGCCTGGAACACCGCCGCCCTGGTCGGGGCGGCCATGGCCGGCAAGCTGCCCCGCTATGACGAGTTCTTTCCGGTTGAAGCCGAGGCGGAGCGCACGACCCCGCAAACCGCCGAGCAGCTGGAGGTGGCCCTGCGCGCCCTGGCCGCGTCATGGGGCGCGCTGCCTCCGGCTGTCGGATAGGCAGCTTGGATTTCAGGCCGCAGCCAGCGGCTGGATTCCGGCCACTTCGGGATCTGGCTGGTTGGTGATGAGGTCGTAGTTCAGCTGAAGGTTCATCCAGAACTCGACTGAGGTGCCGAAGGCCTTGGCCAGGCGTTGGGCCGTATCCACGGTCATGGCGGTTTCTTCCTTGACCAGGCGCTCGATGCGGGTGCGCGGCACGTGGATATGCCGCGCCAGTTTGCCGGCGCTGATCCCCATCTCGTCCAGGAACTCGTATTTCAGGATTTCGCCGGGATGAACCGGCACTTGCAGCGTGGTCATGGCGGCTCCTTTCAGTGGTAGTCCACGATTTCGACGTCACTCGGACCGTTCTCGGTCCAGGTGAAACAGATGCGCCATTGGTCGTTGATCCTGATCGAATGCTGACCGGCCCTGTCACCCTTCAGGGCTTCGAGGCGATTTGCGGGCGGCGCCCGAAGATCGTCCAGCAACCGCGCCGCCTGCAGCATCGCGACCTTTCGAACCGCGACCTTGAAGAGGTTGGCGGGAAATCCCTTGCCGGGTCGTCCGGCCAGGACCTGTTCGATCAGGGTGCCCTGGGTGCTCTGTATCATTACGTGATACGTATCGCCGCGTGAGACATTCGTCAAGAGGCGCGGAAGGGACCAAGACGATGACCGCGAATGTCGGAAATCTCAAGGCGACGCTCAGCCTCGACACCGGCGCCTTCGCGGCCGGGACCAATAAGGTCAAGACCGAGATCAAGGGTCTGAAGGACAGCGCGGCGACGGCGAGCCGGGACCTGCGCTCGGCCGCCGGGGCCAATGCCAACCTGGTGTCCCAGTTCAACGATATCGGGGTCATGCTCGCGGCCGGGCAAAGCCCGCTGCAATTGGCACTCCAGCAGGGCACCCAGATCAGCCAGGTGCTGACGCAAATGGGAGGCGGGGTCGGGGCGCTGCGCGCACTTGGTTCGGCTTTCGTCGGCATGCTGAACCCGGTCTCGCTCGCCACCATTGGTGTCATCGGCTTCGGCGCGGCGGCGATCCAATGGCTGATGCCGGCGCAGGAAGAGGCGGGCAAGACCAGGGATGCCTTCGAGGCGCTGAAGGACAGCATGTCGACCTATAACGATGCGCTGAGCCTGTCGCTGCTCTATACCGGCGATGCCGAGAAGAAATACGGCGACGAGGCCCGGAAGGGCGCCGAGATCGCGCGCCGGATCATGGTGATCGAGGCGGAGAAGACCAGGTCCTCGATCTCCGGAATCCTGTCGAAGGCCTATAGCGACATGGGCTTCGATGCCTTCGGCGAGCGCGGCATCAGCGGTGCCGGCCGGATCGAGTCCGCAAACCTCGCCGAGGCGGCCGGCAACCTCGGCTTCAAGTCGAGCTGGAGCGACACGCTGTTCGGCTATGGCGGGATCAGCCAGGAGAACCTCGCTTTGGCCGAGAAGCTCGGCAATGCCATGCGCGAGATCTACGGCTATGTCGCGCAGCCGATCCCGGAAGGCGGGCTCGACGACTATCTGGTCGGGCTGCGCCAGCGCCTCGATGATTACACCGCCCAGCTCAATGCGCTGAAGAAGGCGGGGGCAGATGAGGGCGCGCTGAACGCCATCAACGAGAAGATGGTGCCGCTGCAGCAGGCCTTGCTGGAGGGCGAGGCCAAGCGGGCGGCCATTCGCGCCGCCGACGCGGCCAAGGCCGAGGAACTGCTGGCGACGCTGGAAAGCCAGCTCGTGATGAACCAGCTGATCGCCGAGCATGGCAAGGACTCGCTGCAGGTGCGCCAGGCCGAACTGGACGCCGAATTCGAGAAGCAGGCCGCCGCGATCGAGGGGCTGAACATCACCGATGCGCAGAAGGACGCGCTTTACGACGCCCTGGCCGCGCTCCATGACAATGAAAGCCAGACGCTGGCCTGGGCCGATGCCATGGCGCAGGTCAATGCCGAGCTGCAGGGCGCCTATTCGCTGATCTCGGCCATTGGCGGCGGCATGATCATGAATGCCAGGATCAATGCCGCGAAGGCGGTGCGCGATGCCGGTGGCAATGCGCTCGATGCCCGCCGCGCCGGCGAGATCGCCGGCCGCAAGCAGGAGATCCTGAACGGTCGCGACACCTTTGGCTCGGAGTATTTCGGGATGTCGGATGCCGAGTTGCAGGGCCATCTCGACCAGGTCGACATCGATGCCGGGCAGCAGGACGCCTGGCGCGACCTGACCACGGAAACCCGCCGCAACGCGCGCCGGTCCGGTGGCAGGCGGGGTCGGCGCGGCGGCGGACGGGGCGGGCGGGAACGGCAGAACGAATACCAGCGCAGCGTCGCCGATATCCAGGGCGAGACCGACGCCTATCAGCGCCAGGCCGAGGCCATTGCCGAGGTGACGGCGGCGGGCGGCGATTGGGAACATGCGCTCGCGGTGATCGAGGAGGAGCAGAAGCTCCTGACCGCGGCGCAGAAGGCGGGTGTCGAGATCACGCCCGAGGTCCGCAAGGGCATTACCGACATGGCCGAGGCCTATGTCGATGCCGAGGAAAAACTGGAAAGCCTGCGCGACGCGACCGATCGCGGCCAGGATGCCTTCCGCGGTCTCTTCGGCTCGGTCCTCGAAGGGGCCGACGCCGCCAGGGATGCTATCGCGAACCTGCTGGCCGAGATTGCCAAGGTGCAATTCGCCAAGGGCGCGCTCGGGGTTCTCGGCGCCACGAGCTGGGGCGCGTCGCTGATCTCGACCGTGGGCGGGCTCCTGTCCTTCGACGGCGGCGGCGACACCCCAGATGGTCCCCGCTCGGGCGGCCTCGATGGCAAGGGCGGCTTCCTCGCCATGATGCACCCCCGCGAACGGGTCCAGGACCTGACAAGGGGGCAGGGCGGCGCGCTCGGCATCGCCATGGGGGCCTCCGAGCTGACGCTGAGCGATGACGGCAAGATCATGGCGAAGGTGCAGGCCCGGATCGTCCAGGCGCAGGCCGGAAGCGTCCAGCGCTCGGTCCAGGTCGTCAGCGCCATGAATAAGAAAACCAAGAACTGGTAGGGGCTCATGCCGATCAAGGTCTATCCCTGGCCGCCCGTCGCCGCGATCGGGGGCGAGTGGACATCGGTGATGCCCACCGCCCGGCTGCGCTCGCTCCTGACCGGGCGCGACCAGATGCAGGCATCGCAACGGCGTCGCCGCATGGCGGTGCTGCAGGTCTCGGCGCTGGCCAATGGCCGCATGGGCGCGGGCTATTGCGAGATGCTGAAGGATCTTCTGGAAGGCGGCATCCATGCCGTCCGCCTGCAATCGACGCCGATCAACTGGTGGCTCGATGAGCTTGCCCGCAGCGCCAGCATCGGCAGCAGCGACGAATTGCGCTGGCGCACGGCGGCAGGCGAGCCGCTGGCATGGCGGACGGCGGCGGGCGATCCGCTCTACTGGTTCACCGGCCGCCCGCTGATCGGGCAGCTCGACACCAGCGGCGGTCGGCCGCTTCTGACGGTCGGGGCGGCCGGTGGCAGCCTGCCCCCGAACACGCTGGTCGGGCGGCCTGGGGATTTTATCCGCGTCTACAACCGCTCGGACGCGTCCATCTATGCGGTCTGCCGGTTGCTGCGCCCGGCCCGGACCAATGCGGACGGTGTCGTCACCCTGAAGCTCGACATCAGCCCCGGCATCCAGGGCGGTCGAGTGGCGCTGGCCGGGCAGGACGAGGCGGTCTTCCGGGTCGAGGGCGGCATGCCGCGGGCGATGCAGCCGGTCAGCGGCGACTGGTCCTATACCTGGACCTTCCGCGAGGTCTTTGCCGACGAGGTCGGCGGTTTCCAGGAGTATCCCGGCATATGGACCTGATCCGCAACACGCCGGCCGCGCTGCTTTCGGCGATCAGCGGGCCGTATTTCTTCCCGGTTGTCCTCTTCTATCTCGCCTGGCCCGGCGCGCCGCTGCGTGCGCATAGCAACCTGGGCGACATCACCTGGGGGGTGCAGACCTGGACCGGGGTCGGCAAGTTCGGACGCCTGGAAATGCCCGAGGAGACCTTCGGGGGCGTGCCGACCGAGTTCACGGCGACGCTGGTCTCGGATTTCGACGAGCTGGAGACCTATTCGAATACCGCGATCAAGGGCGCGGTCTGCCGGGCCTATCTTGGCGCGGTGACCGAGCGCGGCGGCAATGTGCTGCTCGGTGCGGTTGAGATTGCCGCGGGCATCGCCGACGCCATGGGCATGACCCCGGAAGAGGTCGAGATGGAGGATGGCGCGACGACGCTCATGTACGGGCTGCGCGTCACCATGACCACCGGCCCGTCCTATCGGACCATGGCCGCGATCGCGCATAGCCATGAGGACCAGCTGCGCAATTATCCCGGCGACACCGCCGGTCGCCACCTGATCCTGGCGCAGGCCGAGGCGCAGAAGACGCTTTGGCCCGAGCCGTGAGCCCGGATCAGGTCATGGCCGAGGTCGAGCGGGTGATGTCGCGGCCCTTCGACTGGGGGCCCTGCGATTGCTGCAGCGCCGCCTGCACGGTCTTCGCCGGGCTCTGGGGCTTCGATCCGATGGCGCCGGTCCGGGGCTATCGAGGGGCATTTGGCGCTAAGCGGATGCTGGCCCGGTATGGCGGGCTTGGCGCCTTGGCCGACGATCTGGCCGCACGCGCGGGACTGGTTCCCGGACATGCCGTGGGCGGGCTGGCCCTCGGCGACATCGGGCCCGGGTCGGGCTCGCTTCTGATCTGCGTCGCGCCCGGCATCTGGGCCGGAAAATCCATGGACGGTTTCGCGATCCTGCGATCCGCCGAGAAGGGCTGGCATGCGTAAACTGCTGTTGATCACCACCGCGCTGCTGGGCTTCGTCCTGCCCGATCCCGCCGGCGCGGCTCCTGTCGGCGCCTGGGTGGCGAGCGCGATCTTTGGCGCGGCGGCAGCCGGGTCCTTCGCCTATGGCGTGGTCGCGGGCATCGTCTCGATGGCGGCCTCGGCCGGGCTCAGCATGGTCGTGGCCAGGCTCAGCCAACGGAAACCCCGGCAGGAAGCCGTGCGCGGGGAACTGGCGCGCCCGACCTCGCTGCCAGCCTATCGCTATGTCTATGGCAAGACCTGGGCGCCGGGCACGCCGGTCGGCTGGAAGGTGCGCGGCAAGCTTCTCTATATCTGCTACCTGCTGAACAGCCGCGCGAGCGCAGGCCCGTTCACGGTCTATCTCGACAAGCGCGCCGTCCAGAAATCCGGCAATGAACATGACTTCACCGCCGGCGGTGGCGCCTGGGGCACGAACGACGTCTTCTTCTCGGACGAGGTCGAGATCGCCGGCCGCGAGACCTATGTGCGCTACTGGATCGGGACCGGCAGCCAGACCGCGCCGCCGGCCGATATCGTGTCGGGCAGCGGCGGGCATTTCAGCGCCAATGATGCCTGGCGCGGGCGCACCGTGCTTTGGGCGATCATGCATTGCGGCGGCGACGAGGCGCGCGCGCAGCGCTGGCCGGCCACACCGCCGGAGCTGAATGTCGATGGCAACTGGTCGCTGGTCTATGATCCGCGCGACGGCGAGACCAGGTTCAGCCGCAACCAGGGCCTGATCATTCTCGACGCGCTGCGCCGCAACCCGGTGCGGTCCTATGCCGATGCCTTCCTGAGGATCGACACCTTCTCCTGGGGCGCCGACGTCGCCGAGGAGCTGGTCGGGGTCAAGGCCGGCGGCACGATCCAGCGCTATCGCTGCGACGGCATCCTGACCTTTACCGATGGCACCGAGATCGAGGACCAGCTGCAGCCGCTTCTCGATGCCGGGGCCTCGCGCCTCGTGCGCGTCGGTGGCCGGCTGGCGCTGATCCCGACGGTGTTCCGCCTGAGCGCGAAGACGATCACCGATGTCACCACCGGCCAGCCGCTGAACCTGACCCGCTGGAAAAGCTCGGATGATCTCTACACCGAGGCGGTCGCGCGCTTCCCGGCCCCGGACCGTGCCTATGAAAGCGCCGAGACCCCGGTCTATGTCATCCCCGGCGCACAGGCAGCGGATGGCGGCGTGGCCAAGCGGCTGACCTTCGATCTCGACTTCGTCACCGATCACCGCCAGGCGCAGCGGATCTGCAAGATCATGGGCTGGCGCTCGCGCATGCAGCGCCAGGTGAGCGCGGAGCTGTTTCCGGATTGCTTCGACCTGGTCGCCGGCTCGGTCTGCCGCGTGAATCTCGGCAGTCCCTTCGGGGCCTGGGAGGGCAAGTACGAGGTCGAGAGCATCGCCCCGGCCGCCGGCATCAACGACGACGAGTCGATCACCATCCGCCTGCCGGCGGTGCTGACCGAGACTTCGGACGAGATCACCAGCTGGGATCCGACGACCGAGGAACGGGACATGCTTCAGGGCGATTTCGTCGCCTCGACCGGCCGGGTGCAGCCGCCGCCGAAGCCCTCGATCGTCACCGGCACGGCGGCGGCGCGGGCGTCGGGCAATACCACGGTGCCGGGGGTGCTGAGCGCCTGGACGGAATCCGCCTCGGCCTCCGCCCGCGGCTACGAATGGGAATGGCGCGGGCCGTCGGTGGAAGCGCTCGGGCTGACGGTGAACGCCTGGCAATCCGGGGGCACACTGAGCCGCAGTGCCGGGGACGAGGACGGCGTCTTCGTCGCGCTGGTGCCCTGGCCGGAGACCGGCCAGACCTATCGCATCCGGGTGCGCACGGTCGGCTCCTTCGGGACCTCCGACTGGATCTATTCGGACACCATCACCGCGACCGGCCCCGCCGTGGTCGTCCAGCGCCCACCGGCGCCCGAGGCCAATGCTGTCAGCTCCAGCCGGATCAACATCGTCGCGACGCAGGCCGACGACCAGCGTGCGCGGGCCATCCTGATCTATGGCAGCGATGTCGACAACCCGCTGGTGGCGACGCTTCTGGCCACGCGCCAGGCCGGGGCCTCGGTCTCGGTCAGCCATGCCGATACCGGCCTCGCGGCGGCGACCACCCGCTACTACTACGCCCGCGCGCGCGATGAATGGGGCAACCTCTCGGACTTCTCCCCGGGCGGCAGCGCGACCACCAACCCCTAGACCAGAGGGCTCAGATGCCTGCACCCACCTTCAACCTCCCCATCGCCGGGGCGGCGCCGAACCAGTATGCGAACGAGGATTCGTTCGAGGTCGCGCTCAACGCAGTGCTGCAGGCGCTGCTGACCATGATCGAGAACAGCAGCAACCGGGGCGATACCCTCGTTCCGGTTCAGGTCGCGGGCGGCACGGCCCAGGCGGCGAGCTTCACGATCGATCCGACGCAATCGCATGTCACGACCTCGGTGGGAACATTGGTGCGCTTGCAATGGCCGGTCACCAATACCGGCCCGGATCCGATTGCCACCATCGGCACTGAAGGATTCACCCTGAAGCGGGCCAGTGGCAGCAGCTTCGCAGCGGGGGAGGTTGTCGGCGGCAACCGCTATCTCGGCCTGATCCAGAACACGACGCCGCGCGAGATCCGGATCATCGGCGCCCTCGGTCTCGATGATATCTTCGGCCTGCGCGACCTGATCCTGCTGGTCGCGCAGAACATGGCCGATTCCGTCCTGTCCTCGACCGAGCAATCCTGGCCGGGCGATGGTGTCGTGCTGGCCGAGGGCAGCAACGGCAAGGCGCTGGTGACCAGGTCGAACGGCCAGACCCGCGGCATTTTCACTGCGGACGATGTCTTCGCCGGGATCTATTCCGAGCTGCTGCGCGCGGGCGAGGGCGACCAGATCCGCGACCGGGTGCTGAATGACGGTTGGCCGGGCGATGAGGGCGAGGTTCTGGCCCTCGGCCTCAATGGCGTGGCGCTGGCCTATGACAGGCTCGGTCGCCTGCTGGGCGGCATCGTCACCCCGCGCAGCAGTGGCTGGCCGGGGGACTGGATCAGCGAGGAAGTGGTGGATGCGCGCGGGGTGGTGGTCTTCGGCCATGATGTCCGCGACGGCTCGGATTACAGCCTGGCGCTCGACGTCTCGGGCTGGCCGGGCGACTGGATCATCGGGTTGGAATTCGATCGCTCGGGCCGGATCCTGCGCGGCA
>NZ_JBMSED010000020.1:0-30127 GCF_049446195.1 Paracoccus sp. KR1-242
GCCCCGGGGAGATCGCACGCAAACTGCAGTCGAACCGCAGGTGAGCGGAAGTTTGCATAAGTGCGCCCTTGTCCTTTACAGGACTGTGGGTAACGCGCTAACGGTTGTGCTTTCAAGATCATTTTCAATCAGCAGGGTATTTGAACCCCGGAAGGAGATTTCATGGCCGAGACCGAGCTCGAACGTGCCGAGAAACGCTATGCCCAGGCCAGAGCCCGTCTGCAGGCGCTGAAGAACCGCGAAGCGGCGAAGGAAAGAAAGCTCGACACCAGGCGCAAGGTCATCCTTGGCGGGGCGCTGATCGACCTCGCCGCCCGTGACAGCAACGCGAGCGCCATGCTCGACCGGCTGATCCGCAACCTGCCCCGCGAACAGGATCGCGTCACCTTCGCCGGCTGGAACGTCAGGACCGCCGCGGCGACGCCCGAGGGGGACGCTGAGAGTGATGCGGGAACTGAGATTGGAGCCGAAGTTGAAGCCGGAACTGCCGCTGTCGGAAACGTCTCCGCGGCGCAGGCCGAAGAGATTGCCGACGAGCCGGAATTCAGCGCATCGATCGATGCCGATCTGGCCGCTGCAGAAACGCCCGCGCCGCGCTCGCCCTTTGACGTGGTCGGATTGAGCGACGAGGACCGCCGGCTGCGCGAGGAACTGCGCCGCCAGGCGGAGGAGCTGAACAGCCGGCGGGGGCCGGGAAGCCGGCTGTGATCGGTCGCGCCTTCCGGGCGCTGCTGATGCTCGGGATCTTCTCGGTGGCCCTGCCGCTCTGGATCCTGCTGCTGGCCTTCGCCCTGCTCTGCGGCACCGGGGCCGGCATGCTGGCCTATGTGCTGCTGCGTTTCCTCGTTCTGGGCGTCGATACCGGCCAGGACGTCGAAACCACGCTGGGGCAACTCGGCATGGTGCTCTGCCTGCTGCCGGCCTGGGCGGTAGCGCTGTTTTTCTGGGCCCAGTATTGCGGGCTCACGCCGCTCTTCACCCGGCTCGTCCATGGCAGCCATGGCTCGGCCCGGTTCAGCTCCAGGGCCGAGCGCGCCGCGCTCCAGCGCGGCGATGGCTTACTTATCGGGCGGGATGCCGAAACGAACCGGCTGCTGCGCTATGACGGCCCGGCACATCTGATCACCCTCGCGCCGACCCGGGCCGGCAAGGGTGTCGGCACCATCATCCCGAACCTGCTCACCGCCAACCGCCCGGTGCTGGTTATCGACCCAAAGGGCGAGAATGCCCGCATCACCGCCGCGGCGCGCCGGAAGTTCGGCGCCGTGCATGTGCTCGATCCCTTCGGCGCCACCGGCCTGCCCGGGGCGGCCTATAATCCGCTCGACCGGCTGACGGCGGAGAGCCCCGATCTCGGCGAGGATGCCGCGCCCCTCGCCGAGGCGCTGGTCATGGATCCGCCCGGACAGGTCTCCGAAGCGCATTGGAATGAGGAAGCGAAAGCCCTGCTCGGCGGGCTTATCATGTTCGTGGCCTGTCACGAGACCCCGGAGCGCCGCAACCTCGCCGCGGTGCGGGACTACCTGACCCTGCCGCCGGAACGCTTCCGCGAATTGCTCGAGCTGATGCAGCAGAGCGATCAGGCCCATGGGCTGATCGCCCGTGCTGCCAACCGCTTTCTCGGCAAGGCCGATCGCGAGGCGGCTTCGGTGCTGTCGAATGCACAGCGTCACACCCATTTCCTCGACAGCCCGCGCATTACCGCCGCGATGAGCCGTTCGGACCTGCGCTTTGCCGATCTGCGCCATGGTGTCACCTCGGTCTTCCTGGTGCTGCCGCCGAACCGGCTCGATGCCTATAGCCGCTGGCTGCGCCTGCTGGTCTCCGAGGCGCTGCAGGACATCGCCCGCGACGCCGAGCGCCCGGAAGGCACGGAGAACCCGCAGGAGGCCCTCAGAGCCCTCCCAAGGGCCTTAGGTCCCTTGATGACCCCTAAAGAGCCGGAAGCGGCCACAGAGCGCCTGACAGGCGGCTCAGAGGCGCTGACAGCGCTGCAGGCCGCTACGGCACCCGGGATAACCCTCAGCGCCGCTCTAAGGCCCTCTGAACGGCCCGGGCGCCCACAATCCGATTTACCCCCTGCCCTGTTCCTGCTCGACGAGTTCGCGGCTTTGGGGCGTCTGGAGGCGGTGGAACGCGCCATGGGGTTGATGGCCGGCTATGGCATCCAGCTCTGGCCGATCCTGCAGGACATGAGCCAGCTCAGGGATCTCTACGGCACAAGGGCCAATACCTTCATCGCCAATGCCGGGGTGCAGCAGGTGTTCGGGGTCAATGATTTCGAGACCGCGAAATGGCTGAGCCAGAGCATCGGCCAGGAAACCCGCGCCTACCAGAGCACCAGCCACAAGCCCGGAGAGCTCGACAGCACCACCACCAGCGTCACCGGCCGCGACCTGCTGACCCCCGATGAGATCATGCAGATGCCGCCCGAAGCCCAGCTCCTGCGCATCCAGGGCCAGCCCGTCACCGTGGCCCGCAAGCTGCGCTACTACGCCGATCCCGAGTTCAGGGAACTGTTCGAGCCGGAGACCAAAGCAAAACCCTGACGACAGGAGAACCGGACATGCCGCCACCCTTGCCCCCTGCCCCACCACACGACAGCGAGATGCGCGAAACTGTTGATCTGCTCGCTCAGGTCGTGGCCGCGATGTCCCAACGCCTCGGGCAACAGGACGAAAAGCTGGTGCACCTGCGCCAGATCATGGCTGAAACCCTCAAAGCCACTCTCTCAACAAGGGACCAGACCGATCCGAAGCTCTGCGGCCGGTTCATCGGCAATGAGGTCAACCTGGCGCTGGATCCGGTGCTCGACCATTTTGCCGATGCCATCGCGTCTCTGCGCAAAAATCTCGATGAGACCGCGACCCGGCTGCAGCTATCTGCCCTGGAGCGGCTCCGCGATGAGTTATCCAGGGCAGATAGCTGGCGCCGGCAACGCGGCTGGGTCTGGGCCGGAGCGATGGCCGCAGGCGCAGTTCTGGGAGGGGCGGTGCGCCTTCTGGGCGGTGCCTGAGCCACTTATCCACAGGCTCCGGGTGTTAAATAGGTGTTAGAATCTGTGTTAAGTCAGTTTTCTGCGCCTTTTTTTGTTTTATCTTCAACATGTTGCGCTCTGTCGTGGTAACTAAAAACACGAATCGTGGTAACTGAAATCCTTGCGTTGGTAACTAAAAACACGAATCTTGACGTGGGTAACTGAAAACACGAAGATGCTCTTATGGTAACTGAAAACACGAACGACTTGGCCCCTCTCCTCCCAGATCGGCACCCGCAGCATGACCTGTTCATCTGCGATGTTGCTGATGCCGTGCTCAAGGACGTGATGCAGCATATGGAGCATCCGTTTTATTCGCTTTCCAAGAAGCCTGAGACTGCGGTGAAGCGCTATAAAAACGGCAATCACTGGCTGGAGATAACACCTAGCGTCAAGGGATTGGCGACCATCTATGACAAGGACATCCTAATCTATTGTATCAGCCAGATCATGGCCAAGCTAAAGCGTGGCGAGGTGGTTTCGCCACGAGTGCGTATAAACTCGCATGAATTGCTGATTTTTACGAATAGAGGGACTAGCGGTCGAGAATATTTATCGCTGATGGACGCGCTAGACCGCTTGGAAGGGACGCGTATTAGGACCAACATCACGACGGGAGACGAGGAGCAAATCGATGGTTTCGGTCTAATTGATGCGTCCTCGATCCGGCGCAAGCAGGGGCTAGATGGCCGCTTGCTTTGGTGCGAGATTAAGCTGTCCGACTGGGTCTTCAACGCCATTCGGAACGAAGAAGTTCTGACTCTTCACCGAGATTATTTTAGGTTGCGCAAGCCGGTCGAGCGCAGGGTTTATGAACTTGCACGCAAGCATTGTGGTCAACAGAAGAGTTGGAAGATCAGTCTGAAGCATCTGCTAATGAAGTCTGGGTCGCAGAGTCCCGAAAAGCGCTTCCGGCAGATGATCAAGCAGTTAGCGCTTCACGATCACCTGCCCGACTACCAAGTTACTTTCGACGACGAAGCTGACATGGTTATCTTCGAGAACAGGGGTACAATGGTGTCTGCTCTGCCGAGCGTGCCCCAGTTACAGCCGGAAACCTATGACCATGCGCGCCAAGCTGCGCCGGGCTGGGATGTTCGCTACCTAGAACGCGAGTGGCGAGACTGGATTGTTGAACCGCCACGCGATGCCGATGGAGCCTTCGTCGGCTTTTGCCGCAAGTGGTTTGAGCGACGTGGTCGACCATAGGATGCGGCTGACTAGGTGACCTATTCTCCGATCTGGCCGAAGAGGGTCTAGCAATCTAAATCTGGTATCTAAAAGATACTAGATAGCTACTTGCTACGCTTCCGCATTTCGGCCTCGATGAGATCGACGGCAAGTTCAAAAGCCTCCCCTACCCCGTAACCCATACTATCGGCAGCCGCGTAGAACCGCTCAAGGGTCTCCGGCTTGGCTTTGATATTGATTTGCGCATTTCTGCCGGTCCTGCGGCGGCGCTGCTGCTTCGCCGGAGGCGCGACGGGTGCGACGGCAGGCTTAGGCTCCCGGCGCTTAAAACCGGCCGCAGCGGCCATTTCAGGGTGTGGGACTGGCTTAGCTGGCACGGCCGGCGCGAAGTCACTTAGGTCCAATGTATCGCCAAAACCAATCTTGGCGCGGGTGCCGGTCATGCCTGCGCCCCCCGCAGCTTAGCGACGAGCTCGCGCACGAACGTCTCGGCATTGCCTATCGCTTTCTCAAGATTGCTAGTCTGTGAAACATCGAGCATTGACAGCGTTCCACCGAAATCGAACAGGTCTCGGTAAGCCGCTCTTTCCACGATGGTTGTGTCAAAAACTGGAATGCCCGCCTCCTCAAGCTCGGAGGTTACATTACGAAGGCTGCGGGACTTTACCGCCGCACTGGTTCGCGTAAGCACCACCGCATGCGGAATCGTACGACGTGCCATCTTGGCTTGCGAGGTGATGAGGCGTAGCACTTTTGCTCCCCCTTTAGCGTCCATGCTCGAGCCTTGCAGTGGAATGGTTACGAAATCCGACATGCCGATCGCGTTTGCCACCATAAGCGACGCCGTACCCTCAAGATCCACGATAACGAATTGCGCCTGTGCGGCCTCGCGCTCGATCACATCAACAATTGTGTCCTCTGTCACATCGCTGATGATCCGCAGCTGTTGAGGTTTTCCTGGGAGAGCTCCCCATTGAGAAATCCATCTCTCCGGATCCGCGTCGATCACTGTGACCGACGCGCCCTTTTCGGCAAGTTGGGTAGCGGCCAAAAGGGCTGTCGTGGTTTTACCTGCCCCCCCCTTTGGGTTCGCAAAGCTAATGACCGGCATATCCTGTTCCTGCTCGTTTTTTCATAGGAAACTAGAGGTTTCTATTCCTCGAAATCACTATCTAGTAGCTACCAGATAGCCATCTAGTAGCTGCTCTTGATCCTATCAGAAGATGGATAAGAAGCCAGAAAATTCAGTTTGCAATCTCTTGATACTAATCAGCTATCTAGTAGCTACTAGGTAATAGATCTTCGACTCGGCGATGACGTAGGCGAGCGGGGCGGGTTCTTGGGCACGCTCCATGGCTTGGCTAACGATCGTTCTGGCGTTATGATTACAGATGATTACAAGGGAGCACATCATGCCGCAGCGCATCGTATCCGAACCCATTACAATCCGTACGGCTAAGGTCGCGGAGATTGATGCCTTGGCTAGCGTGATGGACCGGTCGCGGAATTATATCGTCAACCAGGCGATTGAGCAGTATTTAGCGGCCAATGCTTGGCAGATGACGCGGATCAGGGACGGAATAGAAGCCGCGCGCGAGGGTAGGGTGCGGTCCGCAGATGAGGTGTTTGCCGGGGTGGCCAGCAAGCACGGCTGGGTCCGTTGAAGCGATTAGCCATTGCGGAGCCAGCTGCCGATGACCTCGAGGCGATCTTGGACTACATCGCGTTGGACAATCACAGTGCTGCCGAGAAGGTCTATCGTGGCATCGTTGGGGTCGCAGGGCGCCTGCCAGAGTTCCCTTCGCTCGGCCGACCAGGTAGAATTCCGGAAACCCGCGAGCTGAGCGTCCCAAACCTGCCTTACCTCATCATCTATCAAGTCGAGCCGGAGCTGGTTACGGTGTTGGCGATATTTCACACCTCCCGTGATCTGGCCCGCGCCTTACGCGAGCGAATCCAGCCCGACTAAGTACCTGAGCGGGATCATCGGTCCGAGTTGGCCCCCCGCCTTCACTCCAGCAGATCCGTTGCCGGGTTTTCGGCGATATCGACATCGGCATAGTAGCTCTGCGCCTGCTGGACCGAGCGGTGCAGGCTGAGCTGCATGGCGGCGGGCAGGGGGGTGTGGTCGAGCGCTGCCTGGGTCAGGAAGCCGGCGCGCAATCCGTGCGGACTGGCGAAGGTGGCCGGGTATCCGGCCAGCACCAGGCGATGGCGCAGGATCTGGCGCAGGCCATCCGCCGAGAGCCGGCGCTTCAGCACCCGGTCGGCCTGGCTCACGGGCCGGAACAGTGGCCCGTCCTTGATACCCGCCACCGCGATCCAGCGCATCACTGCGCGCGCAGCACGGCCTTTCAGAGGCAGCCGCGGCGCCGCCTCCTTCCCGGTGGTCTTGGTGCTGAGCAGGCGGATGCGCAGCAGGCCCTTTTCGGCAAAGTCGCGGCTGTCGATATCGTCGTGGTTCAGGGCGACGATCTCGGCCCGGCGTCGGCCACCGGAGGCCCAGCCCAGCATCAGGCAGGCGCGGTCGCGTAAGCCGCGATGGCTGGCATCACAGGTGGCCAGTAGCTTCTCCAGCACCTCGCGGGTGACCGGGTTCGCCGATTTCCGTTGCCGCGGCCGGGCGGCGGCGCGGCGAGCGCGACCGCGCGCTTCCGCGACCAATGGTGCCTGGAAGGGCGAGGCCAGGTTCTTCATGCGATGGAAGGCGCGCCAGGAGGCGATGCGGCGATCGAGCGTCGAGGGCGCAGGGCAGGTGAGGCTGCGGCGCAAACCGGCGGCGATCAGCGCCTCGGCCACCTCCCGGGCCGGGCCGGAAGCCGTGCTCAGGTCCTGGGCATGCTCGAGCAGGAAGCGCAGCGCCACCGCCTCGGATTCCGGCCAGGCCAGATCCTCGCCGTAGGCCTGGAACTTCCAGGCGGCGATATAGGCCAGGTCGCGCTCCCAGGCCCGCAAGGTGTTCTCAGGGGTGCCGCGGCGCCAGAGATCGGTCAGCGCCTCGGCCTCGGCGGCGGAGAGGGCAGGGGGGGCGATCGGCAGCATCATGGGCGCAGTCTGCGCCGCTTCCGGCCCGGTTTGCAAGAGTCACGATAAGAGGTACTTATCGGAAGTGCATGGCGCGTAGCAAAGGCGAGGATATTATCCGCAATAAATGTTTTTACAGCGGATTTATTGCAATTTTGACAATGTACACGGGAGTTAGCTCAAGTCCGGGAATGGGCAACTAGGGTAGATTTCCGGGCGTGACGTTAGGCGGGCGTGCCTTCGACAGCCTAGGAGTGGCGGGATCAATGCATCCTGACCCTTCTGTGTCTGGGCTAGAACGCGGTGCCCGCCAGGAGGCAGTCGTCACGTAGTTCTTCAGCGAAGACCCAATTCTGACTCCAGCATCTCCACCAACGCTCGGCGGCGACATGAAAATATGTCGTAAGCTGGTTTCACCCCTTCATCGAGGACGCGTTTACGAACCGCATCGGATGCGGGGTGATCAAGCGCCCACTTTGTCAACGAGGGCATACTCAAAGCGGTGTGCGGGAAACGGCAGAAAAGTTGTATGACCTCATAGAGCATTTTCTCCTCTTCGGACTTTAAAACAAGCTTCTGCTTCGGAGTATTCTTGGGCTTCATGTCGTGGGGTCCGGAGCTAGCGACAGTATAGAATTCGTCAAAAGACATTTTCCTTCAATTGAAACCAAGGAGAATAGCGCGACAATCTGGATGAGATTCTCACCCAGATTGTCGCGCGATAACGGAGTGCAGGAAGTCGGACGTCAGCGCCCTCTCATTGCCCCGCGAGATCCGGCTCAGGATATCCTGACCGTAGCTGACTTTCAGGTCCCGGTCTGCTGTTGATAGCCGAGCATATCCTGGGATCACTCCAGCACCTCCAAGAGCCTTCGCCAGTTCTGACGTCCCCCGAGGATGCGCAGAACATCGAGATAGCCGCCGTCCTCCAAGCGGTAGATGATCAGATGCGCACCAGAGGGATGGATGCGGACAGGCGGCCTGAACTCCATGCGCTTACGGGCAATCTCCGGCATGTCGCAGAGCAGGTTGAGCACAGCCATGAGACCGTCAACGTATCTGTCCGCCTGAGCTGCCGACCACTCGGCCTCCCCGTAGAGCCAGACCTCTTCCAAATCAGCTTCTGCCTGAGACGTGAGCCTCAGGATGCAAAGGCGCTCACCGCTCATGCCGGCTGCGCATCCGCGCCTTGAACGATGCGACGTCGAAGGGTCTGGCAGGGCCGCTCTCGAACCCGGCGGTAATGGCTACCTGCAGCTGCTCCACTGCTTGGGACCGCTCCTGGTCGCGCCGGATCAGGTGACGGACATAGTCGCTGGCATTGCTGAATCGGCCACCCTGAGCCTGCTCTTCGACCCAGGTCTTCATTGGGTCGGGGATAGAGACGTTCATCGTGGCCATGGGGCTGCTCCAATCCATAGTTGGCCGGTCGAGTAGCTATAATGGCAATCTTTGCCAACTTAGTCCAGAGCGCCAAAACGCGGACAAAATGGCCGTGGCTTTGGGAAGAGGTTGTTCTGGCGTACAGGTTCTGTAGGGAGGTGTGTCCGGTGTAGGGGACATTGCGGACCTTCGCCAACCTCGTATATTGCCCGGCATTCAGTTCAGCATCATGGCGGACGTAAATTGACCAAGCATTACATCCTGCTTCTTCTTGCAATCATTGCTGAGGTGATTGCGACAACCGCATTGGCCAAGTCATCTAGTTTTACGAAGCTCACTCCAAGCCTTGTTGCCATCTTCGGTTATGCTGCTGCGTTCTTGTTCCTTTCGTTCCCTATGCGGGTCATGCCAACTGGCATCGTCTACGCCATCTGGTCGGGTATGGGCATTGTGCTCATTTCTGGGATTGCTTGGATTTGGTATCGAGAAACACTCGACCTTCCTGCCATACTTGGCCTTGCGTTTATTCTGACTGGTGTCGTCATCATCAATGTGTTTTCGAAGTCCGTAGCTCATTGACCTGACCGTCCGCCTTGGTTGGTGATGCCGATGCTGCGCGGTCGCCCCCAAGGTCGCCCGTGCAGTCGAGGGTGGGACAATCCAGGCATTCCCCCGGTAAGCGTCCGGTCTGACCGCTACCCGTTCCACCTCCACGGCACCAAATCCTCGACCCTGTTGATCTTGTAGTCCGGGATGCAAGCGATGGTGTCGGCGAGCCAGGCGTGGGGATCGACGGCATTGAGCTTGGCCGTTTCGATCAGGGTGTAGGCGATGGCTGCGGCCTTGCCGCCGGCCTCGGAGCCGACGAAGAGGTAGTTTTTCCGACCGAGAGCAATGGCGCGCATGCCGCGTTCGGCGGCATTGTTGTCCAGTTCCAGGATGCCGTTTTCGAGGTAGGGGCGCAGGCGATCCATGCGCGTCAGCGCGTAGCGGATGGCGACCGCGAGCGGGGATTTGCCCGAGATCGTGGTGAGTTGGATGGCCAGCCATCGTTCCAAGTCGTCGAAGACCGGGGCGGCATGGGCCTTTCGCAGTTCGGCGCGGCGATCAGGTGGGGAGCCTCTGGCTTCCTTTTCGACAGCATATAGCCGGGCGATCCGGGCGATGGCCTCTTCAGCGATCGGGGAACCCTGCGATCGGTGGATATCGACGAACTTGCGCCTGACATGGGCCATGCAGGCGACCTCGCGGATGGCGCCGGAACGGTAGAGATCCTCGAACCCGGCATAGCCATCGGCATGCATCCAGCCGCGGAAGCGGGCGAGATGATCCCTGGGATGCTGACCCTTGCGGTCGCCGGAGAAGCGATACCAGGCGGCCGGTGGCGCATCGCCACTCCAGGGCCGTTCGTCGCGGGCATAGGTCCAAAGCCGGGCAGTCTGCGTCTTGCCGGTTCCTGGAGCGAGCATGCGCACCGGTGTATCGTCGGCGAAGATCGCGTCGGCCGACAGGACATGGCGGCCGATGGCATCGGCCAGTGGTTCCAGCAAGGCGGTGGTCTTGCCGACCCAGTCGGCCAGCGTCGACCGGTCGAGGTCGAGACCCTCGCGCTCGAAGATCTGGCTCTGACGATATAGGGGCAGATGATCGGCATACTTGCTGACCAGCACATGGGCGAGCAGTCCCGATCCCGGACGGCCCCGCTCGATCGGGCGCGACGGCAGCGGGGCCTGGATGAACCGCTCACAGCAGGCACAGGTCAGCCGCGGACGGACGATGCGGTTCACGATAAACCGGCCAGGGACATACTCCAGCTCTTCCGTCACATCCTCGCCGATCCGGCGCAGCCGCCCGCCGCAATCGGCACAGGTATCTGTGCCGGGCGCCAGTTCCACTTCCATCCGCAGGATATGATCCGGGATCGGACGGCGCTTGGGTTTGTCCTTCTCCTCAATGTCGGGCAGGCGCATCCGCGCGGTCATTGCCGCGGCGGCAATCTCGCTGGTCTCCAGCGCCAGTTGAAGCTGTTCTGCTGTCTCCGATGACGCCCCGAACCGGTGGGCGCGGTGCCCGGCCAGCTGGTGGCGCAGCTTCTCGATCAGGATCGCCTGCGCCTTCACCTCGGCCAGAAGCCGCGCGGTGAAGCTGCGCAGTTCCTCGGGGTCTTCAGGCAGGGTCAGGGTCTGACTGAGCATGGAAGAAGTCTATCTCACGGGATTCCTTGTGGGAATCCCGTGGTTGCCGAACGGTCGGATTATCCCGCCGACAGCGGGCGCCAGGTCCGTTCCGGTGCCCGCCAGTCGATCCCCTCAAGCAGCATGGACAGCTGCGCCGGCGTCAGCGCCACCTTGCCCTCCGTGGCCAAGGGCCAGACAAACCGACCCCGCTCCAAGCGCTTCACAAACATGCAGGCACCCTGGCCATCCCACCAGATCACCTTCACGAGGTCACCCCTGCGCCCCCTGAACACGAAGAGATGCCCGGCGAACGGGTCTTGCTTCAGCACCGCCTCGGCTTGCGCCGCCAAGGCCGCAAAGCCCTTCCGCATGTCCGTCACCCCCGCCGCCAGCCAGACGCGCGTATTGGCCGGAACCGGGATCATGCCGTCAGTCCCCGGATCAGCCGCGCCAGCGCCTCGGGATTATAGCTGCCGCTGATCCGCATCCGGTGCCCGCCGGTCAGTTCGATCTCGATATGGCTATCCGCGGCTGGTGCTGCCGCGGGCACCTGCTTATCCTCGACGACAATCTCCACCGGCAGAAAGCGCGCCTCCTCCGATACGGACGGAGCCGACGCAGGGTCCGGTGCGTAGCGGGGATCGCGCAGCCACTTGAAGATCAGGTTGGCATTCAACGCATAGCGACGCGCAACCTGCGCGACCGAGATCCCCGGAGCCATTGTCTGGAAGCAGATCGACCGCTTCTCCTCGTCCGTCCAAAGCCGCTTCGTCCGCCGAGCCACACAGTCACCATAGTGTCCACTATCGATGGTGGACACTACCGCCCACTCTCACCCCTCGGCAGAGCGGTCAGACCGGACGCTTACTTCCCCCGCCCTTCAAGGCGACAGGAGTGGCGATCAATTGCCAGCGTCGGCGTCACCAACCAATGAACGGCATCCAACGTGGCGTCCACGACATTTATTCTTATTTTCCTACCGCCTGCGACAGTATCCGCCAGAGCGCATCGCGCCGCACAGCCATGGCCTTTGTGCTACCATAGGTCAGTTCGACGAATAGGCTTTCCACGATCCCGACATAGCTTTCTGCAAAGCCGTTGCGATCATCTTCCGCCAAGCCAGGCCGGTCGGCGTCCAACTGAACGAGATAGTGCTGGCGAAGCGACGCGAGAAAGCCCTCGTAGCCTGCACCCACCTGCTTTGCGATGCTTTTGGGAAGCAGGTAGGCGGCGCGCAGCAGGAACCGCAGATGCGGCGAGGTGGGGTAGCGCTTGTCGATCTCCTGCACGTAACCGGACCCCGCGCCATCCGGTGCGGGCGATGCGTAGGCTTCTGCAACGAATGCCTGCTCCACCTCCAACGCGACCGACAGGGCGGCAAGGAACAGCTCGTCCTTGCCGCGGAAGTGCGAATAGAGAGAAGCCTTGCGGATGCCGACGTCCGTCGCGATCTCGTTGAGGGAACTCCCCTCATACCCGACCTCGGCGAAATGCCGGATCGCGGCGTCGCAGATACGCTCGGCGGTCGGTGACAGGCTGCTCATCTTCGTCCCTTCAGGATCAGTGGTGTATGGCGACGGTACGGCCGTTCCGCGCGCTTCTATAGGCGCAGGCAGCGGTCAGCACCATCACGACCAGCGAAATCCCCATGAGCAAGGAAAGCCAGACACCCACCCCGTGGGCGACCATCTGCCCGGCAAGCGGTGTTGCAAGCCCTGCGACGCCCAGTTGGAAGGCGCCCAGAACAGCCACGCTGGCACCCACCGCCGTGTCCCGCGCCGACATGGCGATGGACATCAGCGTGGCTTCCGCGATGCCGAGGCCAAGCATCGCGATCGCCATGCCGGCGACCACGCCTGCAAGGTCGATACCGGCCGTTCCCGCAATCAGCGCCACAAAGGAGCCGAGGCATAGCAGGCTGACGCCTGCGACGGCCAGCATTTGGATCCTGATCCGCGCCACAAGCCGGCCCGCCAGCATGGCACCCAGCAGCACGGCCACACCGGTGCCGCCGAAGACAAAGCCAAAGGACTCGACGCTCAGTCCGAACTCGCTCTGGTAGGCGTATCCCGCACCGCCGACATAGGCGAAGAGAAAGAAGAACGCACCGGTCAGCGCAATCCCCGGCAGGACGAAATCAACATCGCGGACGATCTCGCCATACGTCCGGGCCGCCGAGTGCAGACGGAGGGGGGCACGGGCCGCCCGGGGCAGCGTCTCGGCAAAGTTGACCATCGCGTTCAGCAAGACTAACCCCCCATAAGGCCCAAGGCCAGAAGCACGCCTCGCCAGCCGAAGCTGCCACCGATCATTCCCCCTGCGACGGGCGCCAGAATAGGGGCCAACCCCTCGATCGTCATCAGCATTGCGAAGATCTGTGCGGCGCGCACGCCTTCGGCCACGTCGCGCACGCTGCTCATCGCGACGACCAGCAGAATTGCGGCGGAAAGACCCTGTGCCACCCGCGCGACGATCAGCATTTCGAACGACTGCGCGTATGCCGCGACACCGGCCATAAGCACGTAGACGACGAGCCCTGCCAGCAACGGCCTGCGCCGCCCGATGGCGTCGACCAGCGGGCCGAACAGCAACTGGCCGGCGCCCATCGCCAAAAGGAAGACAGTCAGCGACAGCTGCATCCGGGCGTAGCTCGTCTGCAGGTCCGCAGCCATTTCAATGATGGAGGGCAGATACATGTCGATGGCCAGCGGCCCCAAAGCGGCGATGGCACCTATGGTGATGACGAACCCCGAACCCACGCGCACGTGAATTTTCTGCTGTAGCATTTTCAACTCCTTCTTGGCTGACCAGCTCGATCGCGGTGTTGCTACCTACCGATCGGATGCTAGATGTCAAACCATAAGTCTCACTCTGCAAGGAGGGCTGGCCTCTTCGACGAGCGCCGCGATCAGGTCATCCCGAATGCGCTCGACGTGCCGGTTGCCATGAACGACCGCATCGAAGATCTCGGGCGCATCATTCCGCACCATGGCAAGGCCCTCCATGATCAGGTCGAAGCTGCGCGTCCGGATGACCGGGGTGGTGCCAACCCATCGACCGCCCGTGCCAGAAGATGTGTCAGCCCCTGCGTTAGGGCCGCCTGACGGTCATGCTCCTCCGGCGTGGTGATGATCACGTGCAGGCCGAGCCTTTGCCGAAGGAATTGAACGATGCATCGCCATTGCCGTCCCCGGACCGGACACGTGACGATCTGCAGGCCGGTGATGCCATCCTTTGCGCTTTGCGGACCAAACATCGGGTGAGTGGCAAGGATTTCGACATCGTTCGGAAGAAGCGCCTGCATCATGCGGGCAGGCCCTTCTTTGATCGAACAGACGTCCATAACGACCTGACCCTTGCGCAGAAACGGGGACAGGTGCTGCACACACCGCTCCAATGCCGGCACGGGCATAGCGAGGATCACGACATCGGCACATCCAATGTCCTCGATGCCGATTGCCCGTAGGCCGGCCGCCTGCGCGCAGCGTCGCGCATCTGCACAAGGATCGCAGACAAGCACCGTCAGGTGCGGAGAGAGAAATGGTTCTACCAGTCGCCCGAAGGCGCCGAAGCCGATGATGACGATGGTGGTGGATGACATGGTTCCTGTCCTTGAAAGAAAGCCAGGGTCATCGTCTTCGATCCCGATCCGACCGCTGGCACAAAGCAGCGGTCGGGCCCACGAAGGCCTTACCGCTCCGACGGCGGGGGATAATAGGCTGGTTCGATGCGGGGCTCGCTGTACTGTGTGATCAGGCGGGCGCTGTGCTGACCGCGTAGGTGCGCCCAGGCCCAGCTCCACGCGACGTCGGTGCGGCTTACGACCACATGGCGTGACTTCTTCTGCGATATCATCAACGCAATCCCACAAAATCTTTATACGACCTATCGGTAGGCAGTAATTCCGTCAATGCATATATGCATAAAATGAGCAATCGGGCGCAAAGGTCTGCATAGAGCTCTCAGAGTGACATCCGCAGAACAGCAATTGGTAGGCTTGGAGGAGTTCGGCAGCCTTAACCGAGGATAGGGAAAGCTCGGCCAGAGCCGCCGGTCGATGCGCCGGCACTGTTGCACCGCAGCTTTCCGAAAGCGGACCCTCAATGACCGGCCTATCGATGACGGATCAAGCTTTCGTGGTTGTTTCGGAAAAGTCCCATAACAGAGAAACCATCATGCGCAGGCCCGTCTGTGCGATGGTCTTGGGCAGATGTTCGTCCGGGCCGTGCTGTTTGCAGCCGGGATAGGAATGCGGCACCCAGATCGTCGGCAGCCCGAGAATGTCGGCAAAGGCATCGTTCGGAACCGTGCCGCCGATATTGGGATTGATCGCCGCTGGCCTGCCCAGCACATCCGCCACCGAGGCTGCGGCCCATGCCACCCAAGGGTCCGCCGGATCGAGCCGCGTTGCCGGACCACCGCGCACCAGCCGAACACTCACATCACAGAAACCGCGATCTGCAAGCCGGTCCCGGATCTTCGGCACGACCTGCGCAGGGTCGGTACCGACGACGAACCGCAACTGGCAATGCGCACGCGCCGTGGGCGGGATCGCGTTGACCGGGTTGTCGGCGTTCCCGGCATCCAGCGAGATCACCTCCAGGGTGTTCCAGCCCAGAAGCTTTTCCGCCATCGACAGCCCCGGCTCGCCCCAATCGGCGTCCAAAGTCCGACCCATGCTTTCGTCTGAAATATCCAGCCCGGCCAGCGCCTCGCGGACGGACGATGGAATTCCGGCGGGGCGTAGACCTTCGACCAGAAGCCGACCTTTGCCGTCCACCAGCGCCGAAATCGCATTGGCTAGGATGGTCGCGGGGTTCTTCATCACCCCGCCCCAGTTGCCCGAATGCAGCGCCGTGTCGCGCAGGGAGCAGGTCAGCTCCATCAGCACCGACCCGCGCGAGCCGAGATAGAGCGTCGGCACATCTTCCGACAATCGCGGGCCATCCGAGGCGATGAGCAGATCGGCCGCCAGCAATTCGCCTTCTGACCGGCACAGCTCCCGCAGGCCAGGGGAACTGCATTCTTCGCCCATCTCGAAGAGGCACTTGACATTGTAGCCAAGGATGCCGCCGCGCGCCGCGATGACGGCGGCTAAGGCTGCGAAGTTGACCGCGTGCTGGCCCTTATTGTCGGCAGTGCCGCGCCCATACCAGCGGCCTGCGCGCTCCGTCAGGATCCAAGGCGACAGCCCCTCCGACCACTGCGCGTCCATCCCCGCCACCACGTCGCCGTGGGCATAGGTCAGCAGCGTCGGCAGGTCCGCGCTCTCGATCCGCTGCGCAAATAGGAAGGCGGGTTTGCCCTGCACCGGATTGGGCAGGATGCGGCAGTCGAAGCCCATCGCCTCCAGTTCCGGCACGACTACCTCGGCCAGATAGCGGTCCAGTTCCGGCGCGGCGGCGGGGTCCTGGCTGACGCTGCGATAGGCGACGCGGCGGCGCAGGTCGTCCGCGAAACCAGCGGCGAAGAAGGCATCGGCGGCGGCGAGGGCCTTGGCTTTCGTCATGCAAGCATCGCCGTCAGATCGCGGATGCGCGGGACCGCCGCAAGATCGCGCATCATGGCGATCAGTGCATCCGTCTGCGGCCCGAGGATCGGCTGGCAGCAGGCGCGCACCTTGGTCTCGCGCTCGGCATCGGTGAAGGGGTCCTGAATCAGTCCCTTGGCATAGACGCGCGACCGTTCCAGCACCTGCCCGTCTTTGAGCGTCACCTTGACGATATGCGGCGGGCGGTCGTCGGGATCCTTCGGCTCTTCTTCGAAGGTTCGGGCGCGCATGGTGGTCAGCGGCAAATGGGCGCGGACCTCGGGGCGGGCGACGGCTTCGGGCGTGAAATCCTCCAGCCCGATGGTGCCTTGGGTCAGGGCCAGTGCGATGTTGTAATGCAGCGAGAATCGGGCCTGGAACTCGTCTTGCGGATCGTCATAGCGCAGGTTCTTCTTGTTGCTGGCACCGACCAGTACCTCGATCCGCTGCACATCGTCGGCGGTGAAGCCGTGTTCGGCCCGCAGGTCCAGAATGCAGTCGACCGAATTGTGGGCCGATCCGCAGCAGGCATGGCGTTTCGGTGCGACGCCGAACTCCTGCATCGCCAGCGGGTTGTCTAGCTTCTTCAGCGGCTCGTTCCAACCGCGCGGATCGGGACCGCCATAGAGCGAAAGGAAGCCCTGCGGGTCCTCCAGCACATCGGGATTGCCCTGAAGCCCCGCCTCGGCCAGTCGCGCGGCGCGGACGGCATTGGAGGCGCTCATGCCGCATTGGAAGGACTTCGCCTCTGTCCCGAACTGGGCCTTGTTGCCCGAGGCCATGCTGGTCGCGATGCTCATGGCGGCAACGGTGCGGTCGCGGTCCAGCCGCAGCAGGCGCGCGCAGGCCCCTGCGGTGCCGATGCAGCCGATGGTCGCGGTCGGATGCCAGCCCGCGAAGTAGTGCGAGCGGTTGACGCCGCGCCCCAGAAGGGCGTGAAGTTCCAGCCCCACGGCATAGGCATCCAAAAGGTCGGCCCCGCTGGCATCCACCTCGTCCGCCAGCGCCAGAAGCGCGGGCACGATCACGGCCGAGGCGTGCGTCAGCGCGGGATAGTAGTTGTCGTCGATCTCCAGCACATGGGCCGCCGTGCCGTTGACCATCGCCGCCGACGGTGCGGGCAGGGGCGTTCCGCCCACCACCGTTGCCGTGCCGTTCCCCCAGCCCATCGCCGCCTGCCGCACCTTCAGCGAGACCGGATCGACCGATCCCGCGACGATGCAGGCCATGGTATCGGCAAAGGCATGACCGACACGCTGCGTCACCTCGGCCGGCCAGTCGCGCGAGCGGCCCGTGATCCAGTCTGCCAGATGAACGAGGAGAGGAGTTTCCGTATCGGTCATGCCGGCACCTTTCAAACGACGAAGTAGAGGAGGATCGAATACATGACCGCAGCGGGGATCAGCAGCATCCAGCCGGAAAGCAGCATGTATTTAAGCTTGTCATAGCGGGCCATGCCCATGCAGGTGACCATGTTCGGGTTCGGGAACGGGCCATAAGTGTCGCCCTTCGACGCAAAGATCAGCACGATGATCCATGCGGCGGTGCTGATGCCCGCTTGCCCTGCCATGTCGCCGAAGATGTTGTCGACTAGAACAACCACCGCAGCGGATGCGCCTGGAACGCCGGCCAGGCCGATAAACGCCACGATCACCGCGAACATATAGGGCGAGAACGAGGTCAGATCGGCGCTAAAATTGGTCGCGATCGCTTCCAGCGGACCAAGCTCGTCCAGCACGTTGAATAGGGTGGACAGCATCCAGAACAGCAGGAACAGGTGGATCACCGATCCCGCGCCGCGATAGAACTGCTTCAGCGTTTCGGTCGGGGCGTTGCGGCCGACGGTGCCGGTGAGGAAGGCCAGAAGCGGCAGGGCGATGATCGGAATGGCGATGCCGCCCCGGCTGTAAAGCGCATAAACGACCGTTGCGAACAGGCCCAGTACGAAGACGGCGGTCGCCTGACGGCTGGCCTTGAACGAGACATCCTCAGGGGTGTCGTCCAGCGGCGGGTAATAGTCGTTCTCGCGCGCGGCCAAGCGTTGCAGGTAAAGAACGATGGGGAAGCCCAGCACGAAGGACAGGATGAACAGCGGCCCCGCGCCATAGGTCACGTATTCCAGATAGCCGACATCGGCCGCCACCATCACTGCGATGTTCGATCCGGCAAACGGCGCCAGTGCCAGACCCGCGCAGCCGCCATACAGGAACGCCATCGCCGTCGCGCGGCGGGTGATGCCGAAACGAGTCGCGAGCGGGATCAGGATCGGCGCGGCAATCGCCAGCGCGCCGCCGATGGTGCCCAGCATGAAGATGACCAGCGCCGCCGCCAGCATGATGCCGAGGATCACGAACCGCTGCGAGCGTTGCCCGATTAGGCCCAGCACGCCGGTCACCACGTTATTGGCAACGCCTGTCGCGCGCAGCACCTCGCCCAAACCAGCACCGAGGACGGCAATCATGCCGATCTGCGTGACATTCTCGCTTAGCGCCGAGCCGAGCATCTTGCCCACCTCGGCGGGGACGGGTTGAAGGATCGCAAAGGCCGCGATCAGCGCGACCCCGGTAGCCAGCACGATGTCGAGGCCCCAAACGCACAGCACGGCATAAAGCAGGATGGGGACCAGCCCCCAGAAGGTGGCGGCGGAGCCAGTTACCCCGATGATGACACAGGCGGTGACCGACAGAACGACGACAGCCGTCATGATGGGTTGGCTGAACAGACGTTGATCCTGCCCAGCGGCAATGTGGGTATTCAAGAGATGTCCTTCCCGGTTGGTGTCATGTCCCGTCCGGTTGGCTCCGGCGGATTATAATCCGGTCTACTCTCAGGAGAGGACGAGAGAAAATTATAATATTGCGACGCAATCCATCTAGAAATTAGACGTCGCCGAGATGCTTCTTAATCTCGCCCACGACCATCATCACGCTTGGAGTCAGCCGCCGCCCGCTCATGCCTTGGATATGCAGAAGGCGCCGTGCCGATTGGCTGATCGCCAGCGGGACGGCGACAAGCTGGCCGCGTTCGATCGACGCGCTGACCGTGATCTTGCTGAAGAACGAGATTGCATTGCGTTCGATGCAATAATTCTGAAGCGCGCTGCCGCTGTTGCTGATCAGGGCAGGGGTCAGGGTCACCCCTTCTTCGGCTGCACAGATGTCGATGGTCAGACGGTTGGTGCTGCCATCGCCCATCATGGCAAGCGGATGCATCGCCACCTCGCGGAAGGTGACGGCGCTTTTGGCCGCTAGTTCGTGATCGGGTGCCATGACCGCATAAAGGGCGGGACGGCTTTGGTGCAGGATTTCGACGCCGCGCGGAGTGGACATGTCAAAGGTGATGCCGATGTCCTCCTTCCCCTCGCGGATGCGTTCGTTGATAGTTTCCGACTGTAGGATATCGAGGTGGAAGACCAAGGCGGGATTGCGGCCCTGTAATCCGGCGATGATACGAGGCAGCATCTCCATCCCGAAGGCTTGATTGGTCGCTATGCGGATCGTGTATTGGCCAAGTGGGCTGGCATCCACGATTTCGACCCTCGCGCGTTCGGCCTCCATCAGCATCCGGCGCCCGAGATGGGCCAGCTTTTGCCCCGCTTCCGTGGGCACGATGCCGCGGGGGCGACGCTCCAGCAGAGGAGTGCCGTATTCCTCCTCCAGCTTGCGGATCATCCGGCTGACAGCAGACGGGGCGACGTGAAGATGCTGCGCGGCGTCAGCGATCGAGCCGCGTTCGGCGGCTGTCAAAAAGTATCGAAGAGCGGTGCCGACGATCATGGGTCTCATAGCTGACGGTGTGTTTTCCACACATCAATAGAGGCGTTGCTGCACCTAGAGCAACGCGAATTGCTGTAGTACAAAGCGGCCCATCCATCAACTCGTCGGAGTGAAATCTAGTATTATCTAATCCGGCGGGATCTAACTACTGAAAGCTGAAACTTCAGCTCCGATGCACAATTGAGCATCTGGGCAACGAGTGCTCGCTCTGACCCGACACCAAACTTTCTGTAGATACGGAGACGGCAGTTCTTAATAGTTCCTTTCGAAATCCCTAAACTCTGTGCAATATTTCCCGTACTGGCACCCTCCAAGATCAACGCCACGATATCTCTCTCTCGGGGAGTGAGTTGGCTAATTATTGCATCAGCATCCAAGTCTTGTATTTTTTCCGAAAATCCGCGAATGTTCAGTACCAAGCTACGAGGACCGAACTGGCTATGCTCGGCAAGCTCGGAGACGTCTATCGCTATAGGAAGACCTGCAGCAGCTTTTTTTATGTCTGAGCAGCAGCTCAAAGCTCTGAGCACTGCGATGTCCGGGAAACTATATTCCGCCTCCGTCCATTTATCCGTCGAAATAACCAATCGGCCACTTGCATCGAATACTGCCACCGCTTCGTCGTCGTATCCTTGAAATCCGCCCGCCTCGCTCGTCGCGTTGGCATAAAGAGCCCTGAGGTGGGTATCATGGAAGTCCAAGATCATCGGGAATAAACGATGCAACCTACTAATATCTTCTTCTGCGAACCTCTCCATGCTTCTCTCAAAGAAAAGAGATATGCAGGATAGCCCGGGAGCCGGAAGGTAAATCGCCACCTCATCTTCAAACTGCATTTTTTTCATAAAATCGGCAGTATAAAATTTGTGATCTCCTGCACGCATGAGAGCGGTGTCCATGGTTTCAATGCGGGGCATATTATCTGTTCGCCATGAATTCCAGTAGGGATCTCTATCTGCAGGTTGTGCCTTCAAGTAGTAGTCTACTATCCACGGACTCACTCTCTTCGTATAGAGGATATCTGGCTGCTGGCTGGCCGGATAGTTCACGACCCATCCGGTCTCATGGGGGAGCATGTCGCCGATCAGCTCCAGCAACGATTCGTGGAAACCAGGTTGGCCGATCTTCCGAGCGACGGCTCCGATCGAGCCAGCTAAGTATTCAGCATCGTTCATGGGTTGACCTCAGTCGAGAGACGGCCAAATGTCTCCAGCCGTCATGCTTAGTCACATGTCAACACTTCTTGTGACTCTAAACAAGCCGGTCCTCTTGGGCCCCTGCTATTGTGCCATCAATGCTCTGATTCTGAGCATGCACAACCCTCTCGGCGGGCAGCGAGAAGCCGACCTCGATACTCAGGCCCTTACTCTTGAAGTCGTCGAAAACGTTTAGCAGCCAGACGCTGCTCTCGGCTTGGCACAGCGCTGCCAAGATCCGAGGCGCGGCAAATGGGCCTTCTTTGTTCGAACTTTCTCACCTCACGCTACGAGAAAATTCTACTGCCGCATCCCGTACACGGAGAGAATTGCCTAATCAACTGATAAGAACATGATTTTTACAATCTCCCAAGTCCAGGCTGCTGATCGCGCCAAGAGTACAGGTAGAAGTCGAGTCGGAAGAGTTCGGATGCCAACTGAACATTCAAATCACGTAAGCGTCCTGCCTACCGATCCATAGTGCCTACTGGCACTATTGCTCGATGAAGGTGATCTTGTACCGTCAAATTCACCTGTTCTTTGCAAGTGCTCGCTTAAGTGCCCTGTAGGCACGGTCGACTGCATTCAGTCGCTTCAGAGCTTTTGAGAATTTCTTTCTAATTCTGAGAAGTTCGGGAAGAAGCACTCATAAGAATCAGGAGGCTAATGCCAGTAATGAGCCTACGCCACAAATAGTGGTGCCTTCTATAATATAAATAAAAACAGGGAAGTACAATGGTCTCTTTGAGCGATGCCGATCAAGAATCGGCTGTTCACAAAACTGAAGTGATGCGTAGAGCAATCTCTTGGAAGGGAGCCTTTTGGGTCGCAAGCGGAGCGCCAGCATTCGTCCTCTTCTCGATCGGTGGCGTCGCCGGTACGGTCGGGAAAATGGCAGCCCTGATCTGGGCCATTTCGATGCTAATGGGCTTCATCCAATCGTTCACCTACGCCGAAATCGCTGGACTTTACCCGAACAAATCAGGCGGAGCCTCGATATATGGGGCGTCTGCCTGGCTCCGTTACGGCAAGCTTATCGCACCCCTTTCAGTGTGGTGCAACTGGGTCGCCTGGACGTCTGTGTTATCATTGGGCTCATCGATTGCAGCAGCCTACGTTCTGAACATCATCGCACCGGTTCCAGCGGTTGGATCAGATGCGGTGGCCGCCTGGGTTTCTCAGAACGCCGATGCCCTCGGAGATATGGATGCTACGCAGCAGGCCGCCGCAGCCATTTCGGCACTTACCCCGGCGATCCGCGAGTGGACTCTTTTCGCAGGAAGTATCGGACCAGTGAGTTTCTCGCTGAATGGAGCCTTCTGGATAGGGGCTGCCATGATGCTCGCCGTTTTTTTCATGCAGCACCGCGGCATCAGCGGTACCGCCAGCGTCCAGAAGTATCTCGGCCTAGCCGTCATTGTTCCCTTGGTCATTGTGGGCCTTGTCCCGATTCTCTTGGGGAAAATCGAGTTCTCGAACTTCGTTCCCTTGGCACCCGCGAGCGGAACTTGGGATATTACAAGCTGGACCATAATTCTCGCGGGGCTTTTCATCGCTGGATGGTCCACCTACGGCTTCGAGACCGCAGTTTGCTACACGCGGGAATTCAAGGATCCTTCGACGGATACACCGAAGGCAATCCTCTATAGCGGTCTCCTGTGTCTGTTCCTCTTCATCTTGGTTCCCTTCACCTTTCAAGGTGTGCTGGGCATTGCGGGGGTTACTGATCCGTCCATCGTGGATGGTTCGGGCGTTGCCCGAGCGTTGGCCTCGATGGTCGGGGGAGGGGTATTGGTTCTCTATATCCTCATCGTGATGATGATCCTCGCAATCTTGCTGTCGATCATGACCTCCATGGCAGGCTCATCACGGACCCTGTATCAAGGTTCCGTCGATGGCTGGTTGCCCAAGTATCTCGGCAAGCTGAATCACCATGGCGCACCCACGAACGCGATGTGGACAGATCTTGTTTTCAATCTCTTTGTTCTTGCGGTGGCAGTTGCGGATACCACCAGCTTCTTCTTCCTGCTCGCGGTATCAAATGTCTGCTACATTACGTTTAATTTTCTCAACCTCAACGCCGGTTGGATCCATCGCCTCGATTCTCCAGATAAGTCGAGGCCCTATCGGGCACCTAGAATCCTAATCGTGCTCGGAACGGCCTTGTCGTTCGTCAATGCAATGCTGATGGGGGCTGGCGCAAAGATCTGGCATCCCTATGCACTGTGGGCAGGCCTAGGAACAGCTTTGCTGATTATCCCGGTATTCCTGTTTAGACATTATGTTCAGGACAAAGGAGAATTTCCCAATGGGACTTCCGATGTTGTCGGGCCGAAAAATGCTGGATATCTTCCATATCTGGCCCTACTGGCGGGACTCGCTACCGTCATCATCGCAAACAGCGTGTTTGTTCTTGAATAAGTTCACCATGCTCCCGTGATTAGAATTTTCACATATATAAAATGAGACAATGGTGCCACTTGGCAGCATTGTCGGTAATCTCTACCGAGCCGACACTCGATTTCGAGTTAGTTAACTCAGTAATACAGCCAAGTGGAGGATATCATGCTTCAGAAATATGCGCCAGAAATCTTCGGCCTTGAAAAATTCAAGCCCGACGACCCAGCCCATTCCTACACCTTACCGGCAGATCTTTATTATCGACCGGACGTTTTCGACATGGAAAAGCAGGCGATTTTCTACAAGGCGTGGAATTTCGTCTGCCATATGAGCCAACTTGAGACCCCGGGATCATTCAAGACGGTTTCGGTTGGAGACCAAAGCATCGCTGTCGTTCGGGGCCGCGATGGGCAGATCAGAGCGTTTCACAACGTTTGCTCCCATCGCGCTCACCAGCTTCTCAGCGGGGAAGGCCGGACCAAGATGATTGTCTGTCCTTACCATGCCTGGACCTACGAACTCGATGGCAAGCTCCGCTCGAACAACATCTTAGAGACGGTCGACGGCTTCGCCTCCGAGGAATTCTGCCTGAAGCCAGTGAATGTGGAGGTCTTCCTAGGATTCGTCTGGATCAATCTCGACATGAACGCTACCCCCCTGCATCTTCAATCCGGTGGGTTCGGAGATGAGGTTCGGAAGTTCGTGGACACGCCCGAAACCTTGAAATTCGCTGGTCGTCAGACTTTCGAAATCAAGGCTAACTGGAAAAACGTCGTGGAGAACTTCCAGGAATGCTATCATTGCCCGCCAGCTCATCCGGCGCTGGTCGAACTGTTCGATCATGGCATCTACCGCACCAAAAACTACGGCATATGCTCGAGCCATATCGCGCCGGCACGTGAGGACAATTCTGCTTACAAATTCGATGCCAGCAAGCCGGGCAATCAGCTCATGTATGGTGCCTGGTTCCTCTGGCCAAACCTGACACTGAACGTGTTCCCCGGCCGCAGAAACCTGTCCTTCATGCATATCATGCCCGTAGGCCCGGAACTCACTTATGAGCATTGGGACTACTTCCTCGAGGATACCACCCCAAATGAGGAAGAGATCGCGGCGATGGCGTATATCAAGGACACTCTGCAGCCTGAAGACATCGGTCTGGTCGAAAGCGTCCAGCGAGGCCTCCACTCCCAAGCTTACACGCAGGGACGTCTAGTAATCGACAAGGATTTTACGTCGAACAGTGAGCATGGAATCCATCACTTCCAGTCAATGTATTATCGGGCCATGACTGCGGAAGAATAACACCATTGCGCAATTGTCGGAGCGCTAGCGCTCCGGCAGATCCACGTCTGGAGAATTCTGTATGCCATACCGGGTGACTATTCCACAGTTCCTTTCGTCAATGCAGGTCGAAGCGGGGCAAACAATTCTCGATGCGGCGCTCAAGGCGGGCCTCGAATATCCCTATGCTTGCCGGCAGGGAAATTGCTCGTCTTGTAAGACAAGAATACTCAAGGGAACCGCGGAGCACATAAAGTCTTATGACAAGAATGCTCTGACGGACGAAGAGAGGGGTGAAGGACTGGTTCTGGCCTGTCGTGCGGCACCGACCAGTCCCTGCGAAATCGAGTTTCTGGAAGACGACGATATGACCTATTCGGCGTCTACAACGCAATGCGTCATTACAGCGCTCGACCGCGTTTCCTCCGATGTGGTGATCGTGAAGATGCGGCCAGCTTCCGGCCAACCGGTAAGTTTTCTCGCTGGTCAGTTCGCAAACTTGGCTATTCCGGGCTTTCCTTCCCGCGAATATTCCTATGCAAGTCGACCAGGCTCGATGGAGCTCGAGTTTCACGTGAGAGCACGGACCTATGGCTTGGTTAGCCGCCATCTTTACGACAAGGCATCGGTTGGAGATCAAATATCCGTGCATGGTCCTCTTGGCTCTGCATATCTACGAAAGGATCATGGAGGACCTATAATGATCGTTGTCGGAGGAACGGGTCTGGCTCCCGCCAAATCAATCATACTGGAAGCCATCTCGTCGCTTCCTGGGCGCGATATCAGCCTCTACGTCTCAGCCAGGCGAGTCGAGGATTTCTATCTCACTGAGGAAATGGATCTTCTCGCCACCAAACACGACAATTTTCACTTCTACCGGGTTGTGACCCGTCTTGCATCCGATTCTTCGGAAAGAAGCAACGACGTTTTTCGCACTATTCAGTCTAAATATAAAAGTCTGAAAGACCATAAGGTTTACACCTGTGGATCTCCTCCCCTTGTATCGGCATGCCAAAAGTTCGCGAGAGAGAATGGCCTTGCACCCTCCGACTGCCATGCGGATCCGTTTACCGAAGCGGAGTATGATAAAATACAAGTGTCCGCCTGCCGGTAAGTCACATTAACCTCGAGCGACCCCATTCTGTAGCTCTATGACAGAATGCTTCCCGACACGAGTAAATTATTTATGTGGTTAACCGGTGTTGTTTCGGTTGGGAAATTGAGACCGGATCTGTTGATCCAAACTAAAAATCAGGGAGTATATATATGACGAAGCGAGTCGCCGTTATCGGCGCTGGCCCTTCTGGTCTTGCACAGCTGCGCGCCTTTCAGTCCGCCGCCCGTCAGGGTGCCGAGATCCCCGAAGTCGTCTGTTTCGAGAAGCAGTCCAACTGGGGCGGGCTGTGGAACTATACCTGGCGCACGGGCACCGATGAGCACGGCGAGCCGGTACATGGCTCAATGTATCGCTATCTGTGGACCAACGGCCCGAAAGAAGGGCTGGAGTTCGCCGATTATTCCTTCGAGGAGCATTTCGGCAGGCAGATCGCATCCTATCCGCCGCGCGCGGTGATGTTCGACTATATCGAGGGCAGGGTAAAGAAGGCAGGTGTGCGCGACTGGATCCGTTTCAGCACCGTCGTGCGCTGGATAGAATTTGATGAGGAAGCGCAGTGTTTCATCGTCACTGTTCACGATATGGAGCGCGACCACGTCTACCGCGAGCGCTTTGACCATGTCGTCGTCGCCTCAGGGCATTTCTCGTCGCCGAACGTGCCGGAATACCCGGGCTTCGACCAGTTCTACGGTCGCATCACCCATGCCCACGATTTTCGCGACGCGCGCGAATTCAGCGGTCAGAACGTGCTGGTCATCGGCGCTAGCTATTCGGCTGAGGATATCGGTTCGCAATGTTGGAAATACGGCGCGAAGTCAGTGACCTCATGCTATCGCTCAGCGCCCATGGGCTTCAAATGGCCCGACAACTGGGAAGAAAAGCCGGCGCTGACCCGGGTGGAGGACAAGACCGCCTTCTTCACCGACGGCACCAGCCGTGAAATAGACGCAATCATTTTGTGCACCGGCTACCGACATTATTTCCCGTTTCTGCCGGACGATCTCCGACTGAAGACGGCGAACCGGCTGGCGACGGCGGATCTCTACAAGGGCGTGGTCTTTGTTCACAACCGGCGCATGTTCTATGTCGGCATGCAGGACCAGTGGTTCACCTTCAATATGTTCGACGCCCAGGCCTGGTATGTGCGCGACATCATTATGGGCCGCATCGCGGTTCCCGCCGACAAGCAGGCGATGCTGGCCGACGTGGCAGAGCGCGAGGCACGCGAGGAAGCCAGCAGCGACGTGAAATACGCGATCAAATATCAAGGTGCCTACGTCAAGGAACTAATCGCCGAGACCGACTACCCCAGCTTCAACGTCGATGGCGCGATTGAAGCCTTCTTCGAATGGAAACAGCACAAGGTCGTCGACATCATGGCCTTCCGCAACCACTGCTATCGCTCGGTCATCACCGGCACCATGGCGCCGGTCCACCATACGCCGTGGAAGGACGCGCTGGATGATTCGATGGCCGTCTACCTGCAAAACTGACCCCTCCGACTGGGGCGGTGGCCCGTCGCCGCCCCGTCTTTTACTCGGCACCGAAGGCTCGGATGGGCTGTGACAAGGATAGTGTTGCCGACTTCCAGAACTGCTGGCCTTCGGAGTGACGTCGGCCAACTATGCAAAAACACCTGCGCAGAGGACTGTCAGAGAATTCTGCCCTGGGCCCATCAGAATTGCCGGTGGCAATGCTCACCTTTCCCAACCGTCGTCTTGCGTATGGCTTATCTCTGGCCTGACCGACCGATCCTCAGCAACGCTTCGCCTCCCGAACTCCTGCCCGTCACGGCCAAGCTCGCCGTGACTTCGCCCCAGCACCGCGATGCCCCGCACCACCTGCCGCCTTGCGCTAGCATCAGGGAAGTCAGCAACCAAGGCTTGGTCATTCCCGGTCGCGAGCTCAGCGAAGATGCCGGCTCCGTAACTCTGCTGCAGGTCCCTGAAGAAGGCCCTGGCATCTTCATCGCGCCCGAAGGCCATAGGCGCACCGCGCGCCAGCCCCGCGCCGATCTGAGAAAGTGCGTGCAGCAACTGCTGATTTCGCTGCGGTGAGGCCTCCCGCCTCTCCCCTTGCCCGCCCTGATCACGCTGCAGGATTCCGGCCAGCCGCTCCCGCAGGTCCGGACGCGCCGGCGCACCCTGCTCTCTGGTCGCCGCCGCCCTGAGCGCCGCCAGCCCGGCCGATACCCGATCCTGTCCGCTGTCCCGGGCCTGCGCATAGGCGTCCTGCAGCTGCCCGACGCGGCTGCGCAACTCAGCCAGCACTGCCCGGGCCTGACGCAGAGCCAGCACTGCCCTGCCCCGCTCGGTCACCGGCTCATAGCTCCGGCCCTCCTTCGCCGCCTCACGCTGCGCCCGCCGCTCCATCGCGTTCGCCGCCGGCCCGAGCTTGACCTCAGGCGCCCGGTCGAGCGCCTCGGCCGCCAGCGCATCGCCGCGCGCTGCCGCAGCTTCGCGCTGGACCTCCAGCGAGCGGTGATCGACGCGCGCGGCCTCTCCGGCCCGCTCCAGCGCCCGGTTCTGCATTTCGGCCCAGAGCACGCGCATCGCCTCGATCTCGCCGCCGCCGGTCTTGGCGGCGTCTAACAAGCGGGTCTTGTCGCCGAAGCCCCCGGCGCCGATCGCGCGGGTGGTGGTCAGGACATGGGCATGGTGATTGCGCTGGTCGCCCTCGCGATGCGGGCCGTGCAGCGCCACATCGACCGCGATGCCGTAGCGCGTCACCAGCGCCCGGCCGAACTCGCGCACCAGTGCTGCGCGATACTCCGCGCCCAGCTCGGCCGGCAGCGCCAGCTCCCATTCCCGGGCGGTGACCGAGTTCCGGCGCGTCTCGCGCGCCTCGGCCGCGTTCCACAGCGCTGCGCGGTCCTGCACCCAGTCCGGCGCATCCCCGGGGGCCAGGATGAAGCTGGCCTCGATGCCGCGTTTGGCGCTGTAGTCATGCACCCGGCCCTCGCGCTCGCAGGCAATGACGGAGCCGCTGCGATAGGCCGCAGCGGCGGTGGCCGAGCGCCCGGCGCTGCGTTTGATGGTCTTTACCGAGAGGTGGTAGCTGGCCATGCCCCCTCCATCGGCAAAGACCACCGGACCGGCCATCCGCCGCGTCCGGCCGGCATACCCTCCAGGTCCGGAGAACGGCAGGGAACCTGAACTGGACCTGGAGGGCATCCGGCTGGAGCATGAACCGCCGCCGGCGGCGCAGGGGCTGTGAGAACCGAGAGAGCCAGGATACCCCACCGCGCTGAGGGTGAGGTTAGGCAGCAGCGGTCTCGCGCGCAAGTTGCATGTACCGCGAAGCCCGTCCCAGGGCACAGCGTAACGGCCGGAAGCGCGGGCCTGCCCTCCCCGGGGGGTTCCCTGCCAGGTCGCTCCCCGGGAGGACAGCCGCCACATGCGGACATGGGCGGTCGCGGCCCGCGCGCTTCACCAGCGCCGATAAGCCGCGATGCCGGGCAGGCTGACAGCCCGGAGCGCAAGGTGCAATCCGGGATCCTGTCTCCCCGGAGCGCAACTGGGCAGGAACACCACGCGGGGAGACAGGCGGCAGAAACAGAGACTGCCGGGCGCGGCCTGCGTGAGCCTGCGGAGCATCTCTGCCGCGCCGGGAAGAAGCGTGGCAGCTGGTCCGGTTCCGCGCAAGCCGCTTGCGGGGCGTGAGCGCCGACCCGCACACGCCGTGCCGGACGCGGCATCCGTTCCGCACCGGCGCCAGGCAGTCTGCTCCAGCGCCAGCGAGGAGCAACGCCCCTGGCGCCGGGCTGCGGAACGGCGGGCGATCCAACCGCCGAGGTTGGTCTGGGCGGGTTTGGGAGGGCGGAAAGCGCCTCCCATATCGATGCGGCTTCGCGCATCGAGGGGGTTCGCCATCGGCCGGGGTTTCGCCCCGGGGAGATCGCACGCAAACTGCAGTCGAACCGCAGGTGAGCGGAAGTTTGCATAAGTGCGCCCTTGTCCTTTACAGGACTGTGGGTAACGCGCTAACGGTTGTGCTTTCAAGATCATTTTCA
>NZ_JBMSED010000021.1:0-26673 GCF_049446195.1 Paracoccus sp. KR1-242
CGCAGCCGACAGCCGCGCTGCGCGATCTGAAAGCTCCGCGCGGATATCGGTTGCTCCACCTGCGCCGGAAGGCGTATCAACCAAACGGGCTCTGGTTCCGACTGGATGACAGTTCAGTGGCAGGTCATATTCGCGATCGCCACCTCGGAACCGGCGAAAGGGTCCGAATGCAGCTGAAAACCAGCCCTTGCCGCTTCCCCACACGGTTCTTGGGCCGCTGGACCCCTTCTGAAAAGAAGTCTCAACCAAACCTGTCACTTCATTCTTGGTCAGGTTTACTTTGAGTGGTAATACTGTCTCCGACGTTCTTCCATTCCCACTCCAGCGATCATGGTCCAAATGCTGTCGTAGGCTTACCGCAATTGAGCCCGCTGAAACGTTTTCTCTCAGCCAACCGCTCCAACCCTGCCGGGAGGCGGCAGCGTTTTCTGCGCCGACCAGAGCGAGAACTATAGACCGCACAACAGTCGATTTTCCGGAGCCGTTGTCACCGAGGAACACATGCCATCCAGCGGATGGTGTCTTGGCGTCAAGAAGAAACTCAAAGTCATCAATGATACGAATATTTCGAATCGTAGCACGCGTTACGTGCATCTTCGGCTGTCCTTTCTGACGCGTGAAACGCAATAGCAACCGCCGATCCGGGAGACCCACCACCCCGGACAGACGATCCAAGCCGCCCACCGCTCTACGCCTTATAGCAAACCCAAATAAGCGCTTTGTTTATCAAGGTCCACCAGGGAAACGGATACGCCTCCGCCTCGATTGCCGACAATCCGCCCTCTTATCGGTAACCGCGGTCCGACCGCGGGAGCCAGGCCAATTTTCGGCTCCAGCGTTGACGCGCAGGTGGGTTCGCAGATGCAGCGAACTTTCGCGCCCACCCGTTATGTAGGTCACGCCGGTTCCGGGGGCGGATCTTGGCGGAATGTCCGCAGCCATGCCCTGGCAAGAGTGTGTTCGCACACGCAGAGAAGGTCCGGTTCCCGCCCGTCTGGTCAGTTCTGCTGCAGAGGCGAAAGCCACGATGCTTCACTCGCAAACGGCAACAAGGTCCGCACCGCAGACGCCCCTCCAGCCAGAAATGCTGCGGGACGTGTCGAGCGGCTGCTTCGGGGAATGCTGTCGTGCCGCATTATCAGGATGCGACCGTCTGCACAGGGCCGGCCGGCAAGAATCCTGTCGCCCGGTGTGTTGTTCACAAATCAATTCCCTCTGACAATGTGAGTGCGCCATCAAGATCGACGCCAAGATAGCGAACGGTGCTGTCCATCTTGGTGTGGCCCAGCAGAAGCTGCACCGCCCGCAAATTTCCCGTATTTTTATAAATCTGCGCCACCTTCGTACGGCGCATCGAATGAGTGCCGTAGGTGCTTGGGTCCAGTCCGATCGACATCACCCATTCTCGCAAGATCCGCGCGTATTGCCGTGTCGACAGGTGCGGGCTGTGGTGCAGGCGACTGGGCCACAGATAATCGAGGCCAATCATCTCAGAATCGGCAATCCAGCACTCGAGGGACTGACGCGTCGTCTCGGTGATATCGAAGCGGACCGGCTTACCAGTCTTGCTCTGGACCACCGAAGCGCGCTCCTTTCCCGTCCCGCGGCAAAGACATCGCGGACTTTCAGACCGTCAAGGTCACAGCCGCGCAACTTGCTATCTAGGGCCAGGTTGAACAATGCCAGATCGCACTTGTTGTCTGCCATCTCCAGACGGACGCGGATCGACCAGACGTGCATTGGCAGCAGAGGGTGCTTCTGACCGATGATGCGTCGCTTGTTCCATGGCGGGTGCTCGGGACGGAGAGCAGGAAGTGAATCGGTGAACATGGTGATACCTCCTGACCACCTGCCCTCCCTGCTTCGACTGATCCGACGAAGCCGAAAGTTTCACAAAACGGTCGAGTCGTTCTCAGAACTGGCTACATAAGTCACATCTTGGTTCCTCGCCTTGTCTGGGACCGATGCACTGCTAGGCTAGGTCGCCGCTCAAGGTCCAATGCGGATGGTCGCGATCCCGCGGCGATACGTAAGCGTCGGCCCCTGTTCGCCGCCAATTGGGAGATGCACGACACGGTATGGATGGCTCCAGCCCGTACCTTGCAGACGATGTTTGGGCCCAAACTGCGCGGAGATTGCTCAGCCACGTTTCGCAACCCGCCTCGGACATTCGGGTGTCCGGCTTGGCCTCCGCGATCACCGGCCTGCCATGCAGGATGTCGCGGATTTCCAGATCAGGATCGGCAGATGGCAGAGGCGCTCGCCTCGTGTGTCCATCCGACGAGCAACATCAACTAGCACAGCTAAATCGTCGATGCCGACTCTGCGGCGACGAAACATGCCACCACTGCGACCAGCAAAAATGCCGCTCAAAAACGCTTGTCGATCGGATATTCAGGGTTTCTGATAGCAGGACTGCATTTCACAACGGCATAGGATTGGTCATGTCGGAAAAAGCCGTGGAACGTCCCGATCGTCGCGACTTCATGATTGCTTCCATTGCAACGGTGGGCGCCAGCGCCGCGCTTGTTGCCGGTGCCGCCCGCGCACAGGAGACGGGAACGGCCGCAACCGGTTCCGGGACCGTCTATACCGGCGATATCATCCAAGGAAAGAAAGTCGTCAGCGCACTCGACGTAAACGATCTGGAGCCGGGGCAGAAGCACTTCCTGTATTTCGAGGGCGTGGAGGCACCGACCGGGCAGCACTGGTATGTGTCCGTGACCGTCGCCCGGGGGGCAAAACCGGGCAAGCGCGTCGTCATGACAAGCGGCGTGCATGGTGACGAGATGAGCTCGATCCACACCGTCCAGACGGTGATGAGCCAGCTCGATCCTGCCCAGATGTCGGGCACGGTCATGGCCGTAACCGACGTGTCGCGCCCGGCGTTGGAGAGCATGCAGCGGCGCTGGCCCAATCAGGGCCGGGGGGGCGACCTGATCGACATGAACCGGGAATGGCCCGGGAACGAGAACGGGTTTACCGCGCCCAGCCGCCATGCCGGGATGCTCTTCAACCGACTGCTGCGGCCGAATGCCGATGCCGCGATCGATTTCCATACCGGGACGACCGGCTTCGATGTCTCGGCCTTCAATATCGGCGAGACGAGCCGACCCGAGGTCAAGGCGATGTTGGACCTTTATCCCGTCAGCCAGATCCTCGACATGCCCAAGGTCGCCTATCCGACGGTCCTGCACAACGCCTTCGTCGACGCGGGTATTCCCGCCTTCGCGCCCGAGATCGGCGCCGCGCGCATCCTTGACCACGAGATGATCGCGCTGTTCGTGGAGGGGACGATGAACGTCCTCAAGCATCACGGTATCCTTCCCGGACCGATGGGCCGCACCGCAGAAGGCATGAACGTGTTTATCGGCAATAGCGGGTTCCCGGTCCTCGCGACCGAGGGCGGGATCGTCGAGCATCTGGTGAAGCTCAACGACAAGGTCGAAGCCGGACAGAAAGTTGCGATCCAGCGCGACAGTTTCGGCGAGGTTGTCGCAGAATATACCTGCGCGGTATCCGGCGAGGTGGCGGGCCTTCGCAGCGATGCAATGACCGAGCCTGGTAACCCTATCGTGATGGTGCTTTTCCACAAGACCGTGCCGGACGGGATTGAAATCTATCCCGAATAAGGCGGATGCGCGGTCGCACTTGCGGGAAGCCTTTTCTCGAGGTGGTCGAGCATAGGTCTTGCGTCACTCTTGGTACTTCAGGCCGAGTGCGGTGAGCCGGGTCAGTTCGCCTGTCGGTTCTCCGGCATCTATCGATACGTCCCGGACGAACAGGATTGAACGACACTGAAGCCAAACCGGCCTTAGTATCGGATCTCTCCGACCAATGCTGCCCCTTCAGCTTGTCCGCAATCGAAGGAGCGCCCCGGCCCTGTGAGTGCTGCCGATCAAGTGCCGTGAGGGTGGAACGGCAAGAGGACCGATCAGACCCCACCCGAACACCGTGCCGATCCGGGGATTCGAACCGGCTAGATAGGCGATGATATCGCCGCATCTTTGGCCACCAGAGACAGGCTGAGAGCATTGTCTGCCCTCAGCTTGTCAACAATGCCCGCATTTCTTCGATCATCCGCTGGCGCAGCGAGCTTTCTCTCTCTCCTCTTCATGGAAGCCTCCTGTCTATTGATTGAGGCTAGCTTCGGGAACGGATGGTGCGAGTGCGGCTCTGGTCGTCGCCTTGGACGGCGAAACGCACCTGCTCGGGACAGCATTTCTGATAACCGCCTTAGCATAGTGTATTAGCACGAGCAGAGCAGACCGATCGGAACACGGATGTTGGCAGACCTTTTTGAAAGTTTTGCGGAACAGTTCGTGACAACATTGAGTGGCGAGATCTGCGTGCGGCAGCGCGGTTCCGGTTTTCCTATCCTCCTTCACGCCCATCCGAGAACCCACATCACCTGGTTCATAGTGGCACCTCAACTCGCGCAGCATTATTTCCGTGGTTTTGTGCGGATATCCCCGGCTTCGGGCGGAGCTATCAGCCGAAAACAATCGGATCATAATCAGGTCTCTCTTCCCCCAAGGCTTTCAATGATTGTTCGGATTTCACTCTCGAGGTGCTGACCGCGATAGACGAACGAAGTTTCGTGGCGTGCATACTGGCCGTGCCGATCAGCGCTGAGCCAATTGTAAGATCCTATGCTCAGCACATCAGAATCAACGGCTACTATTTTACTGTGCAGTTTCGGTAACTTGTGCAGTTTTACTCCAATGCGGGAAAACGCCCGTTCCACGGCCTCCATCTGGTTTAGCCCCCCAGATGCCGGTCCAGTGTTAAGCAGCGGATCAGCAAATACATCTATCTCTGCACCGCGATGAACCGCCTTCTCGAATGCTGCAAGTAGGCCTACCCTTTCCATCGTGCTTGCGATCACCCACGGGCTGACGACCGTGTAGCGGCGCCCACCACTTGCGAGTGCGTCAAGGAGGAAAGCGTCATGTCCTGCGGCATCACGCAGCATTGCGATTTGCCCCGTATCTTGCTTCAGGTCTGCGCGTGGTTCGGCGAGGAACTCGAGCGCGTTTTCCTCCGATGTGAACAAAAAATCACTCAGTATCGCGCGGGGGGTTCCGCTTTTTGCGGCTCCGAAGTTGTCCATGTCGCCGAAAACGAGACAGCTGTCCTTCGCACGGGAGACGGTGACGTTGAGCATGCTGGGCGAGGCGTCGATAAAGCCCCCATCTGCATGTTTCGAGTAGACCGGTGAAAAAATTATGACGGGACGCTCAGCACCTTGCAATGCGTGAACGGTCCCGATCGTCATGCCTCCTCGACCCTCAACCGAGATTCTCCGAGCTGCGCATGCGTCACGAATTTCGCGCACCTGCCGCCCGAAGGGGGTCACGATGCCGACCACCTGTTCCAGCGGTTTTTGGTAATGCGTCTCGAGGTCGACTCTCTTGGCATCCAACCATGCTGCGATGGTTTGAGCCTCGAAGGGGTTGATACGGCTGCTTCCCGATGAAAAGGCCCTGCCATCGATGTGAAGGTAGCCAAGAGCAGGCAGGATCGCCCCTGAGGGCGCCTTTCCGCGCAGGGGCCGCAGCTTGCCCTTATAGCATAGTGCGTTGCTGAAGCTGATGATCTCATCGTAGCAACGCCGATGCTCGAACAGGTATAGCCCTTTCTCGAGATCAGGATATGGCGAAATGAGACAGGCTTGCTGTGCGAGGCGCATGGCACTGCCGCTTGTCGAACAGATGCCGCGTTGGGTCAGGGTCTCGATGGTCGCGTCGCTCGCGAGTAGTTCAGTGCTTCGCAGGTTACCTGCGTCCACTGGGCGGGGTACGGACGAAATCGGCTCGATCTGCTGCGTGTCACCAATAGCGAGAGCGCGTTTTGCAAGTGCGAATGAGGCCCCAGCAACTTCGGGAAGGACTTGGCCGGCCTCATCGACGATCAGTAGGTCGATAAAGTCGAAGAGGTATTCGGTCGCCCATTTTCCACCGTCGCGGCGGCTGTAAGTCATCTTTCCAGGCAGGCTGGCGAACGTCGCCACCGCGCAAGGTGTCAACATCATACGCCGGTGCCAACGGGGTATCACCGTTGCCTTGCCGCTCTTGTTGTGGGACGCGACGATCGCGGCAAGGTCGGCCTCCATTTCCAGAAGCCACCGTCCTTCCCAATAATGGGTGGCCAAAAGGAACAGATGAAACCGAATGCCCAGGTCGGCTTGCCGCTCTAGTTCTTCCCAATCTTGAGAACCACCCAAGGTCGCCACAGCATTCGACCATTGCTTTTCCGCGTCGGCTAATGCTTGGCGCAGTGCTTTTACGCGTGCTACCTCCTGCTCCGCATCTTGCTTGGCTTTCGCGGCGTCGCGAAGATCGCTGTGAATTCGCTGTTCAATCTCTGCAACGCGTTTGGTGTCCTCCAGACCGGGCACGAGATCACCGAGGGCCAGACGAGCACGCAATGCCCGCTTTTCCTTTGCCGCCGCAAAGACGCTGACCATCGAGACGAGGGAGGACTCTGAGGCAAGATGCCGATCTAAAGCCGCCCGCGCGGTCTGTAGGTTTGCCAATGCTGCAGTGCGGATTTCCATGTTTTCGGCAGCTTTGGATTCGGCAGCGGATGGGTCAGATCCTAGTCCCGTATCTTGGGCGATTCTCGCGGCATGGACGGCGCTGGTTGCACGATCAATTTGGCTCAGTTTCTCAGCTTCAATCACCATCCTGCTTTTCAAAGCCGCGACAGCTGAGGTCAGATCCGTGGTGTCCAGCTCAGGCAAGGCTGCTTTGGCAGCGCCAAGGTATGCCTCTTTTGCACGTTGGACATATGCAACAGTCTCGCGCTCGGACTGGAAAAGTTCCGTCTGGTAACGACGCGCAGCTTCCATCCGCCGAGCGTTGGACGCGAGAAAAATGCCGAAACTATCTATTTCAGGCAGCCAGCGGCCCGCGAAAGGTCCGTCACCCCTGGCAAAATCCTTACCGAACGCGTCGATAATATTTGTCACGGCCTGATTGTTCGACGAAGCGGCCACGATTACCGGTGGATCCCCACCATCTAGCGCCGCGCGTACCCACAACCCGGCAACTGCGGACAAGAGCATGGTTGTCTTGCCGGTCCCGGGTGGACCGTTCACCGCAATTACCTCGCCAGGCGATGACACATCCAGCCACGACAGAACCTGCCTCTGATGTTCGGCAAGAGGGAAGTTGGGATTGGAGTGACCAAGCCGCCGGAATAACTCCTGTTCAACTCGATGGTCGGGTGTGCTTGAACGAGGTTGAGGAATTGCAATCTGCCTAAGCAGCGCTGCATCCGGCCCATCCGCCAGAATTCTGTCGTACAGATCGAGAATGCCTCGAACCGTCGCGTTAGCGTCATCGCCGAGTTCAAGAAAGCCTGAACCGAGGGGTTTGTAGTCAACATCACCCCGTGGCCAGCCTTGGGAAACAGCGTCCACCATCTTGCGGCAGTGTCCGAGGTAGGCTTGCCATGCCGCATCGCTGGACATTTCGGGAAGAGGGGTCTCGGTGAGGAAGTCGTCAAGAGCATCAACCGATCCGATCGCAAACTCACCAGACGGGAGTGGGGTTAGGAGGTCTCGCGCCAAGGCATTACGCGTGGGCGTAATTAGCCCTTCCCGATCGACGGTCGCCTCGCTCACAACGGGCGCCACGATTTCCGGTAGGCCGCCAGATCGCGCAGCTCCGTGAGATGTCTTTCGAGCCATGACCAAAGGCCGAATACGAACGCCTACTGTCCGGGCAGATGCTTGGTCACGAAACAGTAGTTCCACGGTCTCGCGGGGCAGAACACCTGACTTCAAGGTCTCCGAGGGAACATCCAGAAACCGCTTTCGATCTGATTGAGCGAATTTTCCTTCACCAAGTGCGCCGTCAGCGAGTGAGGAACGCCAATAGCGAAGCGTGTTCTCAAAACTGTTGCTCATTGCCCGAGTACTTCGTGGACATGCCTAACCACTAAAATGTGGCTCATTTCTGTGGGTGTTGCAATGTGACACCCAAGTAAACATAGGCTTAGCCCGGGAAGGAGTTGATGTTTCTAACGCCGGTACGAACTTGTTCAGTGGCCAGATGGAGGAAGCAACCATCTGATCGTTTCGCTGCGCTGCAACTGAACGTCTGCTGTATTGGATGCCACCACGCAGCATTGTGATCGGTCGAATGTCGGCAATGGGCCAGGGCCACGGCCTCGTGAGCGGCGGATCGGCTGAGGGCGCCCAACCTGCAGGTTGCCGTGTCGCAGCATGCCGCTTGAAGCCCTGAGCCAACATTAGCGCAGCGCGCGGCACCTCTCACGGTTTGAGAACGCCGCGAAATAAGCGGGCTCCTTAGCGGACAGTTGTCTCACCAACTCCGCGCTGCTGTATTGCGTTAACGGGTCGCTGAAAACGTTACGAGCGACTGCGGAAGCATCGTTATTCGTCGAGCTAAGCCCATCTCAACCTGGGTGTCACATTGCGTGCCCCCGCAGAAGAACTCAGGCTTTCTTCTTGTGATGCGGCTCCTCGGGCAGTACGCCCTGCGTGCCATAGCGCCAATAGGCCACCACGCTGTGCTGCTCGCGTGGGAGGTTCCAGACGGAGCGGACATGCCTGCGGATTTCCTTGAAGGCGCTGAATTCCGCAGCGGCCCAAAGATAGAGATCGTCCGAAGGTTCCCGCGCCTTCACCGCATCGGCCAGGAGGCTGGTCGTGCCGGGGGTCGCGCCATTGCGGTGCAGCCAACTCACCGGCCAGCCGAGATCCATCTCGTCCTCGGGCCCGTCGACCTCGACCAGAATTTCGCAATCGGCCCCGATGGGCAACACCTCGCAGGCACGCGCGATGGCGGGCAAGGCCGTCTCATCACCCAGCATGAGCAGGCGGCCGCTTGATCTCGGGATCTGACCCGCCGGTCCCAGCATCCCGGCGATATCTCCGGGCTGGCAGAGCGTCGACCAATTCGCGGCAGAGGGCGCGTCGCAGGGATGCAGCACGAAATCGATCTCGATCTCACCTGCAGCAAGGTCCACGCTGCGCAGCGTATAGATCCGGGCCATCAGCGCATCCTCGCCCTGAGGCCATGCCATGCCGCCGCTGGCGGTCATCCAAGGCCAGACTGGCGTACGACCCTTGGGCGACAACAGCAGGCGGACATGCAATTCCGTATGCTGCAGGTTTTCCAGATCCGGGACGGCAAAGCGCACGCGCTGCATCGACCGGGTCAATTGTTTCGACCAGACCACAGTGATCTGGCGGAAAAACGGCGGAACCTTGGTATCGGTTTCGTCACCGGTCCAAGCGAACTCAATCTCTTCTTCTAGATATTCGCGGATATGGTCGACGAAGATCAGCTTCAGATAGCTGAGGCCAATCGCGTCCACCCCCTCGGCCAGAACCGACAGGTGATCGGCCTCGATTTGCACGAAGAAGCGCCCCGCCGGGATGACCATGCTCCAAGGGCCGGTCTCGCTTTCGACGGTGATGAATTCGGGATGGTCCTGCTGGAAGCGGTGCATCGCCTCGATGGCTTCGGGATGAGAAAGCCGCGTGCTGGCTTGAAGCATGGCGATAGTCCTTGGCAGGGCGGTATTGTCCGCACCCTCCTAGCGCAAGCGAGTGCCGAGAACCAGATGTTGAGTGTTTCCATTTGGAAAGAACGGAAGCGGCAAGAACACCACCCCATGCCAGATTTTCATTAGAAGCGGTGACGCAGGGTCGCCTGGAGCTCGCAGCCAGGATTGTGGGAATAGTTGGTTCCGGCACCCGAGACATGCTGCCCGTTAAGCAGGTTGCTCACGTTGATCGCCTTATCGGTTTTTTCCTGCACCTGATAGGTGAAAGCGGCGTCAAGCAAGATCGTCGCTGAAAGTGCAAAAGATCCGGTTTGTCCCGCATCCCTGCCGTTTCATCAAGGATTTCCTGCACTATGGCCGAGTGATCGCTTCGACACATGCATCAATGCGGCATTTGTCATGGTCCAGCGGCTGGTAAAGGCCGGGCCCTCCTGTTCCAGCAGCAGGAGGGTTGCCCCGAGCAAACTTGGCGGTTGCTGTACCGCGGCATGTTCGTCGTGAGCCCTTAGCGGATACTGGCCTTAGCTGAAGCCAGTGGTCTTCGGGGATTGCTCAATCTTCCGCGGGAAGCAGTTCCGGGTTCCAGACGATTTCCCACAGATGCCCGTTGGGATCGCGGAAATAGCCCGCGTAGCCGCCGTAGAACGTGTTCTGCGCGACCTTGACGACCTCTGCCCCTGCACGTTCTGCAGCCTCCATGATCCGATCAACCTCTTCCCGCCGCATGACGTTGTGACCAATGGTGAAGGCGGTCGGACTGACCGGCTGCTTCGGCAATCCGGTATCATGGGCAATGTCGGCCTGCGCCCAGAGCGCAAGTTTCAGCCCGCCGGAAAGATCGAAGAACGCCACCGCGCCATGCTCAAACTCTTTCCCGACGATGCCTTGCGTGGGCAACCCGAGGCCGTCACGGTAGAAGGAAAGCGATTGCTCGAGATCGGCGACGCCGAGTGTCAGAACGGAAATCCTGGGTTTCATGCCATACCCTTTCTATCGGCACCTGCACCGCGCGGACGCCTTGATAGTCTTGGGCCGTTGGCTTGCAACGGAAGGACCCGCAGAGCGGGGGCCGGGCCAACCTTCCCGAGCCTAACCTGTTTCAGACCGGCGGATGATAGCCCGGGTGTGATGGGCGGTCAACGACGGCAATGTCCGCATCGGTGCCATGGCTGGCCCGGTCTACACCGTTCGCGGGTTCGGAAAGCCAGATCGAAGCTCAGAGCCAATAGCCGCCACTTAGCGATCTGTGCTATCGCGTCTCCATGAAGAAATACGGCCGCACCTTTCATCTGCCAATCTCACCGGGTGCCACCAGTGACGACAAGATTATGTTTTCACTCGAAGGCCTTATGGTGGAGGACTTGGTGCACGGCCGTTGCACCATCGGGGGGACAGTTCGCAACAGGGTAAGCGCGCGCGGATAGACGAAGCCTGCCTGGCCGTAGACCCTTAGAGCGGGACGAGGGTAAACATGAAGAGGCCCGTCGCACGCGATGACCGTTTTACCAGACGCAGCGTCCGCTTTGTCCCATGACTCCTGTTATCCGTCTCCCGAACCTTGATTTTCCGGTTGCCAAAGCTGGATGATGGCCTGCGACGAACAAGTCTGGGAAGCGTCATGCAGGGCACACTGGCGGTCATCAGCGACATCCATGGCAACGTGGATGCCCTCCGGGCCGTGCTGGAGGACATCCAGACGCAGGGCATCCACAGGATTGTTAACCTCGGTGACCACCTAAGCGGTCCGCTTGCGGCCGCCGAGACTGCCGATGTGCTGATGGATGGCGATTTCATCTGCATACGCGGCAATCATGATCGCCAACTGGTAGAGTTGGAGCCTGGCGAGATGGGCATCTCAGATCGTGCGGCTCATGCCCAGCTGCGGCCTGCCCATCTGGAATGGCTCCGGGGCCTCCCGCCGGTCCTGACACTTCAGGATGGCATTTTCCTCTGCCACGGCGCGCCCAGAAGCGATACGACCTACTGGCTGGAAATGGTTCTGCCTGTTGGTCATGCCATTCTGCAAAACGAGGCGTCGATCGCGGCGGAACTGCAAGGATCAGCCAGCCTCTTTCTTTGTGGCCATACCCACATTCCCCGACGGGTCGATATCGGGACGTGCTCGATCCTGAATCCGGGCAGCGTCGGCTGTCCGGCCTATGATGACCAGACACCCTTCGCGCATGTCATGGAAACCGGCACTTGCACAGCCAGCTATGCAACTGTCAGAAGGACCGCGGCTGGCTGGGCGACCTCTCACCATCAGGTGCCCTACGATCCCGCACGGATGATCCGGATGGCCGAGGCGGGAGGACGTCCGGACTGGGTTCAGGCCTTGCTCCGCGGCCGCGTGAGATAGGACGCCCATATCTCGTCGCCTTGCGCCGACACGCCAGGTCTGTTGAAATCATGCGGCGTGAACACCTCTGGGAGAGAAGCGAATGATGCTCTCGACGGCTCTGATGATGGTGTTCTTCGCGGCAATCGCGGGCTTGGTTGTGGTCTTCGCCAAGTTGTTCTTTCGCAGCGACGACCTTTTTCGCGCCAACAACATCACCGAAATGGATTTCCTCGGACGTGGGCGCTTGAAGCTGCTGGTCTGGTGGCTCGTGCTCATCATCGTCGCGCCGGTCTCGGGAATACTGGCAACGGTGGCGGCGCGGGGCGGATATTGATCGGCACGGATCAGACTTGGGCCCCTAGACGCGGGGGTTATGTTGTGGTGCCCCGATCCTTGCTCGAAGAAACCCGGATTAATGGGACCGGGCCTGACGGGGATCGACCCGAATATGAGCCCGAAGCCGACAGTCAAGACATAGCGGCAAGCTTTCGGGGGCTACCGCGCATCGCACTCGCCGAAGGTTCTGGAGAGCTAGTCTTTCGTGGTGGTGGTCGGCCATGCCGTCTCTGTCCAATCCCGAGTATAGGCGTCCAGAACAGGGTCTACCGCCCGGCCAATTTCCATCCAGCGCCGCAACGAAGAATGCGCAAGATGCTTATGCACGTAGGCGCGGGCGTTAGGACCGACGTACAGGTCATGGCCTGCAATCCGCATCGCCACGGGCGCGAAGAAGGCATCCGCGACGGAATAATCACCGAACAGCCATCCATCGGCCTGTGACCAAAGCCTTTCGATACGATTCAAATCTGTTCGTACGTCATCTGGTACGGGCACGTCGCGAAAGGCTGTTCGAAGATTCATGGAGCAATAAGATCGCAAGGCCGTAAACCCGGAATGCATCTCGGCCGCCATGGACCTTGCTGCAGCTCGGCGGGCCGGGTCCGCAGGCCAATGACCAGCGTCTGGGTAGCGATCGGCAAGTTCCTCGGCCAAGGCGAGGCTGTCCCAAATGACCGTATCACCTAGCTTGGCCGCAGGAACCGTTCTGGCGGGTGCGAAGTCCGCAAGCACACGAGCGAAGCCATCGCTGTATAGGGGTGCGGAGACAGTTTTGACCGGAATGCCGAACGCGTCAAACAACAGCCAACCGCGCAGGCTCCAGCTGGAATAGCACCGTTCTCCGATGGCCAAAGTCCACGTCATAAAGATACCTCACACTGCGCCGCAAACCCCTAGGCAGTCGTGGATATTCGGTCAAGGATCAAGCGACCGGGGGCCGCTCGATCCTGCTCTGTCAATGACGTTTTCGGTCCATCAGCGCGAACACGCCCCAGCCCACATATTCACGCGTGTATGATGCGTATCGCGCGGGTGCTGACGACAACTGTTTCCGAACTTCTGGCGCAAAGTCATCATCGGGGTTTTCTTCGAGCCAGCTGCGCATGTTGAGCCATTTCGCGGCCTCGTACCTGTCCCAGCCTTCCCGGTCGGCCAGAACCATCTCCACGATGTCGTAGCCAAGCTCCGCGAAGGACCCGAGCAGTTCGGGAAGTGTCAGAAAGTCTGACAGGGTACCGGCCCCGCAACCTTTGATGACTTCTTCGCTTGGCGGCTGTTTCCGCCAGTAGGGCTCGCCAATGAGGATCATCCCATTGGACGCGAGACTCTTCGACAGCAGTTCGATGGTACCGGCAACACCTCCGCCGATCCATGTGGCGCCGACACAGGCTGCCACACCGACTTTCTCCTCTGCGACATAACCAGCCGCGTCATCGTGGATGAAACTCACCTGACCAGTGACGTCAAGTTCTTCGGCGCGGCGTTTTGCCTGTTCGGAGAACAGTTTGCTCATGTCGATGCCGGTGCCCGTGATCCCGAAATCGCGGGCCCAAGTACAAAGCATCTCCCCCGAACCGCTGCCGAGATCGAGCACGCTGGTTCCCGGCTCCAGACGAAGCACCCTGCCGAAGGTGTCGTACTTCTCCGGGGTGAAGGGATTGTGAATGCGATGCGTGCTTTCGCTGATGCTGAAAATGCGTGGTATATCCATGACTTGTCCTTTTGATCGGATGCTGATCGTACGTTCGCGGGCTGCATCGGCATTTCGATGCAGCCCGACTGCCTTTGTCATCAGCCCTGATTGTCGAGCTGAGCGCGAACGGAAAGCCGGCCCCGTTTCGAGATGCGATAGGGGCTGCCGGAACGGGATTCGATCAGGCGCCTTTTGCGCAGACGGCTGAAGACGCTCAGAGTGCAGTCGGACAGCACCGTTCCTTCACGCGTGACGCAAGTGATGGCAGTGATTTTTGCACCATCGGTCCGCTCGTGGTGAATACGGCCACCAAGGGCCAGAACGTGCAGAACACGTTGTTCAGTTCGTGAGATATTCATGGATGTCTCGTGAGAATATGTGAAAAAACACCGCAAGTGCACTGCACCCGGTGGTTCGGAATTCACCCAGCTCTCTGAAACCCAGAGAGCCTTATCTCACAAGCTCTGACATCCAGTCCTCTTGGAACGAGCGACGGCTATTCCACCGGCCCAGGCGCAGCATATAGAGACCATACATCACTAGGGCAACCATCAAGCCTCTGACAGAAACGGCAGCTTTGCCCGCACCCCAACCGCTCCTCAGCGCGAAATGCTGCGGGACGTGTCGAGCGGCTGCTTCGGGAAATGCTGTCGTGCGGCATTAGCAGGATAAGACGTCCGTTAGGGGCCGACTATCGATTTACTCCGGGTTGCGCATGATCTGCCTCGGCTGCAACCGAATGCAGCCGGACCCAATGGGGCTGTCCGAGGATGGAATTGCAATCGCAGAGCTCACAAATCGGCGGAGTTCTGGGAGCAACTCTGGACTTAATCGTTTCGTGCGAACCGTAGCAATGCACCGCCATCAGTGACCTCGATGGTGCGATAGGATGTCGTGATCCATCCCGCCTGCGCGAACTTTGCCAATGCGGCGTTGACCTGCTTGCGTGAGGCGTTGGCCATGCCGCCGAGGGCTTCCTGACTGATCGGAATGCTGCGGGACTGTAGCCAGCTGGCGCGATGCAGCACCGAGGCAATCCGTCGCATCGTGTTCGGGATCAGCAAATCGTCGATAACTCGGGTCAGCACGTCGAAATGCAGCACCGTGATATGGGCGAAGCGACGGATCGCATCCGGGTTGGAGGCTGCCATCTGCTGCATTACATCGAGCGGTAGATGGAAGAGGGTGCAACCGGTAATCGCGCGCATCTCGACGCGCCGCGGTTCCCCTGTCAGGAATGGCCCTTCACCGGCCCATGCACCGGCTATCCCGAATTGGACAAATCGGGGCGCTTCATTCGGCGCGGCCATACTTACGGCAAGCGATCCGTGCACAAGACCGTAGATTCCACCCGGAGGATCCCCGGCGTGGTAGATGACCTCGCCCACATCCCAGTTTTGAAGCAGGCTACGCGACAGAACCGTCTTCTGAAACGTGGACGGTTGCAGGGCGAGCCACCCGCTCTGAAGGATGATCGTCTCGGCTTCTGCTCTTGTTATGGGCACGAGTTATTTTTCGCTGAACTGTGTCGATTGGGACAGTTTGAGAGTTTCCAGTGGACTATCAATCCTTCGAATCGACAGATACGGTGGCCGTATTGCCGATGATATAATTTTCCTGCCTCCCTCACATGAGGGTCGCCATGCCTTTGATCCATCGGACAGTCGGGCTTTCGTCATACACGACGCCTCGCTGCCTCAATTTTGCGGACGACCAAAGCGTCACCGCGATATGCAATTGAAAGGACCGCAATGTCCCGTAGCTTCCCCGTTATCGCATATGCTCTTGGTACGGCGCTCTTGATCGCACCGGGACTGGCACAGGCTGAACCCGTGCCGGTGAGCACGGACAATTTTGCTCGGGCTGAAAGCGATCTTTACTTCGGCAGCATCTCCGCGCGGAATGGTTTGGGTGTCATTGGCCATGATCGGGTGATGGCTGATGTTGCCGAGCAGACGGTGATACGGCTCAACCGGGACACGCTATATTCCAGCGGCATCTTCGATCTGGATGCCGGGACGGTAACGCTGACGCTGCCTGATCCCGGCACGCGCTTCCTCTCAGTCCAGATCATCGACGAGGACCATTATACCCATGGCGTTCACTATGGAGGTGGTACGCTTGAATTGACGCGCGCGGCGATCGGGACACGCTATGTGGCGGTTGCCATCCGCACCTTGGTGAACCCGGAGGATGTAGAGGATCTTGCGACGGTCCATAAGCTTCAAGACGGGATCAAGGTTTCGCAAACCAGCCCCGGGTCGTTCGAGGTGCCCGACTGGGACAATTCCACGCAGGACCGGACGCGTCAGGCGCTGATCGATCTTGCCGCGCTTTTGCCCGACACGCGGCATATGTTCGGGGCAAAGGATCAGGTTGACCCCGTTCGCCATGTGATCGGCTCGGCCATGGGATGGGGCGGCAACCCGGAAACCGAGGCGCTCTACCTCAACCGGCAGGTGGCGAAGAACGACGGCAAGACCGTCTACCGCGTCAAGGTCGGCAAGGTACCGGTCCAAGGCTTCTGGTCGATCTCCATCTACAATGCCGACGGCTATTACGTAGCGAACACCCAGAACGCCTATACGCTCAACAACCTGACCGCGACGCCCGATAGCGATGGCAGCGTAACGGTCCAATTCGGCGGATGCGACAAGGCGGTCGTGAACTGCCTGCCGACGCCAGAGGGCTGGAACTGGATGGTACGGCTCTATCGCCCCGATGCCAGCGTTCTTGATGGCAGCTGGGTCTTTCCGGAACCGGAGGAAGTGCAATGAACCGTCGAACCCTGCTTCAGATGAGCGTCGCGGCGGCGGTGCTGCCGGGCCTGCCGATGTATGCGCAGGATCAAGGTGCATTGACGCATGAGGCGTTTCTTTACACCTACCCGATGGTGAAGAACTACCTCACCCTATACCAATACGCGCTGGAACCGGGGGGCAAGCAGTACAAGGGGCCGCTCAACACGCTAAGCAGCATCGCCCGGGTCTATACGCCGCAGGACACGGCGATCATCACGCCCAACTCTGACACACCCTATTCCTTCATGGTCATGGACCTGCGCGCCGAACCGCTGGTCCTGTCCCTGCCCGCCATCGAGGCGGATCGTTACTACTCGGCCCAAATCGTCGATCTCTATACCCACAATGTCGATTATCTGGGCACGCGGGTGGATGGCAATGGCGGCGGAGATTTCATGATTGCGGGGCCGGGTTGGCAAGGGGAAGCACCCGCCGGGATCAAGCGTGTGGTCCGGATACCGACTGATCTGGGTCTTGTGGTCATCCGCACGCAGCTTTTTGCGCCCGACGACATCGGCAAGGTCGAAGCGGTTCAGGCGGGCTACAAGGCGCAGGCTTTGTCGGCCTTTGCGGGCACGCCTGCCCCGGCTCCGGCACCTGCCATCGACTGGCCGGTGATCGACGACGACCGGATGCTGACCGACTTCTGGCCGCTTGCGACTTTCCTGCTGCAGTTCGCCCCGCCCCTCGAATGGGAGGGACCCCTGCGCGACAGCTTCGCCACGCTCGGGCTGCAAGCGGGGACGGCCTGGCCCCCCGCCAGCCTGAATGCGGATCAGGTGGCCCGGATGCGCGACCTTGTCCGGCCGACCGAGCAGGAGATCCGCGCCGAGGTCGCGCATCTCACGGATTCCGCCAAGCTGTTCGGAACGCCCGAGTTCATGAAGGGCCGCTACATGGACCGCGCCGCTGCCGCGCAGGGTGGCATCTATGGCAATACCGCACAGGAGGCGCTTTACGTCATCTATAATCTCGACGCGGCGGGCAAGCCGCTTGACGGCAAGGCGCATCGCTATGCCTTGCGCTTCGCGGCGGATGCCCTGCCGCCGGTGGCCGCCTTCTGGTCGATCACGATGTATGACATGGCGCGGCAGTTGCTGGTCGATAACCCGATCGACCGCTACCTGATCAATTCGCCGATGCTGCCGGGGCTGAAACGGGACGAAACCGGCGGCATCGTCCTCCACCTTCAGGCCGAAAGCCCCGGCGCCGAGCAAGAGGCGAGCTGGCTGCCCGCGCCAGCCGAGGGGTTCTACGCCGTCATGCGGCTATACTTGCCCAAGCCCGAAGCTCTTGATGGTCAGTGGAAGGCGCCCACCATCGAGGTCGTCGGCTGACACGCGCCTTGCGGGGGGCGGCCAGACGGCCGCCTCTTGGCCCATGTGCCGCGACTTCTCTTCCGATATGCCCCGAGGAATTCCCCCATGAAGCGGTCTCAAGCCCTTCCGCTGCTTGTCGGCGCAGCGCTTTGCGCAACACCTGCGGCCTCTCAGGAAGGCTGGCAGGTCTCGGCATCCGCTTATCTTTGGCTTCCAGAGACCACGACCACGCTCGACACCCGTTTCGGCGCGGTGACAACCGAGCTTGGCCGCGCCGACGCGGTCGATGCGCTGGATGCCGGGATCATGGGTACAATCAGCGCGCAAAGCGGGCCCTGGTCGTTGGTTGGGGATTTCCTCCACCTCGACCTTACGCTTGGAAATCAGATGCCCCGGCAGGTGCTGTTCTCGGAAGTGTCGACGGGGATAAAGCTGACCTCGGCCGCGGGATACGGCCTTTACAATGTCGTGGATCGGGATGGGCTGAGAGTCGATCTGGGGGGCGGCGCAAGGCTGATGTCTGCCAATATCGACCTTGCATTCCGGGGCACTGCCCTGCGGGATTACCGCTCTTCGCTTTCCGATACCTGGATCGATCCGCTTGTTGCGACGCGGATATCCTATGGTGAGGACGGCCGCTGGCAGGCCAGCCTTTGGATCGACGGCGGCGGCTTCGGCATCGGCGAGGCTTCGGACGACACCTGGCAGGTCGTGGCGCTGGCCAGCTATAGTGTCGGCACGAATTGGACACTGAGCGGCGGGTGGCGCAACTTGTCAGTTGATCGTGAATACCAAGGCCTGCCCTACGACTTGCAACTCAACGGTCCGATTTTTGGTGCAAGCTATCGCTTCTGAATACCGGCGCTTGTTCGGAAGTGAACGCTCCCGAGGTACGAGCACCGAACGGTGTCATTCCCCATTCGCCTTTGCCAAAAAGCGGATAGAGTCCGCGGTCGAGCGGTGGCTTTGCAGAGGTCACCCTGCAGCATTCGCGGGGCCCAAAAGTCCGGTATGGGCCGGGCGCTTGCCTCCGAACCTTGGCCGTTCACATCAAGCGCCAGGATATTCACGTAGAAGCGGAAGCTGCCATCTTGGACATCAGTATCGCTTCGCAGTCCAGTCGGTCCGCCAGAGCCTGCGCCTAGGTTAAGCCGCGCCCTGCAATTATAACCTCATGCCTATCGCGGACCAACTCCGAGCGAAGCGTCCGCCGAAGCCGCCATGGCATTCGAGGATCAGGATCTTCACCGCAGCAGCCGACGCTGGAAGGCCGGGTCCGGCAAGGCGCACATGTCGGCGCGACCGAACAGCGCATAGCGGTTGCGCGCGAGGCGACGGTAGAACCAGTTGCGCACCGGCCGGGGGAAAACCCGCAACACGCCGGCTAGCCGGATCCATCCGCCCAAGCTGCGGCTGGCCTAAAGCACAGCGTCGCAATCGACATAGGCCACCCCGCCGTCGATGAACAGCCAGCTTGAGGGGTCCTCCCGCTCCAGCCCGTAATGGCGCAGCAGCGCGGTGCCCAGCGGACTTTGGATCGGGCAGATGCGCACTGTTCCCGTGCCGTCGAGCCGATGGATCATTCGCGCGCCCCAACTGCACAGGGCGCATTCGGCATCCATCACCGCGACAGGCTGGAGGTCATCAAAAGGCGGCACCGCCGGGTCTCTGCGGAAGGAAAAGGGTTCGGCCATGACACCGGATCATCCGGCAAACGCCGGCGCGGCGCAATCCGAAGCTGCCGGGCATCACATGATCTTCTCATGGATCTCCGGTTCATGTCACTCGCGCTGTATACATGAATCCGCAGGTCCTGGTGCCCGCTCCAGGAGGTGCGGTTTTGCATAACGGCGGCATGGTGATCGCCCACGAAAGACCGGTTCACCCTGCCGAACAAGGTGAGGTCCGAACGGCAAGGTCAAACCCACTTGCCGCTACGCCGCAGGCAGCTTGGAGCCCATAGTTGCCAATGGCCGTCAGCCTTGGTAGTCCTCAAACTCCCACGGAAGGTTGCGCGCTAAACGAGCGGTTGGTTTTGACCAATCGCCGCGGGCCTCGTTGCCCAGCAGCTTGTCTATCACTCCTCGAACCTCTTTCTCGTCAAACATCGATACGAACGGATGGTGTCGTCCGAACGCAGGCTTGGAAAAAGCCTCGTGCGTCGGGTCGGTCGGATAGACCTTCAGAACGCTGGCGGAAAACCATGAGGGTGTGCAGACGAAAACCGAAAAATTGTCACCAGTTGTCGAGCCAGTTTCACCGATCACCAGATCCAGAATCCCGCCGAAGTGCTTTGGATCAGATGGGCAAAGCGGTTCACCGTGAAAATCGCCAAGGAAAAAGCTCTTGATTTCGGCTTCCATCTGACCCTCGTCTGTGTCCGGGACAAGGTATCAGCAGGTTCAATGAATGTCCGCATCGTGCTGCGGAGCCTGGATCGGACAGTCGATCGCTTGGAGATGAACAAAACCGCGGTCGATTTGACATCGCACGATGCAGCCGTTCGCAACTGACCTATCCAACCAGCGATATGCCAGATTTCAGTACGACCCTTTGTGCAACAAGAACCACACGCAGTTGACCTGTTCGCGTTCCGACTTACTGCCGCCGCATGCGTCACCGATTCCAGGGGTGTTGGAGCCGATGATCGACGCTGAGAATCTCCCGCTGCAAACGACGCAATCGCACCGACTGGCTGGAGACTGATTCTTGCCGGGCTTGCCTTTGGGCTTACTTTGTTGATTGGCGGCCCGGTGGTTTTGGGAGTTCCCGCCGCCATAACCGGCATCCTTTTTCCTGTCCTGCCACTTGTCGCGCTGGCCGTTTCTGCGGGCCCGGGACGAACTGGTTTGTTCCGCCCGCTTCGATTGCGGGACGCGTTCCCGATCCCGGCTTTTGCCGCGCTTGCAATCATTCTCACGCTGCTGGCCGCGCTAGTTATCAGCGACATTGTTCCGACCGCGACAAATTCCATCTTCGCTTAAATCCAATCCCAAGATGGGTTCGATTTCATACTGCAACTGCTCTCGGCACTTCCGTCGCTGCTTGGGGAGGAGTTACTGGCCATACTTCCCGTGCTTGCCGTGACATCGTTCCTGCGCAGCCGGACTGGCGTGGGTGCAGGCCTGACGCTAGCGCTCGGGATCGTCTCGGGCTGGCTGGTTTTCTGCCTCGCGCATCCGCCCACATACGACTGGAACGTAGCGCAATGCTTCGGTGTGATCGGGGTGGCGAGGCTGGTCTTCACACTTGCGTTTCTTGTCACGCGTAATCTCTGGGTGTCCTTTGGAGTGCATATTGCAACAGATTGGACGGAGATCATGTTGGCACGATACTTCCATGAACTTGGAATATAACACTTTTCCACAGGAGCCAAGAATGACGAAACACTTGATGACGGCAGCTTTTCTTGTGTTTGGAACTTCGACCCCGGCCCTCGCCGACGTTCCCTTTTTCAACGCAACCTGTCCGAGCCACATCGAAGTGCATTCCGACGCGGGCGGCCCCGTTTTCCTGAACGGCAATGAGGCCAAGCTGCACCGGTTCAACGCCAATTATTACGAGGCGGTCAGGGACCACATCACCGTGTCGATCAACGTCAATCCCGACCACAGCCTTGCCGTCTCATATACCAAGGGCGGCGCAAGCGGCATCTGCCAAGTGAATGCGCATCAGCGGCAGGGCCGCACAGTGCAGGAACCTGTCGTACCCAAGCTTGCCATGACCACATCGGAAATGTCGCGCTTCTGCAGGGGGGAGGCGGCATCGCATTTCAACGTCCGGCCGGCCGATCTCACGGTGAACCCGTCTTTCAAGGTGGGCAGTCGCTATGTGGCACAGGGTTGGTTCGACGGCACGCGCGGCTCAACCTTCTTCAATTGCTTCTTCGACGGTCAAGGCCATTTCCAGAGCCTCAATTAAGCTCGTTGGCAAGCCGAGTTGCATCGAAAATCTGTCATCGGCTGGATGGCGCCGGCGCAGAGAATGACCGCAGTGGGCGCGCCGCAGCCGCTCCTCAGCCAGAAATGCTGCGGGACGTGTCGAGCGGTTGCTTCAGGAATGCTGTCGTGCGGCATTACCAGCATGCGATAGTCGATAATGGGCCGGGCCCGGCTGGGTGGACAACCAGTCGCGACCCTAGCCCAATTGCCGTCGTTTTGCCCCGCAGCAGGTAGCTCCGAGCCATTGCCGGACGGTCGTGCAAGACCGGAGCAGTGGAGGCTGCGCAGCACCCAGGGCCAGTCGGGGTAGCACAGATCCAGATTAAGGGATCTAGTGGGACAGAAGGCGATCCGAATGATTGCCAACCAGCCTATCATTCGGAAAATGCTTGAGTATCCTCTGAAACTCGCCGCGCCCGAGAATGCGGCGTGCAGGATGGGGCACGTGGGTGGGTTGAGCAATCTCCGGAAAAATGAGCGCGATTTCGCGCAGTTGTGCTGCCCCAAGCGCGCGGAGCGCCATGTGCCCGGTCAGGAGCGTCTCGGTCAGAGTGCCGTTGGCCCAGACCAGTTCGTGGCGGTCCAGAAGAAAGTGGACATAAACGACCTTGCCCTGGCTCTCTTGCCGTATTCCGTTATGACCAACCAGCTTCTTGGCCGCGATTAGAACCGCATCCGTGGCGAAGCTTGCGCAAATGGCAGGTGAGTGCAGGGCGATACGATGTTGCGGAGATACCCGAAGATCGCTCTCGGGACATCCTGCGCCAAGCGCACCAGCGGGAATGAGAACCGGAAGGAGATCATGTCGCAAGATCGGCCGTATGCTGCGAGATGAAATCCACCGGATCGGCTGCGGGCCATTATCCATCGTTGTAACAAGGTCGCCCACTTTCAATGTTTCAACAGCGCGCGGCCCGTCAGGAGTTTCAATCAACGTTCCTGTCGTGAAGCACACGACTTCAGCGTCGAGATAAAATCGATAAGGCGCACCGGTGGGGTCCGGCGTGTAGGTGATCGACCCGGAATCCGGGAAGCCTCCATCCATGCTGCCCAGAACGATATTCCCGCCGAACGTACCGATAACCGGCGTTGTGTCGGGGTAAGAGCTTATGAAATACTGTCCATTAAACGTGGCTAGCTCTCCATTATACTGGTTATCAATGTCGATGACGCCTTCGTTCGGATTTTCAGGCCGCACGACAAAATCATAATCCTTGTTGCCGGCTAGGCTGACTCGGGCGGTGGTGAAGGCTTCCCCAGTCAAGATATGCGGACCATTCTCGAGATCGTCATAATGTACGGCACCGTCATCGACGAAGAATTCTATTGTCGCACCGTCGGGAAGAGGACCTCCCGTGATGGTTGTCAGGGCGTCAACTAATGGAAGGGAGTTCACTGTAAAGGTATTGCTTCCGGTGATGTTACCAATAGCAAGGGCGTTCACGGGAAAGACGAGCCACGGCATAAACTTCTTCCTCTATGGGTATGGTGAATGCTCCAAAGCATGCTAGCCACGGATTTCTCCGTGATCTAGTTCGAATGCCTTCGTCGCGCGCCAGCCTTGCGAGTGTCACGACATGCCCTCTTTCCAAGCGATTGCGGAGGCGATGACGCTGTTTTTTGATCAGAATAGATGCAGCGGTTGGAGAGTTTCCACTTTGGGAGCGCACACCAAGCAAACCCTCAGTTCGAATGACTGCTTCGTACGGATGGACGTCAATGAAGATCAGCAGCAGGATTCGCCGCGAGATCGGTATCGACTTCAACACGCATCTGCACCGGCACCTTGCAGCGAAGATGGTTTGGCCGATCGGCCGGGCAGCTATGAAGTGGTCCGCCGCTTGCTGGGGCATTCCTCTACCAGTTCGAAGTTGAACGCCTATGTCGGCTTCGAGGCCGGCACGTCGACCAAGCTCTATTCCGACATGTTGCCAAGGCCCGCACGTCATGACGCGGATCAAGCTCTACCCACACGAATGGCCCGAAGCCGATCAACAGATGTGGTTTTGGCCTGCAGGCAAACGGCAATCCTCTGGATGACGCGGGTGCCTTTGCGCATCTTCGGGCCAGTACCATTGCGCAGCACGAGGCGGTTATCGTCGCTGGATTCCATGGCTGAAAGCGATCGATCCCGCAGCCCTCGGGGACCCACCGCTTTTGCGGATCATACCGGAGCGCATCGTGGCGTGGATGAGTTCGATGGAGGCCGACGCCGCCTATTCGCGGGTCATGCGGCTCGACACGCTGATCCGCGTGGTTGTTGCCGTCGATCGTGAAGTCTGTGTAAGGAAACTGTGAAGGATCCGTTCCATTCAATTTGCTTGGGCACAGGACAGAAACGGCGAGCGGAAGCATGGGCGCCTCCTTGCGGGGAGCGTTTTGCTGCAGGCGCGCCTCGATCTGGCTGGACAACACGCGGATGCAAGATCGACCCTCGAGCGCATGCAGAAGCTGCGCGGCGGAACATTGCTTGCGTTTCTCGCGCTGCTGCCGATCCGGCGTCGTGCATTTGTAGGGCTGCAACTGGGCCTCGGTGCTTCTTACAGTGCATTCCATCGAGATTGTTCTTGCACCGGACATGACCAAAACCGGCAACAGCTGGACCGCGACGATCCCTGATCCGCTAGAGCGGCTGCTGCGCCACTAGCTGTCCGAATCCCGCCCCTTTTCTGCTGCGCCGTGGCGATGAGACCCATGCGATGCTTTGGGCTGCGGGCTCAGGGCGTCCCATGGGCTACTCCTACATGGGACGGCGTATCTGCGACCTGACGGAAAGGATGACAGGTGATCGCGTGCGGCCACACTTCTTCCGGGACGTTGCCGCCGCAACACTGGCACGTGGGTCCCCCGAGCATGCCCGCTTGGGCGGTCCGCTGCTGGGGGCATACGAGTTTCAGAACAACCGAGAAGCACTACAACCATGCGCGTGCCATCGCAGCCAAGCGTGGCTGCATCGAAAGCCTCCAGCGTATCAGGAGCCAATCACGACCCGCGCTGCAATCTATGCCCGCTACTCCAGCCAGAACCAACGCGAGGCTTCCATCGAAGACAAGATGCGGCTTTGCGTCGCGCGCTCGGATCGTGAAGGCTATCAGATCATACAGCATCATGCCGATATGGCCATCTCGGGCGCCTCGATGCCCCGTCCCGGTCTGCAAAGCCTTGTGGATGCGGCCTCGCATCGCAACATCGACCTCATCATCGACGAGGCGCTCGATCGGTTGAGACGTGATCAGGCTGACGTCGCGACGCTCTACAAGCGCCTGAGCTTCCACGGCGTCCGTATCGTGACCTGGGCGGAGGGCCAAGTCAGCGAGATGCATGTTGGCCTCAAGGGCACGATGAACCAATTGTTCCTGAAGGATCTTGCCGCCAAGACGCGGCGAGATTTGCGCGGCCGGGTCGAGGCCGGTTTCGCGGGCGGCGGCATCAGCTATGGATATGACATCGTGCGGCGTCTGAGCGCCGATGGTACTCCGGCCACCGGTGAGCACTCCGTTAATCATGATGAAGCGGAGGTAGTCCGTCGGATCTTCTTGGACTTCAGCGACGGCCCTTCTCCAAAAGCCATAGCCAAGAAGCTGAATGCAGAGGGCATCTCTGGCCCTCGCGGCCAACTCTGGGCGCGACACCGCGATCCGCAGCCATCGTCTGCGTAGTACCGGGTTGCTGAACAACGAGCTCTATGTCGGCAAGATAATTTGGAATCGGATGCGTTACTTTTAAGGATCCCGGGACCGGCAAGCGCATGTCGCGGATGAGCCCAAAGGAAGAATGGATCGCGACCGAAGTCCCGGAACTGCGCATCCTCGACGACGCCCTATGACAGCGTGCCAAGGGGAGATCGAGGACGACCGGCGGGTCCGCGCCATCAAACAGAGCCGGTTCTGGGAGCAGAGGCGCAAAGTGCATCTGCTGACCGGGCTCCCGCAATGTGGCTGCTGCGGCGGTGGATATGCGGCAGTCGATCGGGATTATCTGGCCAGTTCCGCGGCCCGCAAGCTCGGGGCCTGCACGCAGCGGCGCGCATTCCGGCGCGGAGATCTCATGGCCTTGATCCTCGTCCTGCTGCGCGACCGCGTGATGCAGCCCGCGGCGGTCGCCAGCTTCATCAGTGCTTATGGCAGCTAAGTGAACGCCGGTCGGGCGTCGCAATCGGCCGAACGCACCAAGCTGGAATCCGCGAAGACCGAAGTGCTGCGGCGCTTGGATGGTCTCTAGGACACGATCGCGGATGGCCTGCGGACACCGGGGCTGAAGGCCAAGCTGGATGCCTTGGAAACGAGGAAGGGAGAGATCGAGGACGCGCTTGCCACGCCCCTGCCCTCACCCGTGCGCCTGCATCCGGGATTGAGCAGCCTCTACGACAAGAAGGTCAAGGAACTGGCACAAACGCTGGCGGATCCTGCGATCCGGACAGCAGCGCTGGAGATTATCCGTGGCCTGATCACGCGCGTGACGATCCACGAGACCGAGACGGGCGTCAAAGTTGAATTGGAGGGTGCGATGACCGCAATGATCGGCTTGGCCCAGCCTGAGGCTAAGCATGTCTTGGATCATGGTTCGGTTGATTTGGTTGCGGGAGCAGGATTTGAACCTGCGACCTTCAGGTTATGAGCCTGACGAGCTACCGGGCTGCTCTATCCCGCGCCGTTTTGCATCGCGGTTTTTGCGGTGCTTTTTATCGTTTTCGAGA
>NZ_JBMSED010000022.1:0-26016 GCF_049446195.1 Paracoccus sp. KR1-242
AGTTCCGCCAGATCGCCCGCTGGATCGTCGAGGTCGTCGACGGCCTTGCCGCCAATGGCGAGACCGGCAATGCCGAGGTCGAAGCCAAGGTCAAGGCCGAGGTCGAGGCCCTTTGCGCCCGCTTCCCTCTCTACCAGGGCATGTGAACAAAACCGCAGCGCGGGACTATAAAAGCCCGCGCTGCGTCATCAGCCACAGGACCAGCGCACCCAGCAGCAGAAGCGACATGATGACGCTGGCCACAGTCCCGATCACGCCACCGCGGAAGCGGGCGACCTGGCCCAGCGGTCGCAGGTAATGGGTCAGCGCCTTGTGCGCATGTTCCAGCTTCTGAAAATCGCATTGTCGCGCCAGCTTCGGATGCCCCACGACCCGATCCGCCTGCACCAGCAGGCGCGCCTCGCGCCGCAATCGGCGCGGCAATGCACCGCCCCGCTTGCGCATCATGCTTTCCAGGTCGGCATAATGCCCGCGGCGCAGCCCGCCGAACCGCGCGGCCATCAGCCCCGCCACCTCGTCCGCCATCGGCCGGATGTTTTCGATGCCCATCACTCTCCCCTCGCTCATGCAAGGCTAACGCCTCTGGCACCTTTTCGCCAGCGGCGCTAGGGTCCGCGGCATGATGCTGAACCTGACCGTTACCGGAGAGGATTCGAGCCAGATCCCCGTGCTGCTGGCACATGGGCTGTTCGGATCGGGCAAGAACCTTGGCGGACTGGCCCGCCGCCTGGCCGAGACGCGCCGCGTCATCTCGGTCGACATGCGCAACCACGGCGACAGCTTTCACGATCCCGATCACAGCTATGCCGCGCTGGCGGGCGATCTGGCCAGGGTCATTGCGGCGCATGGCGGCAAGGCCGATGTTCTGGGCCACTCGATGGGCGGCAAGGCCGCGATGATGCTGGCGCTGACCCACCCCGAGATGGTGCGCAGACTGGTGGTTCTGGACATTGCCCCCTTTGCCTATGCTCACAGCCAGACCCCCCTGATCGACGCGATGGAGGCCGTGGATCTGCAGGGGGTCAAGCTGCGCTCGGACGCGGACAAACGGCTTTCGACTTATCTGGGAGAGGCTGGGGTTCGCGCTTTCCTGCTGCAGTCGCTGGATCTGAAATCCGCCCCGCCGCGCTGGAAGTTCAACCTTGACGCGCTGCGCGCGCAGATGCGGGTGCTGGTCGGCTGGCCCGCGGATGCACCCAAAGGCGGCTTTGATGGCCCTGCCCTGTTCCTTGCCGGTGCCGAATCCGATTATTGCCGCGAACCGCAGATCGATGCGATCCGCGACCACTTCCCGCAGGCAAAGATTCGCATATTCGCAGGTGCGGGCCATTGGCTGCATGCCGACCGACCCGCCGAAGTGGCCGAAACGGTCGCGGCATTCCTGGACTGAGGCGTCAGCATTTCAGGTTGATGCGCGCCTCGGCCGTGTCGCCCGGCACGCGGGTCTTCAGGCTGAAGGGGATGGCGCGACATCCGCTGGCCTGTTCGGCCGCCTGCATCATCAGGCCGGGCACGCGTTCGCGGTCCCTGCGGGACAGATAACCCAGGCGGATGACCTCTGCCCGGTTGGCCTTCTGAAACACCGCGAAGTCTATGCCATCGATCTGCAGGTCGTGCCGTGGCGCGGCCAGGAACTCGGGCGAGGGCGAGGCGCAGGCGGCAAGCACAAGCAACAGGGGAATCATGGCGATACGCATGATTGCACCTTGCCCGGCCCCGGTTAAGCAAGTCTTAAATGGCAGTGGAAACGCGGCGGCGAATGCGCCATTAAGCCGCGGAAAATGCTGTGCAGGAGTTTTGCAATGCGTCGACTGATCGGACTGGCCCCGTTTCTTGCCCTGTTGGCGGTGGCCGCCTGCGAAACGGTGCAAGGTGCGGGCCGCGACATGCAGGCCGCCGGACAGGCCGTGACCCGCGAAAGCCGCGAGGTGCAATCGGGCATGTGATCCCGATTGGCTTTGGACAAAAGCGGGCGTGGGCGAGCAAGAATCCGTTCGCGCGCCGTTCTTTTGCGCCCGAAAAATGAGTGAATTTCCGCCGATCCGCCAGGAATCTTGCCGTCTCGCGCGACCGTGAGCGGCGGGCACGCGGCAGGTGGTCTAGATTTCCTGAAAAACAAGAAGAGCAGCAATGAAAGGACAAGCCATGGGACAGTTTTTGCGCTTTGCCCCCCTTTTGGGGATTGTCGCCTTGGGCGCCTGCGAGACGATGCAGGGAGCCGGAAGGGACATGCAGACCGCCGGTGCCCTGCTGACGGACCAGGCGGCGAACAGCCAGACCCAGATGGGCACCTATCCGACGACGACGGCAACCGATCCCTATGCCGCGCCGGCGGCGACGCCCGCCCCCTATTAAGTCGGTCCTGCCGCGCAGACCGCGGGTTGATCCACATCCTATCCGGGTCGGCGGGCATTCCCGCGCGGCCCGCATCGGCATTTCACCGGGCGCGATGCCATAAGCGGGGCCGGTCCGTGACAAGACGGCATGCGCGCCCTTCACCCAGTTTCATGAATTTGCCCGCCGCATCGCGGCGGGCAGGCCAATCCCGGCAAAGCCGGGATCGTGCCTTCAGGTGTCCATCTTCAGCGCCTGAATGAACGCAGTCTGCGGGATCTCGACCTTGCCGAACTGGCGCATCTTCTTCTTCCCGGCCTTCTGCTTTTCCAGCAGCTTCTTCTTCCGGGTCGCGTCACCACCATAGCATTTGGCGGTCACGTCCTTGCGCATTGCCGACAGCGTCTCGCGCGCGATCACGCGGCTGCCGATGGCGGCCTGGATCGGGATCTTGAACATGTGGCGCGGGATCAACTCTTTCAGCTTCTCGACCATGACGCGGCCACGGCTTTCGGCGCGGTCACGGTGGACCATGATCGACAGCGCGTCGACCGGCTCGTCATTCACCAGGATCGACATCTTGACCATGAAATCCTCGCGGTATTCGCTGATCTGATAGTCGAAGCTGGCATAGCCCTTGGTCACGGATTTCAACCGGTCATAGAAATCGAAGACCACTTCGGCCAGCGGCAGGTCATAGACCACCATCGCGCGGTTGCCGGCATAGGTCAGATCCATCTGGATGCCGCGGCGGTCCTGGCACAGCTTCAGCACGTCGCCCAGGTATTCGTCCGGGACCATGATCGTGGCCTTGATGCGCGGCTCTTCGATATGGTCGACATAGGTCAGGTCGGGCATGTCGGCGGGGTTGTGCAGCTCTCGCACCTCTCCGTCGCGCATGTGCAGCTTGAAGACCACCGAAGGCGCGGTGGTGATCAGGTCCAGATCGTATTCGCGCTCAAGCCGGTCGCGGATCACCTCAAGATGCAGCAGACCCAGGAAACCGCAGCGGAAACCGAAGCCAAGCGCGGCCGAGGTTTCCATCTCGTAGCTGAAGCTCGCATCGTTCAGGGCAAGCTTTTCGATCGCGTCGCGCAATGCTTCAAAATCGTTCGCATCGACGGGGAAAAGGCCGCAGAAGACCACCGGCTGCGCCGGCTTGAAGCCCGGAAGCGGGGTATCGGTGCCCTTTTTCTCATGCGTGATGGTGTCGCCGACGCGGGTGTCGCGGACCTGCTTGATCGACGCGGTCAAGACGCCGATCTCGCCCGGCCCTAGTTCGGCAATGTCGACCATGGCTGGCTTCAACACCGAAAGCTTGTCGATGCCATAGATCGCGCCGGTCTGCATCATCTTGATGCGGTCGCCCTTCTTCACCACGCCGTCCATGACGCGGATCATGACGACGACGCCCAGATAGGCGTCATACCAGCTGTCGACCAGCATCGCCTTCAAGGGCGCATTGCGTTCGCCCTTGGGTGCGGGCAAGCGCGTGACGATGGCCTCCAGCACATCCGGAATGCCAAGGCCGGTCTTCGCCGAAATCTCGACGGCGTCATGGGCGTCGATGCCGATCACGTCCTCGATGTTTTCCTTGACGCGTTCGGGTTCGGCCGCAGGCAGGTCGATCTTGTTCAGCACGGGCACGATGTCGTGGCCGGCATCGATCGCCTGATAGACGTTGGCCAGGGTCTGCGCCTCGACACCCTGCGAGGCATCTACGACCAGCAGCGACCCCTCGACCGCGCGCATCGACCGGCTGACTTCATAGGCGAAGTCGACATGGCCGGGCGTGTCGATCAGGTTCAGGACATAGGTGCGCCCATCCTTGGCAGGATATTCGATGCGCACGGTGTTGGCCTTGATGGTGATGCCCCGCTCGCGCTCAATCTCCATTGTGTCGAGCAGCTGGGACTTCATGTCGCGTTCGGCGACCGTGCCCGTCATCTGGATCAGGCGGTCGGCCAGCGTGGATTTGCCGTGGTCGATGTGAGCCACGATCGAGAAATTGCGGATGAGGTCAAGGTCGGTCATGGCCGGGCTATACAGGGGGAAATGCGTTGCGGGAAGGGGGATCGCGCGCGGGTCAGCCGCGCAGGGGTTCGAAGCCGGCGGCACGAAGCTGGCGACGGCGCAGAACGGCCTCTCGCCACATGGCATAGCAGCCCGAGGCGACGATGATCGCGGCCCCGGTCAGCGTCAGCGTATCGGGCCGCTCGCCAAAGACGATGACGGCCAGCGTCAGCGCAAAGACAAGGCGGGCATAGCGGAACGGGGCCAATGCCGAGGCCTCGCCCAGCCGAGTTGCCGTGACGAGCAGGGCATAGCCGCCGACGCCCACCGCCATGCAGGCGATGAACAGCAATCCTTGCCGCGGCGTGGGCATGACGAATTCCTGACCCAGCACCAATCCCATTGCGATCGAGGCGACAAGGATCGCGAAAAAGGCCGATGCGGCAAGCTGCAGCGAATGGATTTGCGACGGGATGCGACGGGTCGCGATGTCGCGCGCCGCCAGCCCCACGACGGCGACCAGCGCCATCAGCGAGGCGGGCTCGAAACTGGACAAGCCGGGCCGCAGGACCAGCAGAACGCCGACAAAGCCCGCGGCGATGGCCGTCCAGCGTCGCCAGCCGACCGGCTCGCCCAGAAACAGCGCCGCGCCCAGCACGATCGCCAGCGGCAGGGCCTGCATGATCGCCGAGGTCGAGGAGAGTTCGGTCAGGGCCAGCGCGACGACGATCCCGATTGATCCGACGGCCTCGGACAGGTTGCGCAAGACGACCAGCGGGCGCAGCAGGTCGCGCGTCCAAAGCCGCCCCCCCTGCAACCGAAGCGCGGTCCAGAAGCAGATCAGCCCCAGCAGCCCGACAATGCCCAGCACTTCGGCAAAGGGCAGCTCGGCCGAAAGCAGCTTGATGAACATGTCCTCGGCGGCAAACAGCACCATCGAGACGAGCATCAGCATCGCCGCACGAAAATTTTCGCCGCCCATCGGTCCGACCTTTGCAATTCGGGGAGTTCCAGCCCTCGCCATATGCTGCGATTGCGGGGCGGTCCAGCCGGAAAGCGGGCAAAAGCGGGGGTTCCTGCGGGCTGTGCCCCCCGGGCGACGCCTTGGCATGGACAAGGCCGGACATGGCCTGCCCCGATGCCTTGGAAGTCCCTGCCGGGACGGGCCTTGCACGGGCGGGTGATTCGCCCCTCTGCCACCGCATGGCCGGGATCGCCGACAGCATATCTTGCGGCTGGGTCCGGTCGGCGGACCAACGCTGGTTCCGGGCCCCCGCGATTGAGCGAAGGGGCAGATTCTGCTAGGCTCCGGCGGATAAGACGCGGCCGCGTGAGGGTGTTCAGCCCCGCCGCACTGGCTGAAGCCGAGGAGACAGTTATGTTGAACCGCCTGATCACCGCTGCGGCAGCGGTCGTATTGACCACGCCGCTTGCCGTCGCCGGCCCTATCGATTCCGCTTGTGTCCGATCCGAACGCGGCGCCCGAAACGGGGCGCTTTGTGGTTGCATCCAGCAGGTCGCCGACTCGACGCTGTCGCGTTCCGACCAGCGCCGCGCCGCGCGCTTCTTCAAGGATGCCGAGGAAGCGCAGGCCGTGCGGATGTCGAAGACCGACGCCGACAACGCCTTCTGGGCGCGCTACCAGAACTTTGCCTCGACCGCCGAGGCCTATTGCTCGCGCTGAGACCGCCATGCGCATCTGCGTCCTGACCGGCGCCGGAATTTCTGCCGAAAGCGGCATCAGGACGTTTCGCGCGACCGACGGCCTGTGGGAAGATCACCGCATCGAGGACGTGGCGACGCCCGAAGGGTTTCGCCGGGACCCCGTGCTGGTCCACCGCTTTTACAACATGCGCCGGGCGGACGCCGCCCGCGCACAGCCAAACGCGGCGCATCGCGCGCTGGCGCGGCTGGCCCGGCGGCACCAGGTGACGCTGATCACCCAGAACGTCGATGACCTGCACGAACGTGGCGGTTCGACCGACGTGATCCATATGCATGGCAGCCTGCTTGGCGCGCTTTGCGCCACTTGCGGGCACCGTTTTCCGGCAACGCTGGTCATGCGCTCGCTGGACCGCTGCCCGGCTTGCGGCAAGCAGTCGACACGGCCGGACGTCGTCTGGTTCGGCGAGATTCCCTATCACATGGAACGCATCTGGGCCGCGGTCGAGGATGCCGAGATGTTCGCTGCCATCGGCACGTCAGGGCAAGTCTATCCCGCGGCGGGGCTGGCCCAGCATGCCAGCCGTGCGGGGGCCGCGACGATCGAGCTGAACCTTGCCCGCTCGGCCGTCAGCCGGGATTTTGCCCAGCACCGTATTGGGCCGACAACCAGCGTGGTGCCCGAATGGGTGGACGAGCTTTGCGGCTGAGGGGCGCTTGACCAACCGCCGCATCTCGGTCACCTCTTGCCCCCTCTGCCAGAAAGCCGGTGCCATGACCCAGACGATCCTTGCCAATGCCCGCCTGATCCTTGCCGACCGGGTCACCCCCGGCAGCGTCGTGATCGAGGACGGCATGATCGTGGGCATCCGTCCGGGCGAAGATGTACCGCCCGGCGCGCTGGACATGGCCGGCGACTTCCTGGCCCCCGGCATGGTCGAGTTGCATACCGACAATCTGGAACGCCACATGCGCCCGCGCCCCGGTGTCGACTGGCCCCATGCCAGCGCGATCATCGCCCATGACGCCGAGCTTGCTGGCTGCGGCATCACCACCGTCTTCGATGCGATGCGCGTGGGCTCAGTCGTCAGCGAAGGCCCCGACGAGGATTACGAAAAATATGCCCGCGAGCTGGCGCATGAACTGATCGCCCTGCGCCGCGACGGCGCGCTGCGGATCAGTCACCTCCTGCATTTGCGCGCCGAGGTCTGCTCGGAAACCCTGATCGCCGAGCTGGACGAGTTCGGCCCCGAGGATCGTGTCGGCATCATCAGCCTGATGGATCACACGCCCGGCCAGCGCCAGTTCCGCGACATCTCGAAGCTCGCGCAATATGTGCAGGGCCGCTACAAGCTTTCGGACGCCGAGTTCGACGAACATGTCGCCCGGATGAAGGCGCTGCGCGACCGCTATGGTGACGCGCATGAGGCCGCCGCGGTCGAGGTCGCCCATCGGCTGGGCGCGGTGCTGGCCAGCCATGACGACACCACCGCCGAACATGTCCTGCGCTCGGCCGGGCATGGCGTGAGGCTGGCCGAATTTCCGACCACGCCCGAAGCCGCTGCCGCCTGCCACGCGCAGGGCATCATGGTGATGATGGGTGCGCCGAACCTGATCCGCGGCGGCTCGCATTCCGGCAATGTCTCGGCCGCCGATCTCGCACGGGCGGGGCATTTGGACATCCTGTCGTCGGATTACGTGCCCTCGGGGCTGATCGGGGGCGCGATGGTGCTGGCAGGGATCTGGGACGACCTGCCCCGCGCCATCGCCACCGTCACCGCCAATCCGGCGCAGGCCGCGGGGCTGCCGGATCGCGGCCGGATCGAGGCCGGGTTGCGGGCCGACCTGATCCGATTTGGCATGGTCGCGGATCGTCCAGTCGTTCGCGCAACCTGGGTGCGCGGACAGAGGGTCTGAAGAAATCGCCGCAGCTTGATCCAGATCAAGGACAGGCACGCGGCAAGGGTGAGATTGACGGATCGAGCGACGGCCGCGCAACGTCGCGCGGTCCTGTCATCCGATCCTGAGGGGGAAGAGGTGACACGGGGGGCGGGGACCCTGTCCCTGCCCCGTCCGCCCAAGTCCGCTATCGGTGCCTCAGCCCATCAGGCGGTTCTTGATGACCGGGCCCACCGCGCCGAAATCCATCTGACCCGCGTGACGTTCCCGCAGTTCCGCCATGACGCGGCCCATGTCGCGGATCGAAGTCGCGCCAAGATCCGCGATGGCCTTGTCGATGGCGGCGCCGACTTCCTCGGCGGAAAGCTGGCGCGGCAGATAGGACTGAATCACCTTTATCTCGTCCTGTTCACGCTCGGCCAGTTCAAGACGCCCGCCTTCTTCATAGGCTTTCGCGGATTCCTGGCGCTGCTTGACCATCTTCGACAGGATGGCGGTCAGGTCGGCGTCACCAAGCCCCGTCTCGTCGCCACCTTCGACCCGCGCGGCAATCTCGCGGTCCTTGATCGCGGCCGAGATCAGCCGCAGGGTCGACAGCCGGGCCGTGTCCCTGGCCTTCATCGCCTCCTTGGTGTCCGCCGTGATGCGTTCGCGCAATCCCATGTGATCCTCGCTGAATGAATTAGTCCGCGCTTGTCCTAGGCTTCGCATTCGGCGTCAACCCGTGGCCCCGCATCCGGGTTCCACCATGCCGAAAGCCGCCCTTTCCGGGCTTTTCCAGCCTTGACGGGGGCGGTCGCTGACCCTAGGTTCCCGCCGATTTACCCGGAGAGATGACGATGGCTCAGAAACCGACCGCATGTCTTGCGCTTGCAGACGGCACCGTATTCTACGGAAGGGGTTTCGGCGCCACCGGCGACGTGGTGGCCGAACTGGTGTTCAACACCGCGATGACCGGCTATCAGGAGATCATGACCGATCCCTCCTATGCCAGCCAGATCGTCACCTTCACCTTCCCCCATATCGGCAATACCGGCGTCACCGCGCAGGATGACGAAGCGCCCGATCCCGTCGCCTCGGGGATCGTGGTGAAATGGGACCCGACCGAGCCGTCGAACTGGCGCGCCACCAGCGACCTGGTCGAGTGGATGGAAAAGCGCGGCCGCATCGGCATCGGCGGCATCGACACCCGCCGCCTGACGCGGGCGATCCGCCAGCAGGGTTCGCCCCATGTCGTGCTGGCCCATGACCCGGACGGCAATTTCGACATCGCGAAAATGATCGCTCGCGCCCGCGACTGGAAGGGCCTTGTCGGCCTTGACCTCGCCAAGGAAGTCAGCTGCCGCCAAAGCTATCGCTGGGACGAAGGCCTTTGGGCCTGGCCGGGCGAATTCGGCAAGTCGGATCAGGAAAAGCCCTATCGCGTGGTCGCGCTGGACTATGGCGCGAAGCGGAACATCCTGCGTTCGCTGGCTGAAACCGGGGCCGAGGTGATCGTTCTGCCGGCCACCGCCACCGCCGAAGATGTTCTCGCACATGATCCCGAAGGCGTATTCCTGTCGAACGGCCCGGGCGATCCGGCCGCGACCGGCGCCTATGCCGTGCCTATGATCCGCGAGTTGCTGGACAAGGATCTGCCGATCTTCGGGATCTGCCTTGGCCACCAGATGCTTGCGCTGGCTCTTGGCGCAAAGACGGTAAAGATGGGTCACGGCCATCACGGCGCGAACCATCCGGTCCGCGATGTCGAGACCGGCAAGGTCGAGATCACCTCGATGAACCACGGTTTCGCTGTCGATGCGCAAACCCTGCCCGAAGGCGTGATCGAAACGCATGTCAGCCTGTTCGACGGCTCGAACTGCGGGCTGCGCATGGCCGACCGTCCGGTCTTCTCGGTGCAATACCACCCCGAGGCGAGCCCCGGCCCGCAGGACAGCGCCTATCTGTTCCAGCGTTTCTCTGACGCGATGCGCACGCGCCGCGGCTAAGGGGCGCAGAACGGCCGCGGTTAATCCATCCTTAACCCTCGTCATGCGATCTGAGGGCCAAAGGATGGAGAATCGCAGATGGCCGGCAGTCCAGCGCTCAGCATTTTTCACCGCGACCGGCCGACCGGCGACGGGCCGGCCGCGCGCCCATCGGCCCAACTGATCGAGGAACGTGATCTGCGCCCCCTTGGCCAGATCCTGGTCGAAGATGGCGCGATCGAACCCGGTGATCTTTTGCGCGCGGTCGCCATGCGCCAACGCCAGAATGCACGACTGGGCCAGATCCTGCTGGCCCAGGGCCTAGTCAGCGAAGAGGCCCTGACAAGCGCGCTGTCGCGGCAATGGCGCAGCTCGGTCGTGGACATGGTGCGCTTGCCCCCCGATCCGCGACTGATCGACATGGCTGGCCCCGGCCTTTGCCTTGCCGAAGCCATCGTGCCCTGGCGCCGGGTGGGGGGCGTCACCTATGTCGCGACTGCCCGACCAGACGAGTTCCAGTCCCTGCGATCCCGCCTGCCCGACGATTTCGGCACGGTGCGGATGCTGCTTTGTTCCGAGAACGCCGCGCGCGAAGCGATTCTCGGCACCCGCCGCACCGCCCTGATCCGTGAGGCCGAGTCGCGAGTCCCCGCCGCCGAAAGCTGCCGCACCCGGAACGAGGTCCGCGTTGCCCGCGTGGCGCTGCTGCTGACACTGCTGGCCTTTGCCGGGATGGCACTCGCGCCGGTGCCGGTCATCGCCCTGCTGACGGCATGGTCGGTCCTGACGCTGATCGCCTCGATGCTGCTGAAGGCGCTGTCCTTTCGCGCGATCCTGCGCCAAAGGGCCGAAGACGGCGTCGTCGACCGCGCCGTCGCCTCGGGCCGGCTGGCCCGGCGTGAAATGTCGGGGCCGCTTCCCGTCATCTCGGTCATGGTGCCGCTTTTCGCCGAGGCCGATATTGCGGATCACCTGATCGGGCGGTTGGCCCGGCTGGATTACCCGCGCGAGTTGATGGACATCCTGCTGGTGGTTGAGGAAACCGACCGCCTGACCTGTTCGGCGCTGGACGACGCCACCCTGCCCCGCTGGATCCGGGTGGTGAAAGTGCCCGACGGTCCTGTCCGCACCAAGCCGCGGGCCTTGAACTATGCCCTGAACTTCTGCCGGGGCAGCCTGATCGGCGCCTGGGATGCCGAGGACCGGCCCGAACCCGACCAGTTGCACAAGGTCGCGCGCGGCTTTCACTTTGCCCGCCCCGATGTCGCCTGCCTGCAGGGCACGCTGGATTACTATAACCCGCGCAGCAACTGGCTGGCCCGCGCCTTCACCATCGAATACGCGGCATGGTTCCGGGGTACGCTGGCCGGCGCGGCGGCGCTGGATCTGGTCGTGCCCCTGGGCGGGACGACCCTGTTCTTCCGCCGCGACATTCTTGAACAGGTCGGTGGCTGGGACGCCTGGAACGTGACGGAGGATGCCGACCTTGGCGTCCGCCTGGTACGCCGCGGGTTCCGGACCGAGATGCTGGACACCGTCACCCATGAGGAGGCGAATTGCCGCCTGATCCCCTGGATCAAGCAGCGCTCGCGCTGGCTCAAGGGCTTCGCGATGACCTGGGGCGTCCATATGCGCGATCCGCGCGCGCTGTGGCGTGATCTGGGGCCGCGCCGGTTCCTTGCGCTTCAGGTCCAGCTTGCGGCCTCGGTCTCGCAATATCTGCTGGCTCCGGTGCTATGGAGCTTTTGGCTGCTGACGCTGGGTTTGCCCCATCCCGTGCGCGATATGCTGGCGGGACGGCTGAACGGCTATGCGCTTCCCGCGCTGATCGCCATCTTCATCGCGTCCGAGATCCTGAACATGGCCATCGCCGCCTGGGCCGTGCGCGGCAGCGCTCATCGCCACCTGCTGCCCTGGGTTCCGACGATGCATCTTTACTTTCCGCTGGGCTGTCTTGCCGGGTGGAAGGCGATCCACGAGGTCGTGCACCGCCCCTTCTATTGGGACAAGACCCAGCATGGCATCTACGATCCGGGGACCGAGACAGAGGCTGCCCCCTCGACTCTGCCGGAGCCCGAAACGCAACCGCTGCCATTGCGCGGGCGGGTGCCCGACATGACGGCGGGCATGCCTCTTTCGCGGCCGCCCCGCGCCCACGCAGGCTTGCGCGTCGCGCCGGGTCAGACAGCGGCGGGCTGATCCGCCACCATCGCCGAGTCGATGATACGCCCGGCGGTGGCAAGCGTCTCCTCAAGCCGCCGAGACAGGTCATCCAACGAGTCGGTGTTGGTCTCGCGCAGCAGAAAGGCCTGGCCACCCTTGCCGATGCTTTCAGCATCCAGCGGCCGGTCGGTCAGCAAACGGCCCGAACATTGCAGGCTCCACAGGAAGCGCCGGGCAGAGGCGAGAGTCTCGGCATCGGCCCGACCAATCAGACCCGCGCGGGGACCGGCGCGCAGTTGCGCACTGGCGGCGCGGGTGGGCGAGCCTGCGCGAAGCGCAAAGGACTGCGCCAGAAGCTCGATATCCTGCAGCCTGCCGCGACCGACCTTGACCTCCCATGCGCCATCCGGGGCCTTGGCGGCAAAGATGCGGGCGCGCATCTCGGCAAGATCGGGCATGACGCGCGTATCCTTGCCACGGGCCTCCAGCACCTCGACACGCAGGGTTTCAACCTCATCGCCCAGCGCCGCACCGCTGTTCCCGCATTGCCCGATCACGCGAGCGCGGGTCAGGGCCAGATGCTCCCATGTCCAGGCCTCGGTCATCTGATAGTCACGAAACGACTGGACCGAGGTCGCGACCGGCCCCTGCCGACCCGAGGGCCGCAGGCGCATGTCGACCTCATAAAGCCGCCCCACCGAACTTGGCGCGGACAGCGCGGTGATCATCGCCTGCGTCAGCCGGGCGTAATACGCACGGGGCGCAAGCGCCTTTGGCCCGTCGGAGCTGTCCTGCCCGTCGGCGTCATAGATCACGATCAGATCCAGATCCGACGCGGCGCTCAACTGCCTAGCGCCAAGCGAGCCCATGCCCAGCACGACCGCCCCGCGTCCGGGCGGGGGGCCGTGGCGACGCGAGAATTCGGCGGTCACGACCGGAAACAGTGCGGCAACGGCAGCATCGGCGATGTCGGCATATTGGCCACCCGCCTCCTCGGCGCCGATCAGGGCGCGCAGGTGATGGACGCCGGTGCGGAACTGCCATTCATGGGCCCAGCGGCGCGCCTGATCCAACGCGCCCTCATACCCGCCATCAGGCGCGGAAAGCACCTGCGCAAGCAGGCGGTCCAACTGCTCGCGCAGTTCCGCGACCCCCGGCCAGTTCGAGAAGAAGCTGCCTGCAAGGACTCCGTCCAGAACCTCGGGATGGCGCGCGAGATAGGTGGCCAGCCCGGGCGCGGTGGCGCAGATATCGCAGATCAGATCGATAAGCTGCGGGTTCGCGTCGAAAAGCGAGAAAAGCTGCACCCCCGCAGGCAAACCGGCGAGAAAAGCGTCGAACCGGGCCAGCGCCTCCTCGGCATGGTCCGAGGCGGACAGCCGGGTCAGAAGGTCCGGTTCGATCCGCGCGAATACCTGCCGCGCGCGCTGGGACCGCAATGCGGGATAGCCACGCCAGCCTTCGATCATGGCGCGGGCATGGGCGGAAAGCTGCGGCATCTCGCCCCGCTCGGCTGGGGTGAAGAAGCTGGCGGTCAGCGCCTCGACCCGCACCAGCCGTTCCGCCAGCCGCCGGGACCAGGCATTGCTGTCCGGCTCCCCCATCATCAGGGAGATGTTGGCGATCCCCTCGGCCGAAGCCGGGACCAGATGGGTCTGGGCATCGTTCACCATCTGGATGCGATGTTCGATATCGCGATGTTCGCGGTAATGGGCCGTCAGCTCGTCCGCCACATCCTGCGGGATCCAGCCTTTTTCGGCCAGTCGCGCCAGCCCCTCGACCGTGCCGCGCACACGCAGGTCGGGATCGCGCCCGCCCGCGATCAGCTGGCGGGTCTGGGTGAAGAACTCGATCTCGCGGATACCGCCCTGACCCAGCTTCATGTTGTGGCCCGGCACGTCGATCCGCCCATGCAGACCTTTGTGATCGCGGATGCGGCGGCGCATGTCGTCGGTGTCCTGGATGGTCGCGAAATCCAGATGCCTGCGCCAGACGAAGGGGCCAAGCTCACGCAGGAAGCGTTCGCCCACGGCGATATTCCCGGCACAGGGCCGTGCCTTGATATAGGCGCCGCGCTCCCAGGTCCGCCCCTCGGCCTCGTAATAGGACAGCGCGGTGGCGACCGAGATGCAGACCGGCGTCACCGCGGCATCGGGACGCAGACGCAGGTCCGTGCGGAAGACATAGCCCTGATCGGTATTGTCCGACAGCGTGGCCGCGGCCCGGCGCGTCGCCCGGATCAGCGCCGCCCGCGCCTCGAACTGGTCGTCGCGGGCATAGGCCGCGTCGTCGTAAAGCACGATCAGGTCGATATCCGAGGAGTAATTCAGCTCTCCCGCGCCCATCTTGCCCATCGCAAGCGCGGTGATCCCGCCGGCATCGCTGTCGGTCGGCGGCAGCTTGCCCCGCGCGACCTCGTCCGCGACATGGACCCGCAAGGCAAGATCGGTCGCACGCCCGGCAAGGTCGGTCAGCGCGCCGGTCACCTTTTCCAGCGGCCAGACGCCAGCAAGGTCGGCCAGCGCGGTCCACAGGGCCACCCGCCGCTTGGCCCGGCGCAGCGCCGGCCCCAGCTCCGCGGCAGTCAGAGACTGGAAGCCAGCCGTTTCATCAGCCACCAGGTCGCGGTCCAGCGCGTCGGGATCTGCCAGCCGCGCGGACAGCCAGCCCGCCTCGATCTGCATCAACCCGGACAGATAGGGGCTGCATCCCGCGGCCCCCATGATCAGCTTTTCAAGCCCGTCCGGGATCGGGCCAAGCGTGTGCAGGGCGGCTTCGGCGCGGGCCATGTCGGCAGGAATCGGAAGGCGGGTGATGCGTGCGGCAAATGTCATTCGGAAAGCCTATCCGCCGCCCCGGCAACGTCAATCGCCCATGCCACGCGATTGCAACCTTGCCATGCGGTTTCCGTGCTTGGCCTTGGCCGCAACTGTTGTTAGGCTTTGCTCCACCGCAATTCCAGTCAAACCAGTTGGCCGTTCTTTGCCGATGCGCGCATCTTTGATCAGGCTCCGATCATTCCCGGGGAGTGGCAGCGGCGGACCAGCCGGGGCAGGCCACGACTGATGCGGCATACTGTCACCCATGCCCCGCAATTCTATGTCACGGCGCCGCAGCCCTGCCCCTATCTGCATGGCCGTGCCGAGCGCAAGCTGTTCACCGCCCTGACCGGGGATTCGGCAAATGAGCTGAACAACGCGCTGTCGCGGCAGGGCTTCCGTCGGTCGCAGAACGTACTGTACCGACCCAGTTGCGAAAGCTGCGTGGCCTGCATGTCAGCCCGCATCCGGGTCGCCGAATTCACGCCATCGCGGTCGCAGCGTCGGATCCAGCGCAAGAATGCCGGGTTGCGGCGGCTGGCCACAAGCGCCTGGGCGACCGAGGAACAGTATGAGCTGTTCCGCAGGTATCTCGACGAGCGCCACGCCGATGGGGGCATGGCGGACATGGACATCTTCGAATTCGCCGCGATGATCGAAGAAACCCCGGTCCGCACGCGCGTCATCGAATATCGATTGACCGAGCCGGGCTGCCGCCCTTCGCAGGATGACCAGCTTGTCGCGGTCTGCCTGACCGACGTGCTGGATGACGGGCTGAGCCTTGTCTACAGCTTCTACGACCCCGCCTTCGAAGCATCGAGCCTTGGCACGCATGTGATCCTGGACCATGTGGACCTGGCGCGAAGCGCGGGGCTGCCCTTCATCTATCTGGGCTACTGGGTGCCGGGCAGCCGAAAGATGGAATACAAGTCCCGCTTTTCCGCGCTGGAGATCTACAAGGGCGGAGTATGGCAGCCGATCGGCGATCCCCAGCAGCACAATTCCGACATCCACCCCCTATCGATTGATCCCATCGTCGAACAGGTTGCGCGGATCACCTTGCCACAAAGGCCAAGGTAATTACCCATTTCGAGCATTTATTGAAATATAATTTCAATAAATCGTCGATCGGGGTCATTTTCTTGGATAATCGGCATTGACCCGGTTCGTCTTGCCCCATAGTTTCCGGCGGCGCGGCGCGCGGGTTTTCCCGTGACAGCCCGCATTTATGACAAATCAAGGAGAATGGGCATGTCCCGAACCATGACGGGTGCAAGGATGGTTATCGAAGCTCTGCGCGATCAGGGCGTCGACACCGTATTCGGCTATCCGGGTGGCGCGGTACTACCCATTTACGACGAGATTTTTCAGCAGAACGACATCAAGCACGTCCTGGTCCGCCACGAACAGGGCGCGGTCCACATGGCCGAAGGTTATGCACGTTCGACCGGCAAGCCCGGCGTCGTTCTGGTGACCTCGGGCCCCGGCGCAACGAATGCCGTCACCGGCCTGACCGATGCGCTGCTGGATTCGATTCCGGTGGTCGTTCTGTCGGGCCAGGTTCCGACCTTCCTGATCGGCACCGATGGTTTTCAGGAGGCTGATACCGTCGGCATCACCCGCCCCTGCACCAAGCACAACTGGCTGGTGCGCGACACGGATGATTTGGCCAAGACGATCCACAAGGCGTTCCATGTCGCGACCTCGGGCCGTCCCGGCCCGGTGCTGGTCGACATCCCCAAGGACGTCCAGTTTGCGACCGGCGAATATGTCGGCCCGAAACAGATCGAGACGCCCAGCTATCAGCCCGTGAAAAAGGGCGACCTGGATGCGATCACCCGTCTGGTCGAGCTGATGGAAAAGGCCGAACGCCCGATCCTGTATACCGGCGGCGGTGTCATCAACTCGGGCCCCGGCGCGGCACAATTGCTGCGCGAACTGGCGGATGCGACCGGTTTCCCGATCACCTCGACCCTGATGGGTCTGGGGGCCTATCCGGCTTCGGGCAAGAACTGGATCGGCATGCTGGGCATGCACGGCCTGTATGAGGCGAACATGGCCATGCATGACTGCGACCTGATGATCGCCGTCGGCTCTCGCTTCGACGACCGCATCACCGGGCGGGTCAAGGATTTCAGCCCCGGCTCGGTCAAGGTGCAGATCGACATCGACCCCAGCTCGATCAACAAGGTCATCCATGTCGACCTGCCGATCGTCGGCGATGTCGGCCATGTGCTGGAAGACATGCTGAAGATCTGGAAGGCGCGTGGCCGCAGGACCAATGCCGAAGGCGTTCGCCAGTGGTGGACCCAGATCGAGCAATGGAAGGCCGTGAAATGCCTGACCTATCGCAACTCGGACAAGGTCATCAAACCCCAGCACGCGCTGGAGCGTTTGCAGGCGCTGACCGCGCATCGCAAGGATCGCTACATCACGACCGAAGTCGGCCAGCACCAGATGTGGGCCGCGCAGTTCCTGCATTTCGAGGATCCTAACCGCTGGATGACCTCGGGCGGGCTGGGCACGATGGGCTATGGCCTGCCAGCCTCGATCGGGGTGCAGGTCGCCCACCCCGAGGCGCTGGTCGTCAACGTCGCGGGCGAGGCGAGCTGGCTGATGAACATGCAGGAAATGGGCACGGCGGTTCAGTTCCGCGCGCCGGTCAAGCAGTTCATCCTGAACAACGAACGTCTGGGCATGGTTCGCCAGTGGCAGCAGCTGCTGCATGGCGAACGCTATAGCCAGAGCTGGTCGGAAAGCCTGCCCGATTTCGTCAAGCTGGCCGAGGCCTTTGGCTGCAAGGGCCGCTTGGTCAGCGACCCCGCGGATCTAGACGACGCAATTCAGGAAATGCTGGATTACGACGGACCCTTCATCCTCGACGTGATGGTCGAGAAGCATGAAAACTGCTTCCCGATGATCCCCTCGGGCAAGCCCCATAACGAGATGATCCTGGGCGAGGCTTCGACCGAGGACGCCATCACGGGTGCCGGCGGCGCGCTGGTCTGAGCAACAGGAAAACGAACATGTCGGCACTGAAAATCGAAAAAGGCGCATCCAGCCATTCCGCCTATGACCTGCGCGACCCGAATGCCCAGGTGATCGAAAGCCACACCCTTGCGGTGCTGGTCGACAACGAGGCGGGCGTTCTGGCCCGTGTCATCGGCCTGTTCTCCGGGCGGGGCTTCAATATCGACAGCCTGACCGTGGCCGAGGTGGACCATCTGGGCCACCGTTCGCGCATCACCATCGTGACGCGCGGCACGACCGCGGTGATTGAGCAGATCAAGGCACAGCTTGGCCGGATCGTTCCCGTGCACGAAGTCCACGACCTGACGGTCGAGGGCCCCAGCGTCGAACGCGAACTGGGACTGTTCAAGGTGTCGGGCAAGGGAGAGCGCCGCGTCGAGGCCCTGCGCATCGCCGAGATCTTCCGGGCGAACGTGGTCGATTCAACGCTGGAAAGCTTTGTGTTCGAAATCACCGGCGCGCCTGAAAAGCTGGACGCCTTTGCCGAACTGATGCGGCCTCTGGGTCTGTCCGACCTGGCCCGCACGGGCGTCGCCGCGCTGGCGCGCGGCGTCTGATGCTTCAGCCGGCGGCCGCGACCTTGCGGGGTTGCGGCTCCGGCCCCCGGATCTTGTCATTCGAGATCACGCGCAGAACGGGCTGGGCGGTTGCGCCCTGCCCGGCCTCGCGCAGCAGATGGGACAGGTCCGACCGGCGATAGCCCGACACGACCTCGACCCGGCGGGCGTGACGCAACTCGCCCTCGGTTTCGTAATCCAACTCGACCAGGTCACCGGATTCCGGCCAATCCCCTTGGCTGGCAAGGTTTGCGCGCCCCTGAAGATAGGCAAGGGCCGCGTGATCTTCGCACCAGATGATGGCCTTCTCTCTTGGCGCGCTGCTCCAAAGCACAACTCCGATCATGATTTCCATCCCCCAGGAAACTCTGTGCCCGGCTTGATGCGGGCCACGGTTGTTATCGAGGGAAACTATCGGCGAACTCTTGCCGACGGAAGTTTTATGTTCAACGAGGGGTTGTAATCCTTAACGGCGCGCACACAGCTGTTCCACGCTTCAGCAAGCGAAACGCGATTTCCTGCAATTTCCTGAATAATCAGAGCAAATTGGCTAAGATAGCCGTCTCGGACTGCAGCATCCGGGTCACAGCTGGGATTTATCTTACTCGCCCTGCACGATAGTCACCGACCGCGCGAGCCACCTGCGCCATACGCGCGGCGTTGGATGGGTGCGAGCCCAGGATCTTGTCGCCCGGATCGGGGATTCGGGCAAAGAACTGCGCGCCATGCGCCGGATCGAAGCCCGCATTCAACGCGATGATTGCGCCTAGATAGTCTGCCTCAAGCTCCCAGTCCTTGGAGTAATAGCGCGAGCCGAATTGCGCGCCCATCTGCTGGGCGCTTTCGATCGCTTCGGGATTGCCGCCATAGGCGCTGGCAAGGCCGCCCAAGATCACCGCCCCCATCGAGGCGGCGCTGGACTTGCGGTCGATATGGCCAAGAATGTGATGGCTGGCTTCGTGCCCGACGACAAAGGCAAGCTCGTCCGCGTTACGCGCTTCGCCGATGAGCGACAGGGTGAAACCGATGATCGGGCGGCCGCGATTGTCGACGGTCTGGAAGGCGTTCGGCTCCAGCCCCGGACGGTCATCGACCACGAACTGGAAATCGCAGTTGATCGGCTGGCTGCGGCGCTGGACGCATTCGCGCTCAACGGCCGGTTCCATCCGGCTGAGAACGTCGATGAACGCCCTTGCCGAGGCCCGGGCACCCCGCGGCGTATCCGGAGACGGCGTGATCGGCCCGTGGGGCGGCACAGCGGGGGACTGGGGCACCGAGATGGGCTGCGCGACGCAGCCAGCCAGGGCCAGTACCGAAATTGCCGCTGCCTTCCAGGCCTTGAGCATGTGCATTCTCCTTGCCGTCCGGTCAAAGCGCCGCACGTTCGCGCCACCATATCCGCGCAGTTCGGGCAGCGCCAACCCCCGCTCTTGCCCATGCGCGCGGTTCACGCGAAAGTTGGCTCGCAATTGTTTGGGAAAGCCCGCGATGTTCACCATCGAGCATGATTTTGACGCGACCGTCATCACCCTTGTCGACGAATTGCCGCAGGGCAGTCCGGTGGGCGCACGCCCGCTGAACGAGGATGTCGTGATCCAAAGCTTCGACGACCGTGTGGTCATCGAGCAGTTCGATCCCGATACCGGCGAACTGGCGCAGGTGGTCCTGACCATCGAGCAGCTGGAGGAACTGCGCGCCGCGCTGAACCTGCCCGAGGGGAACTATCGGCTGGAACGGCGGCCGAAGCGCCCCTAGTCGACCCGGAACAGTTTGTCGCGTGAGGTCGCTCCGCGCACCAGCACGAGGCGGCTGCGCGCGATGCCCAGGGCCTTGGCCAGCAGCTTGACCACCGCGGCATTGGCCTTGCCATCCTCGGGGACCACGGTGACATAGACGCGGATCGCCCCCTCCTCGACGATCACGGCATTGCGCGAGGCGCGCGGGGTGACGCGGACGGCGATTTCCGCTCCGGGTTGCGCGAGATGGCTGAGATCGGTCATGGTTCCCGTGAAATCGGCTTCCGGGAAGGAAATCAATGGCGACGGGCTTTTTCCACGACGAACTGACGCTGTGGCATGGCGGCGGCGACTATGCGCTGACGCTGCCGGTCGGTGGGCTGGTCCAGCCCGGCGCGGGCCTGCCCGAAAGCCCTGAAAGCAAGCGGCGGCTGGTGAACCTGATGCAGGTGACCGGGTTGATGCGCGGGCTTGACCTGCGCTCGGCCCCGCCCGTGCTGCGCGAGGATCTGCTGCGGGTGCATCCGGCCAGCTATCTTGACCGCTTCAAGGCGCTGTCCGACGACAAGGGGGGCGAAATCGGCCACCATGCGCCGTTCCTGAAGGGCGGCTTTGAAATCGCGGCGCTGTCGGCGGGGCTTGCGAAGGCCGCCGTCGACGCCGTGCTCAGGGGCGAGCTGACCACTGCCTATGCCCTGTCACGGCCGCCGGGGCATCATTGCCTGCCCGACGATCCGAACGGCTTCTGCCTGCTGGCGAATATCGCCGTCGCCATCCATGCCGCGCGGGCGGCGGGACTTGCGCATCGCTTCGCGGTCGTCGACTGGGATGTACACCACGGCAACGGAACCGAGGCCATTTTCCTTGACGACCCCGATGTGTTGACCGTCTCGATCCATCAGGAGCGCAACTATCCGCTGGATACCGGCGGGGTCGAGGTCAGGGGTACTGCGGGCAGCAATGCCAACATTCCCCTGCCTCCCGGCTGTGGGCACGAAACCTACCTTCAGGCGATGGACCGTGTCGTGCTGCCACTTCTGCGCCGGCATCGCCCCGAGATCATCATCGTCGCCTGCGGCTATGATGCGGCGGCGCTGGACCCCTTGGGCCGGATGCTGCTGTCGGCTGAAAGCTTCCGCGCCATGACCGAACGGATGCAGCAAGCAGCCGCCGAGCTTTGTGCGAACCGGCTGGTGCTGGTCCACGAGGGCGGCTATTCCGAAGCCTATGTGCCGTTCTGCGGTCATGCCGCGATCGCGCAGCTTGCCGGTTCCGACATAACCGCACCGGACCCGCTGGCCGGGGTGATCGCGGCGCGACAGCCCGGTGCCCGCTGGCTCAACCACGTCTCGGATCATCTGGCCGAGATTGCAGATTTTTTCGAGGTCTGAAGTGCAACATACCGATCCCGCCACGCTTTCCTTCCTTCGCAATCGCCGCTCGCATCCGCCAAAATTGCTGAGCGGACCGCCGCCCTCGCGCCAGGAGTTGATGGACCTGCTGGAGCTGGCGGCGCGCGTGCCCGACCACGGCAAGCTGGAGCCATGGCGCTTCGTAGTGCTGGAGCGCGCGACGCTGGACCGGCTGGCCCCGATCCTTGGCGAGCAGGTGGCGGCGACCGGCGGGGACGCCGCGGCGGTCGAAAAGGCGCGCTCGGCCTTTGCTTCCCCCGTCATCGTCGCGGTTGTCTCGTGCCCCGTTGACAGCCCCAAGATCCCGCAATGGGAACAGTTCCTGTCCGCCGGCGCGGTCTGTCTTGAGCTGCTGAATGCGGCGCTTGCGGCGGGCTATGGCGCGGCCTGGCTGACGGGGCCGGCCACCGTCCCGGAATTTGCGCAGGCCCATCTGGGCATTGCCGAGGGTGAGCGCATCGTGGGCCTGATCCATATCGGCCAGCGTGGCACCGCGCCTTCGGACCGTCCCCGCCCGGACATCGCGGCCAAGACGGTCTTCCTGTGACGGTGCTGACCGCCCTGGCGCGGGCATGGGGCGACCTGCTTCGCCCGCGTATCTTCGGGGTGGTCGCGCTTGGCGTGCTGCTGACGCTGGTCCTGTTCGTGCTGCTTCAGGCCGGCGCCTTCTGGGCGATCCGTGCCTTCGCGCCCGAGACGATGACCCTGCCCTGGATCGGACAGGTCACGCTTGGCCACGCGCTGTCATGGGGATCGCTGATCCTGTTCCCGATCATGTCGATCTTTTTAATGGCGCCGGTCACGGCGGGTTTCGCCGGCCTGTTCGCCGAACGCGTCGCCGATGCGGTCGAAGAGACGCATTATCCCGGCACCAAGGGCCTGCCCGTGGATTTCATGGAGGGCTTGCTGGAATCGCTGGCGGTCGTGGGCGCGGTCCTTGCGGTGGCCGTCGTCTCGCTGATCCTGACGCCGTTCCTCGGGCCGCTGGCCTCGATCCTGTTTTACCTGGGCAATGGCTGGCTGCTGGGAAGAGAGTTCTTCCAGATGGCGGCGCGCCGTCACCTGCATCCCGCGCAGGCGACCGCCCTGCGCAAAACCCGGACCGCGCAGACCACCACGCTTGGCGTGCTGATCGCGCTGCTGTTGACGGTGCCGTTCCTGAACGTGCTGGTGCCGGTGCTGGCGGCGGCGGGGTTCACCCACCTTTACCACCTGGGCCGGCGCTAGCTGGTCCAGGCCTCGATATCGGCGCGGGTGATGACGCCGCCCAGAATGATATAGGCCAGCACCGCCCAGATGACCCCGGCGATCACCGTCGCCAGCAGCATCTTCTTCTTCAGCTTGGGCTCATGGGGGGCGCCAGCCGGGGTGCCGGGGGTCACCTCCCCTGCTTCGGCCTGGCTTTGCTGGCCGATCGGCAGCAGGACGAACAGGACCAGAAACCACAGGATCGTGTAAAGGACGATGCCGCCAGTCAGGTTCATCAGATCTGCTCCAGTTCGATCAGGCAGCCATTGAAGTCCTTCGGATGCAGGAACAGCACCGGCTTGCCATGCGCCCCGATCTTTGGTTCGCCCGACCCCAGAACGCGCGCGCCCTCGGCCTTCAGGCGGTCGCGGGCGGCCAGAATATCCTCGACCTCGAAGCACATGTGGTGAATGCCACCCGAGGGGTTCTTGTCCAGGAACCCCCGGATCGGGCTGTCGTCGCCAAGAGGATACAACAGCTCGATCTTGGTGTTCGGCAGTTCGATGAAGATGACCGTGACGCCGTGATCCGGCTCGTCCTGCGGGGCGCCGACCGATGCACCCAGCGTTCCGGCATATTGCGCGGCTGCTGCGGCCAGGTCCGGCACGGCAATGGCCACGTGGTTCAAACGTCCGATCATGCGCTCCTCCGTCTTTCCCGTTGTTCTAGGACGCCCGGCAGCGGTGGAAAAGCGAAAACCGGACCCGGCCGTTAACCGCTTCTTAGGGGAAAGGCGCGACCTTGGCCGCAGCAAGGTATTCTTTGAGGGGTTTCTAAGATGACCGATGATCTGACGAATCTGCTGGATGACGCCCCCACCTGGCGGCTGAACGTGCCCCACCGCCCGCTGACCGGATTGACCGTGCTGGTGGTCGAGGATTCGCGCTATGCGTCCGAAGCGGTTCGTTTGCTGTGCCTGCGTTCCGGCGCGCGGATCCGGCGTGCCGACACGATCCGGGCGGCGCTGCGGCATCTGCAGACCTATCGTCCCGGTGTCATCATCGTCGACATGGGCCTGCCCGACGGGGATGGCGCGGACATGATCCGCACCATCGCGCGCGGGCTTCCGCGCGTTCCCGTCATCCTGGGCATTTCCGGGGATGAAGGGAACCGCGACGCCGCGATGCGGGCCGGGGCGGACGGCTTCATCGCCAAGCCCATCGAAAGCCTGGCGCAGTTTCAGCAGACCATCCTGGCGTCGTTGCCGGGGCAAGCCCGCCCCACCGGCCCGCGACTGGTGGCCGACGACATGATCGTGCCCGACCATGCCGCGCTGCGCGACGATCTGGCCCATGTGGTCGAGGTCCTGTCCGTCGCCGATGACGAAACCGCCATCGACTATATCGCGCGCTTTCTTGCAGGTGTGGCTCGGTCGGCGCATGACCGCCCGCTGGAAGATGCGGCAACTGCGCTTGCCCGCGACCATGCCCGCGGACAGGCGCTCGCGGGTGAACTCGCGCGCGTCAGCGGGATGGTGCGGGACCGGTTGGCCTCGGTTCAGGGGCTTTGACGCAAAGCCGCCGTCATCTCGGACAGGCGGCGCCGCTGGCTGCCATCGGGCGCGAAATTCTCGGGCGACAGCCACGCGTCAAAGGCGTCGCGCAGCGCGGGCCATTCACCGTCGATGATCGAGAACCAGGCGCTATCCCGGTTGCGGCCGCGCACCATCAGGTGCTGGCGGAACGTGCCCTCGTAAAGAAAGCCGTAACGGCGTGCGGCCACGATCGAGGGTTCGTTCAGCGCGTTGCATTTCCACTCGACCCGGCGATAGCCCGCCTCGAAGGCCCAGCGGATCATCAGCATGATCGCCTCGGACGTGGCGGGTCCGCGCTGCAGCACGGGCGAGATCTGGATATTGCCGATCTCGATCACGCCATTCGGCCGGTCAAGCCGCATGAACGAGGCAAGCCCACCGACCTTTCCGGTCGCGTTGTCGCGCAGGGCGTAGAAACAGGGATCGGATTTGCCCGCCACGCTTTCCTGCCACGCGCGATAGGCGGCAAGATCCGGGAACGGGCCATAGCCCATATAGTCCCACAGCCAGTCATGGCCGCGATTGGCTTCGTACAGATCCTCGGCGTGGCGCACGGGGTCCAGCGGCTCAAGCGTCACGAAGCGACCGGCAATGGTCTCGCCCGGCGCCGGGGGTTGGTGAAAGCCGGTAACGACGGGGCCAATCTTGCGTTCGGACATGCCTGCCTCGATCTGGAAAACTCAGGCGAGCATCCTCGGATCCTGGCCAAGGTCAAGGCCCGGAAAGATCGCACGCTCCAGCGTCTCGCGTTCGGTTCCAAACAGCCCGCGCATCGCCCAGGCGGCATAGGCGCGAATATCGCGGGTGGGCATCAGGTCGCGGTCGGCGTAAAGATCGCCGTCGCGCAGGCCCGGCCAGTCGCCGAAGGCCTTGCCCCCCTGGATCGCGCCGCCCGCCATCAGCATCGCGCCGCCGGTGCCATGGTCGGTCCCGTTCGAGCCGTTCTCGCGCACCGTGCGGCCGAATTCGGTCATGGCTAGGACGGTGGTCGATCCCCAGTTCTGGCCCAGCCCGTCGCGCAGCGCCAGGATCGAGGCGGCCAGCTTGTCGAGGGCACGACCGATCACCGGCCCCTGGTTCGCGTGGCTGTCCCAGCCCCCGATCGAAAAGGCGGCGATGCGCGCGGCGCCGTTCAGGCGCGAGGCGGCAAAGGCGCCAAGTGCGGCCTCGTCCGCGGTCGGCCCCTTGCCGCGCGCGGTTTCTCCGGCCTCGGCGGAGATGCGAAAGGCATCGCGCGCCGCGTCTCGGAACATGGGATCGTCGTGATAGACATGGTCCAACAGCATTTGCGCCTGGGGCGACAGGTTCAGCGAGGATTTGGGCGCCCAGCCCAGATGCGCGGCCTCTCCGGTCAGGATCTTCATCTGCTCCAGCCCGACGGCATAGGCGGTTTCGGCCGTGGTGCCGGGCATCGCCTGAAGCAGCCGGTTCAGCCAGCCGCCGATGCGCCAGTCCACCGGAAGGTCATTACCGGTTCCCGCCTCAAGCAGGTCCTGACCGTCGAAATGACTGCGTTTGTCGCGATAGGGGGTCGAAACCGCATGGGCAAAGGCCAGCTCGCCCTTTTCCCACAGCGGCATCAGCGGACCAAGCCGGGGATGCAGGGCATAGAACCCGTCCAGGTCGAGCGCCCCATTGTCCG
>NZ_JBMSED010000023.1:0-23933 GCF_049446195.1 Paracoccus sp. KR1-242
GGCTGTCCGAGACGAAATGCACGGCCAGCTTGCGCGACACGAATTGCGCGGTTTCGGGCCGGCGTGCGATGTCGCGAAAGGCGGCGCGGATGTCACGCAGCTCGCCCGGCCCCTTCCCGCCATAGGATTTGCCCAGCACGGTCTCGGCCCCCGGTTCGGCGATCTGCGGACGATAGGAGAAACCGTCTTTCGCGGAATAGCTCAACCCGGTCATCAGCTCGGCCAGCTCGCGCACGTCGCGCTGGGTATAGGGGGCGCCCACGCCCAGCGAATGCAGCTCCATCGCTTCGCGCGCCAGATTCTCGTTCAGGCCAAAGGCCTTTTCGGCGCGGCGCCGCGCCATCCTCGAATTCGGCCCGCGGCTGGTGTTCTGGTTCAGATAGACCAGCATCATCGGGTGGGTATCGGCGGCGAAGAACAAATCCTCGAAACGGCCATTGATATGCGGCCGGATCGCCTCGTCGTGAAAGGCCATCGCCAGTGCGTTCGTCTGCACGCCATCGGGCCGGATCGTGAAATGGTCGGACCAGAACTGCACCAGCCTTTCGCCGAAGCCGGTCGGATCCTCGACGGCGCGGGCCAGCCGCCGCTGCAGGTCGCGCACAACTAGGCGACCGCACACTCTGTTGTAAGCCTGATACTTCTTCTTAGCGGCATCGCTTCGCTTCTGCTCCTTACGGAGAACGGCGAGCCTCACACCACGTTCCTGTGCCTCGCGGATCGAGACCCCGTCAGACCCGGGCAGAGTGCTGGCTGCGATGCCCTGAAGCAGGGCTTCTGGACTTGGGGGCGGCGGCGTCAGCGGCGACAGGCCATAGCCAAGCCGGATCGCCGCAGCCTGAGGAGAGTCGAAGGTCATAAAAATACCACAACAGCGTCTTGAGCAAACCGATACTCACATACGGCAACGGAATCATGGTCTAAATTAACGTTATAGTTATCCGTTAAAGTGAGGCAAAAATTTGCCGATGAAGCACTTGGAAGGTCGGACCTATCGCTTTGGTACCCCGATAACCTCCGCGCCAAAGGGGTTGATATCTTCAAGGATTAAGCGGATGTAATCCAGAAGAATAAGATGCTTGCGCGAATTTAAAAAAGGCAAATATCAATTCGCGGCGAGATCCATGATTTCAACTGCGACCTCCTTGGCGTCAGAAATGCAAACTTCCTTTACTCCTTTGTCTTCATCAGAGATTCTTCCATCTACACCAAACTTCCCAAATCCGATTGCGCTTGCTATCGTGTCGAAATTTAAATTTGGCTTAGATCTTCTAATCATTATGTGTTTTGCTTGCGTGTTTTCACAAAGAATAGCCGTATGAAAGGCAGATCCTTCAATTCCCGCAATCGTAGATCTTGAACTAAATAGATCAATTTGGTCTTTGGTTGACATTTCGTGCGGCCTGATAATCGTCCAACCAAATCTCGAAAGCTCATCTTCAATAATCTGCTCGTTCTTAAAATTCACCACGTTGCTGTAAAACCCTTCACGAGATAGGTACACCTTCCTAGATTCATGCGTCGGATTTGAAAATGCAATTTGCGCCGCGTGATGAAAATGAAACCACGCGTTCACAATATATCCTGGTGTCGGCACGTACACTCTTCTGAATGTCATGTCCCGCTCCGGAACTATAATTCTACTTTTGTCCACGCCCAGGAACGACAAGATTTCTAGCTGGTAGGCCTTCAAAGGAGAAGTGCTAGCCCAAACTATCCTTAATTTACTGCTCCTATAAGCCCACGCCCTGGCGAGAGACTCCAGGAGAAAGTGTCCGTAGTGATCAAATATGTACCCAGCAAATATCACCTCCTCATCGATAACATCATTAGATTTGAGGTTTGATAGATCTGGAGATGACGTCAAAAATCCTAAACTTCTCTCCAAGCCCGACTTTCTGACATACCTTCCATCGGAGTCAATTACCCCCGCCCGCGTTCCGTGCCATACAATCTTCTTCCCGGTCGGAACGACTCTTGCATTGTCAACTGGGTGTATCGCTAGGGAATATCCATGCGGATCACTCAGGGAGTTGGAAATTCCGTATGGCTTGAATTGTGTACGCTTGACCATTTCACAAACTTTCACGTGCGATGCCGCTAGTCACCAGTCTCTAAGAAATGAAATATCCTTTTCGTCAAGAATGTCTTGCATCTGCAGTGCGGTAGTGGTCCACCGATCAATGTATAGAGAATCTAGTTCACTGGCTTCCTTCGCAAATTCGACGAATGGCGGGAGCCGAAGCACGTTGTTTAACTCACGATATGGTCTCCAATTTCCGTTCAGACGGCGAGCGCCAATATGCGAGCAAACGTGACTATAAAAATCGTAGGGTTTTACAGAGTTCGGATTTGAAGAGATGTCCACCATCGAGTTCCATCCAAATCTCCGGACGTGCTCAACTTCACGATTGGGGGAAAGGATCAGATATCCGATGTCAGTGCTAAATTGCCGTCTCAAGTACAATCCCAGTTCGGAGAAGGTATCTGGAGCCGTTATCAGATTGTTAAGTATCATGAATACGGATGAAAGGTAAGAGTCCGCGTAAATTATATCGGAATCCTCGGCGGTCATCGATCGGATCATTGATCCAGAAAGTACTAAGGATGTTCCAATTGCGCAGTCGCGCGCAAATGAAAATAGCCTCAACTTGAGCCTATCTGCACCCTCAGCAGTACAGGACCTTGCTGCGTCAAGCAAATCTGCTTGGACTTCTTCCAAAGATGGAATGATTTTGTAACGAGCGTAAGGCTCGTATATATCGTAGTCCAATTCTCTTCTTCCTTCTCTGATGGGCCTATCTTCCGCCGACACTTTTTTTACCGTAGCGGGAGACAGAACGATGCGGGATGGTGAGGTGGATGTTTTCTCAGATGACATCGCGCGAGCGCTGCTCCTATAAAAGTTTCTGCCGATTGCTGCTCTCTGCTTTACCCTTCTTGACAATATTGGTAAGTATTTCGCTGCTTTGAACGCGAGGGGTTGATAGAAGGTTATTATAATACGCTGGGAAACTTCTTCGCGATCTTAGAGCTTCTCTAATTCCATCGCGATCGACATCCTCGTTAATAACCTGCGTTACGATTGTTGAGAGGATTCCCATGCGTTGAAGGAAGTGAGCAATCCCGTGACCTAGATGTGGGACATTGAATACGCAAGTGTTCTTGTCAATAACCCTTTTCACCTGATCACGGTCAGGCTTGAACGCCATGTCAGCAAAAATATATACGCACCTCGCCTTCGAAGAACGGCCTGCCGCGTCCGAGAATTCCCCGTCCCAGGACTGTCTTTGCGAAAGCGAAAACCGAGTTTCATCCGGCAGCCTTCTTCGATCCATTGTGGATTGTGGATTAAGAGAAAGGACACTGGTAGCCCCCACTAAGTTGGCGTAAGCAAGGGCGCCAAAGCCGCCCATGGAGGCACCATAAGTCAAAATTCTTGAGTAAGGTAAAAAGAATCCATTGCGCCGCATCTTTCTAAATGTTCGCGGTAGATCAGGTTTCTGATACCAGTCAGCCATTTTTGGCTTTACGCAAAGATGCGATATGCCTCTTTTTCTGAAGTAGGTTGATCCCCATCCTTCTCTATATCCATCTGGACGTCGAACCCCGCCGGTTAAGTTTTCAAATGTTATTACTAGGGTGTCGTTGTTGTAGTGGTATCCTTCAAGCCAATAGTTCCAGCTTTCAATTAGGATATTGGTTGACTCCACCATACTAATGCCCGGGCTTGCTGTCGAGGCAGATCGGTGCGGCGGCGGTGTTATAGTCGACGACATTGTTACCCTCCGCTTACTGACGTCGTCATATTATTTGCCATCCTTCTTCATAAGCTCCCACATGGCTCTAATTACAGCTCTTCCAGCCTGTTTTTGCGAGTCCATGATTTCTTCTGAGACGGCAACCACCCCGGCATCGTTGCGCTTCAGATCACCGTAGTTGAATACTTCTCTGAGTTGCGGGCAATAGTCAGACGAGATTTCCTTCAAGTCACCTTCCAAGTCCTTCATCAATAGCAGGCGCTCTTCTCTAGTGTATACGTCTCCGTTGAGTTTCAAGTGATCCCAGTCCAATTTTGCAATAAACTCATTCAGATCTCGGCTTTGAAGAGGAGTGTTCCGGACGCAGAAGCCCATGAGGTCTGAGATTGCAGCTGAGAACGTCGGGTTATCTTCAGGTTTGGAGCGTTTAAACTCTATTTTGGATGGCAGTCCGGCAGATTGAATGAAGTCGGCGACTACATCACCGTCTTGCAGAAGCTTTCTCGAGTATGGCCTAACAATGATATTGTCTTTTCCAAATCCGTCAGCATATCCATCAAGGGTCTTCTTGTAGTCACATTCCCATCTATTATTCTCTAAGTAGACGCTCGCATTTGCTTTAACGGCGCCAGTTTTTGCGCGCTGCTTATATAGAGATTCCATCAGATGGTCTGGTCTGCGAAGATAAGCTAGAATCTTTACTTTGGCCTTTTGCTCGGCAGGCACGCGGCTGGCAAGTCGTCTTCCAACCTCTGGATGGAAGAACATCTCTCCGGAGACAATATTAATTGTCTTGTCAGACTGATCTATCTCTTTGATCACTGCATCCAAAAGGGGCGTGTCACCTTTCCAATCCTTGAGCTCCCTAGCGACTTGGTTGTGGTCAATCCAGGGGCGAGAGGCCGAAACAAAATTTATACCTTCACCTGCGAGAAGATCGTGATTTTCACGCAAGAAGTGTTGAATTGACGAGGACCCGGTTTTTTGTGTTCCGATATGAATTAGTATCACGTTTCGATCCTTGTTGTTTTTCGTTGATTGGGTTGATGGGGGTTGCGCAGGGTATGTTTTGGTGGTTGCCGGGAGCCGATTTTTGGCGGTCGCGTGTGATCTTTGGAGTTTTTCTTGTCCTTCTTTTGGGCCTTCTTGAAACCCGAACTGTATATAGTCCCGTGCATATAGAATTCTAGAGATGCGGTGGAAGTATGGTGTATCTATCGCACGTGGAATTTCTGTTATTTTGATTGTATGCGGACGACTTTGTGTGTCTGCTAGATCTGCAATCCAGGGGAGATCATGCGATAGGTTAGATTCTCGGAATAGATAGTCTATATTTCCTGTTAGGGATAGGCGCGCGAGGATTTTAGATTGGCTTTCCCAGGATGGATTGCTTGGGAGTGGGGTTTCATGTTTTTGGTAGAGTTGCAGGAAGCGGAGAAAAGACGCGAATGTTTCCGCTAGATCGTCGTTGTCCATCTCGGCCAAGGCGAGATCAGAATGTAACGTGATACTTTGAGTGTTGCGTATTATCTGACGCAATTTGGTACTATCGACGGTCAAGAACTCCTGAAACGCAGTCCATATGCGTAGCAATGGGTGGCGTAGGACAGTAAAGCTGCGGTGGCCCGGATGTTCGCGTTTCCACTTTAGAAGCTTACTTTGATCGAAGTGATGTGTGAGGGGGCCAGCGGTTCGGAGCCAACTTGTTACCTCTTCAATCGGACCGCCATTTATAGGCGTGTAGATTAGTCCGTTTCCGGCTTCGATTGTAACACGAGCTGAGCTGACGAGATCCTGGCGTGGCTCAGCACTTGGTAGTCGACGAGGACTGAAGCGGGGAAAGCGGGCGAGTTCTTCCTCCATTTCTGAGAAATTAATAACTTTATCAGATAGTTCTTGTGGATTTTGTGGTACCTGGTCCCTCGCAGGCTCCACGCGTTCGACATCGGTTCGACCCAACCAATGGAGCAGTCCCGTCATCACATCTGTGTCACGAAGATCTTTGTAGCTTAGCCAAAAGGCGGTCTGCCCGGTCTCCTGCAGGCGGCGCATGAGGTGGTGTTGAAAGGCTTCCACTTCGGCGAAAACTTGTTGGAAGGCGTTTGCATCAAAGTGTACGGGCGAGGAAACTGGGGTTTCACTTTCGTTGAGTTTCCACTGGTTTGATTGGCGTGCCAATGCTGTAGATACGAAGCTATCTATTTGATTACGTGTAAGAATAATCTTTGCGCAGGTACAATCGTCCATGATTGGATTGAATACGCGAGGTTCATGATCGTGGAAGTAGCGAAAACCCGGAAGATGGTTTGGCTTGTCCCACAGTGCACGCAGAAGGCGGAGCGGATCCTCGTCACGCTCGCTCTTGCTGATCCCCTTTAGCTGGTCCTTGTCCGGCCAACCGATCATGTAGGGATTGAACGCCTCACCGTAGCAGGTGACACGACTTACGCTATTCAGGGTTGCCTCAAGCAGGTTCGAACCAGTACGCATTTCGGCGAAGATGACGAACCTCTGGAACGCTCTACTCATGTCTCGACAATCTCATCACAGTGTGACCTACGTTTGTAGTGGCAATGCCCATGCCCAGCCCTAGTGTCAATCATACAACCCCCCATGATGGCATCGCCGAAGTAAATGGTCTCGAAACCGGCAAAGACCCGCGTAGCGTGAAGATCAAGAGGCAGAACCCAATACGGAATATTCTCACAGCGCGAGGTTCACCTGTTGTTGGACTGTAATCAGCAGATGATCGGGTAACTTGCATAAGAATGGACCTTGTACCACGCATGAAATTTGAAATTAAATCAGCAGAGCACACATTCCTGGACGCCTCCGGGTATTGGCTCGAAGGAATGCATTATAACAACGACACCCTAGTGGTGACATTCGAAAACCTGTCCGGTGGTATTTATAGACCTAACGGATATAGGGAAGGTTGGGGATCGGGGTTCTTTAGAAAAAGAGAAGTTTCTCATCTGTGCATTAAGCCTCTTTACGCGGACTGGTATCAAGGCGAAAATCTTGCCCTTGGCCTAACCGCTCTAAAAAAATCAGGATATTTTCGTAGATATAAGAGGGTCATCTGCTATGGCGGATCCATGGGTGGATTCGGTGCCCTTGCCTATTCGGATCTCATTGGAGCTAATACCGTACTGGCAATAAACCCACAGAGTACCATGAGTCTGAAGAAGGTTCCCTGGGAAACCAGATTTAAAGTTGCGCAGAGACAGGCCTGGACCGGAAAATTCTCGGATGCGAACGGAAAGTACAAGTTGGCGGATAATGTAATTATCTACGCTGACATGCGTTACGACATGGATGCGAGGCAGGTGGATAGATTAAAGGGCGAGAATGTTACAATCGTAAATTCACCGTTCCTTGGCCATCAACTTCCTTATCACTTCCAGGTCATGGGGGTTCTTGGGAAAGTCGTCGATCATGCCATAGCGGGATCGAATGATCTGAGCGAAATGAGATTGGCTATGAGGAAAAGAAGGTATAGTCAATCTTACTACAAAAGATTAATTGATCGAGATCGGGTGAGATCGTCTCCCACGTTTTTTAAGATCGTTAGAACTCATCAGATCTCACTAAATAAAAAAATCAAAGCACAACGGGAAGCCAGCTCTACTGAATAGGTTAATAGCGTGAACCTAGACGTGAATTTCGGCGCGGACTACTTCTGCGCCGAGTGAGAGTTCTATGGCTTCACGGAGGCTCGGGGCGGGCGCGCAAGATTAAACGCAAGCAACCTCAAGACGGGCGAATGCGCTAGTCAGCAATTTTCTTAATCTTATGGTCACGTTACTCTGGCGATGGAGCGAAGATCTCTAATTGTCAACTCTCCCAATGCATTTAATCCTAACTCGTCTGCTTCCAATGAAAGATCCTCGACCGTAGCCAAAGCGTGCTTATCTCTAATTAGGGTTGCGAGGTCAAAATACTGAACGAGCGTAGCTTGCGCAGAGTTACGGGGCGTCATACTCCACTTTGATGGGAGGTTTTTTAAAACCAGCTCATCGTCGAGCGCAGTGAGCGATAGGCCAATCTGTTCCGCTGCCTTGATCCCAAAGCTGCCGCCAAGATTTCTTCTGACGATTTCGGCGCAGTTGTTCGACCAAGCGTCAGAAAAGCTACTGTCACCATCATAAATTACCACTCCGCTATTTAAAATTTGAAGGGATTTTTTATCGTCTTTTGATTTTGATTGCGGTAAACGAGTCAGTGCTTCAGACGCCAGTTTCTCCACTTCATCTGATTTACTAAACGCGTGATTCGCAAGAAAGACATTTCTTGATTGCTTCAGGTCATTAATTTCTGGCCTGCTTGTAAATATGCACCCAGCGTTTAGTAGTATAACCCGGCCTGATGGTTGTTCAGATCTCAGGTAGTCGATTTTGATAAGTCCGCGGTCATTGAACTTGAAATACAGAGGGGTTGCGATTGGCCTTATCTCAACATCCAGCGCTTCGTAAAGATCAATTGTATCTGAGCTCAGCGTCACCGCGTGTTTCGGAGTTACTGCAAGCATCCGTACCGATTTCGGAAGGAACTTGCGCGCAGACAGTACTAGAAGTCTCTGCCTTAAACTTGCTGCGCCTCTGGATGCGATAAATACTATGGTGATGTTATCTTGAGTCTTCATTCGATAGGTTCCCTATTGCTATGGGTCATTTATAATCCAGCGACCTGGGTTTTATAACTGTAATGGAGACTGTCAGAGTGAAAATCGCGATTTTATACTTTCCGCTATAGTAAAATTGATGAATGTGATATGTAGGCTTCGTAAGTGAAGCGCCCTGCGGCGCTAAGTGGGTCAATCCACTTAACGGAAGGATCTTGCTAGGACCCGCTTAGAGCGGATGGCTGTTTCTTAGGACACATGGGAGGTCGAATTTTATGGATTATCTCACTGCACTAAGTTTACTCCACGATGCGTTAGCCCCTAAATCTTATGTGGAGATTGGATGTCGTCAAGGACGTAGCTTGTCTCTTTCTCGCTGCCCGGCAATAGCTATTGATCCAGACTTCGAGATTCGTTGTGAGCTACGCAGTGCGACAAAGCTGTATCGACAGACAAGTGACAGTTTCTTTGCGAATGAGAATTTGTCGGAGTTAATTGGGGGCGCGGTAGACTTCGCTTTCGTGGATGGGATGCATCAATCTGAATTTGCGCTTCGCGATATTCTTAACATTGAGAGCCACAGTTCTTGCAATACCATTGTCGTTGTTGATGATATATTGCCGCAGCAGATGGAATGGACCACTAGAGAGCGGAGAACGCCAGCATGGACCGGGGATGTCTATAAAGTTATTCCATTTTTGAGGAAATATCGTCCGGATCTTGATATTCGTGTGTTTGATATTGATGTAAAGGGGCTGGCGATTATTGCCAACCTCAATCCAGGGGAACGCTCGATTCAAGACAGCTTGTCAAAGCACGAATCCGATTTGTCTGGAGATGTCTTTGCATTCTCAAGCATAAAGGAGTTGCGATCGTCTTTACGGCCGGAGTCGATAGATGCTCTACGGGAGTATATTGGTGTATTGCGCAGTCATCGCTCTTCCAATCATTGAAGTATTTTATGAACTGTGGTTGTGATTTCTCGATGGCAGTGTGGTGTAACCTAGGTGAATGTTGTTAGATAATATTTAGCGAATGGTGCTTGCCGATGTTGTTTTGACTTCGTACGGTTTTCGTTTGCCGATAGCGGTCCATGATATGGCGGCTCGCGCAATGTGTGTGTCGCCCCAACTATCGAACTCTATCGTAAATCCCTTTTCCGTAATATCTTTTGCGGAGAGCCAGAAGCGTAGGTTTTGATCGTGTGCGCTATCCATTCCGGTTACACCAATTGTGACTGCCGGAGGATTAGCAAAGGACGTTTTGAAATTTATCTGCATTGAGACTTTGCGATCGCCTGCTCCTGACCACATTGAAAGTCCGTTATCTACGTGGTTGAATAGTTCTCCTATTGCGTTGATAATTTGTATCTCTCCTATTACCGTTGTATTTTGAACTTTCTGAAGCTCTTGTTGCTTTGGCATGTAGATTATACTCCTTATTCAAATAGGGCATTAAGTGCCTCTGGTGTGCTTAATAACAAAGCAGCGAAGCGTTTCCAAGCTCCCCCAGTATTTCCGCACCCAAATTTGATGTGATGCCCCGTGCGTACCTTGGTATGATCGAAGCTACAATAGGGGAGGAGGTACTATGTCGGATTTCGACAAAATCGTTTTTTCTGGCTGTGATCTTGCATGCCGACTTGCGGTATGGATTTGAGGCCGATAGGTTTAGGTACATTCTTGGCATCTGTTCAATTGCTACGAGGGTGCTAGATGTCCGTTCAGCGCGTCAATTGCTACGCTTTGCTCGACAGAGCGATCCGAGGAGTGCTTGGCTGCCTAGTCTAAGGGGGTGTAGGATGGTTGGGTACTTTATACCTGTCTGACCATTGCCCGATCAAAGCGGCTTTCGAGACATTTGTATTGGTCCCGCAATAGGATCGACACGGCTTCATTAAGCCCCTCGGGGATTTCCACCAAGGGGGAAACGTGCTTGGGCTTTTTGGCCTGTTTGTATTCTCCTTCGGGTAGGTTGCAGTGCTTCTCGACCTGGCGCATCAGGCCTATGGGGTCAGTCTTTATCATACCAAAGGGCAGGTAAAGAACGCGGTCACCGAGCTTGTCGTCAAGACGGTTGATGGTAGCTCGGTAATTGCTCCTTATGACGACCTCACGTTTGCAGACTGCTTCCAACCAGAAGTCGATGGTGGCTTGGCTTGGACCAGCTTCCGACATCTCTTTCTTGACCGATGAGATAGCCCGGGCAGCTGGATCTCGGATCAGAAAGATGGCCCTGAATCTGTCGCCGAGAAGCTTCCCCATATGGTCCAGCGCGTCATCCTCTAAGAGAGCATATGCGGGGGTGATGTCCATCGAAGTCAAGTCTGCTGGGCAGGGCCGATAGGCTTCGCGATACCAGTTTTCGGTCATGATCTCGGTCGCCATCAGGCGGGCCAAGTCATCGGCTTTCTGATGGTCCCCCTTTTCGAGGGCTTTCTCATGAGCGTGGACGATCCGCTGTCGATGTTTGGCAACCATCCAACGAGAGCCAGACTGCACATGGTTGAAGTAATGCATTTCCTTCAGCACCGGACACCAGATGCCGGGGTTCGTGGCAAGGTTGTCGAACAACCAAGTTGTCCCGGCCTTCTGGGCACCAAAGCCGATGATCTGGGGAAGCGACATTACCTAACCTCTGATTGAAGTGGGAGGAATCTGACAGCGATGTGAGGGGAGGACAAGCGGCTGTTAGTAGTGCATTCCGGCCTAGGCGACGCTGACATACAGCATATGATGGGCCTTTCTAAGGTTTTAAATCCTGCCCTTCTTGCGATACCGGCAAACGTATTCGATGGCGTTGCCTTCGGCTAGGTGCGAGCCTTAGATACGAGATTGCTTGCGGGGAGGTGTGGGGTCGCTTGTGCATCAGGTCATCAATGATCCCATCATACATAGAAAAAATCCGCTCAATCCGGCGTAATCTATGTAATTGCGGATAAGGTCCATGTCAGCGTTTGATGGATAGATCCTGCGATAAGTACCCCTTATCATGACTCTTGTGATCCGAGCCGGCAGCAGTGCAGACTGCGGCCATGATGCTGCCGATCGCCTCCCCTGCCCTCTCCGCCGCCGAGACCGAGGCGCTGACCGATCTCTGGCGCCGCGGCACCCCGGAGAACACCCTGCGGGCCTGGGAGCGCGACCTGGCCTATATCGCCGCCTGGAAGCGCCTGGCCTACGCCGAGGAGTTGTCCTGGCCGGAATCCGAGGCGGTGGCGCTGCGTTTCCTGCTCGAGCATGCCCAGGACCTGAGCACGGCGGCAGGTCCGGCCCGGGAGGTGGCCGAAGCGCTGATCGCCACCGGTTTGCGCCGCAGCCTCGCCTGCCCGGCGCCCTCGACGCTCGATCGCCGCATCGCCTCCTGGCGCGCCTTCCATCGCATGAAGAACCTGCCCTCGCCGTTTCAGGCGCCGCTGGTCGCGGAAGCGCGCGGTCGCGCCCGCCGCGCCGCGGCGCGGCCGCGGCACCGGAAATCGGCAAACCCGGTCACCCGCGAGGTGCTGGAGAAGCTGCTGGCCACCTGTGATGCCAGCCATCGCGGCTTGCGCGACCGCGCCTGCCTGATGCTGGGCTGGGCCTCCGGTGGCCGACGCCGGGCCGAGATCGTCGCCCTGAACCACGACGACATCGACAGCCGCGACTTTGCCGAAAAGGGCTTGCTGCGCATCCGTCTGCTCAGCACCAAGACCACCGGGAAGGAGGCGGCGCCGCGGCTACCGCTGAAGGGCCGCGCCGCCCGCGCGGTGATGCGTTGGATCGCCGTGGCGGGCATTATGGACGGGCCGCTGTTCCGGCCCGTGAGCCAGGCCGACCGGGTGCTGAAGCGACGCCTTTCCGCCGACGGCCTGCGCCAGATCCTGCGCCACCGCCTGGTATTGGCCGGCTACCCGGCCGGCTTCGCCAGTCCGCACGGATTGCGCGCCGGTTTCCTGACCCAGGCCGCGCTCGACCATACCCCCCTGCCCGCCGCCATGCAGCTCTCGCTCCATCGCAGCGTTGCCCAGGCCCAGAGCTACTATGCCGATGTCGATATCGCCGAGAACCCAGCCACGGATCTGTTGGAGTGAGGCGGCCAGGCGCGGCAAGCGGGCTGTTCGCTACCGATGGAGTTGCTTTGGCACGGATGTGACAATCTCAGTTTCTGCTCAATCACCTAGTTTGCTGCATAGTTCCGGGAACGGTTCGTCATACCGCCAAAGCATCACTTTCCGCGACGCCCCCTCAAGATGCTCGTTGAGCCTGTCGCGCGGAGCAGTTCTTCAAGTGGCAAAATTATGGTAGAAGTTGGTATCTCGGTTTTACTCAGGGATGGTAGTTATGAGTGTTTTGCGCGGTACGGTTGGCGACGACGAGTTACATGTTTTGGTCGGACATGATCGCGTTTACAGCTACGAAGGAAATGACACCATTTATGGGGGCACCGGCGCCGCACAGATCGTCAGTGGGGCCGGTAACGATTGGATTATATCGATAGCAGGAGATGTCGTTTTAGCTGGCGACGGAGATGACCGGATCAGCGCTTACTCTGCGACGTCCGGGGTCAAATTTTACGGAGGCGTAGGAAACGATTTCTTGGAGGGCTCTTCCAGTGCCGACACCCTGTATGGAGGAACAGGGAATGATACGTTCTATGACTCTGGACCCGACGATCTTATATATGGCGGGGCGGGGATTGATACCTTGCAGGTTTCATTTCTGTCCTTCACCGTGGTCGGACCTTCGATAGTATACACATTCACGCCTGGGGGATCGTTATCAGCTCCTCTCTCTACCCCCAACGGATCGGTATATTACTCAGTCGAACAAATCGACATCACCGGTAGTGCGTGGCATGACCAACTGACTGGTGGATGGAGGAATGATACCCTGCGCGGGTGGCATGGGAATGATATCCTGCAGGGCCGTGGAGGAGACGATATCCTCATAGGTGACAATGGTGATGACCAACTGTTTGGCGACTACGGAAACGACCAGATCCAGTCAGGATCTGGTAATGACACACTCTACGGGGGTTCTGGAAACGACCTCCTCCTTGGGACACACGCCGGCTCGGTCTACTCAGGAAACACTATCTTTATAGGCGGCACTGGCGCGGACACTATCAACGCCCGCTTCAGCAGTTCCACAACCCTTTCGTTTCGCAGCAGTACAGAAGCCGTTTACGTAGATCTTTCGCTCGGGCGCGGATTTGGAGGGGATGCTCAAGGAGACACATATATAGGCGGGTTCGGCGAAATCTGGTTGACCGATGGTAATGATATGCTGGTTGGCGGTGCTAGGCAGTATGGATTTTCCGGCGATGATATCCTCGTTCAATCCAACGGAACACGGACTATGGCTGGCGGAGCTGGCACCGACAGCTTTGTTATGACCGTACATCTTTCCGCTATCTTTGAGAACCTGACAATCTCCGACTTCGACACTGCAGAGGGAGAACTAATCGATCTCAGAAGAGTCGATGCGCGGCCTGCAGCCGGTGATCAAGCTTTCGTTTTTATTGGCCAAGATACATTCACTGGCGGCCGAGGAGAGGTTCGATTCCAATATGATACCGATACGGATCGCACTAGGATCGAGCTGGATATGGTCGGCTCAGATGGTGCCGCGGACTACTGGTTCTACCTAAATGGTCAGGTTAACCTTGATGCCGACCACTTCCTGTTCTGAAAGGCTCCGGTGTTAGTTCTAGAGAAGTTCCCATGATGGATACCTCATGCAGCTTCGCAAGCTAGCATTATAAAAACAGGGGCCCCCTATCGAGCTGCCGCTTGATCGCCGCATCGCTTCCTGGCGCGCCTTCCATCGCATGACGAACCTGCCCTCGCCCTTCCGGGCACCATTGGTCGCGGAAGCTCGCGGTCGCGCCCGCCGCGCGACCGCGGCAACGGAAATCGGCGAACCCGGTCACCCGCGAGGTGCTGGAGAAGCTGCTGGCCATCTGCGACGCCAGTCATCGTGGGTTGCGCGACCGTGCCTGCCTGATGTTGGGCTGGGCCTCCGGCGGGGCGGCGCCGGACCGAGATCGTCGGTCTGAACCGCGACGACATTGACAGCCGCGACTTCGCCGAAAAGGGCCTGCTGTGGATCCGCCTGCTCAGTACTAAGACCACCGGGAAAGAGGCGGCACCGCGGCTGCCGCTGAAGGGCCGTGCTGCGCGTGCAGTGATGCGCTGGATCGCCGTGGTGGGCATCCAGGACGGACCTCTGTTCCGGCCGGTGAGCCAGGCCGATCGGGTGCTAAAGCGACGCCTCTCCGCCGACGGCCTGCGCCACCGCCTAGTGTTGGCCGGCTACCCGGCCGGCTTCGCCAGCCCGCATGGGTTGCGCGCCGGCTTCCTGACCCAGGCCGCGCTCAACCATACCCCTGAACTGCCCCCCTGCCCGCCGCCATGCAGTTCAGCCTGCACCGCTCTGTCCAGCAGGCCCAGAGCAACTAAGCCGATGTCGACATTGCCGAGAACCCGGCCACGGATCTGCTGGAGTGAAGCGGGAATGTTCGCAGGCGTGCCAGGCTGAAGGGTAAGCGGGACGTTGAGCGCCTGCTCTGTCAACTCGATCTATTTGCCGCCCCATCCGGGATCTCGGAGGAGGGGCAAGAGCAAGCGGTTCGGCCTGTTCTGAACTTTGGGGCTAAAGGTGCCGTACGGCATCCTGTGCACCGTGCAGGATGCGGACGATAATGATTTCTGACCCAGCCTCGCGGAAATAGATCACATGCGCCCCTGCGACGTATTTCAGATAGCCTTTGCGCCTGACCTCGACCGGACGACCGATCTTCACGCCGGATGCCAACCCCTCGAAAGCTGCTGCCAGATCGTCCTGATAGTTCTCGGCCTGCGCAACAGACCATTTTCGGGCCGTGTGTCGCCAGATGCTCACCAGATCGTTCGTCGCTGTCGGGGAAAGAAGATACCCCCGATCAGTGACCATACTCGGCCCGCATCCGGGCTTTGAACGCCTCGTTGTCGAAAGGCTGCGGCTCACCGGATTCTTCACCCTCGATCAGGGCAGCTTCCAGCGCCTTTATCTTGGCCTCGTGCTCTTCAAGCAACCGCAGCCCAGCCCGCACAACATCACTGGTGGAACCGTAGCGTCCTGCCTGCACCTGTTCGTTGATGAAGGCCGCGAAGTGGTCGCCAATTGTCACAGATGTATTTCGCGCCACCCTTTGCCGCCTTCCTGTCTCCAGAAATTCTCTCTATACCAAAAAGTATTGTGCTGCAATCCAGGACGAACGTGGCCACAGAGAAGCGATCGCGCTTCCCTTCAGACGGAACGAGCCGCTCATGAAGTGTGGGCAAAGCTGATCAGCAGCAAGTGTGCACATTGGCACAATTGAAATAGTGCACTTATGCTCATTCACCGAAAGCCCTGCCCGCTTCGTGTCGCCGCCATAGCTCATTAAGCGCGTGTTCGATCAACTCCGAGTTGGTCATATCCAACCGAGCTCGTAAAATAGCCACTCGCTCAAGAATGGGATCACCCTTATCGAAATAGGCTCCTAAATGTTTCTGACCGCTCCGTTTAGTGGTGGGTTCCCTGATTAAGCGTGGGGCAGACTCGATCACTTCGGCTTCCGCCACCCTCCCCATCGCCGCCAGCAGCGCATTTGCCTTCTTCATTTCTGCACCTCTGCTCTATTGCACCTGTGCACATTAGCACATTAGCACATTTACTCATGTGTTATTTGCTATTTTGCAATTCTGTACGAACCCACGCCCACAAGTTTCCGACTTCCTCGGCCGCCTTACTATCAGGTTCGCTCTCCTGAACTGTCAGGCCGGAGGCGCTGGCGTCCCGATGCGCCTTGCGGCGGTGCAGCACTACCGGCGCAGCCTGTGCCCCCATGGCTTCAATCACCTCGCGCGTCTGCACCACTTCGGCCGGTCCGGTGGGGTTTGCCATATTTACGACGGCATAAACCGGGCGCGAAAAGCCACGACAGAGGCGTAGAGTACGTGGCATCTGCTCTAGCGGCTCGACGTCAGGCGTCGTCGGGATCAGCACTAGATCGGCGGCCTCGACAGCTGCGGGCGCTTCGGTCGAGCGAGCAGGGGGCGTGTCAATGATAACTAAATCAGCCGCGCCCTTCGCTTGGTCGAGGCGCTTGGGAAGCTCATTCTCGGTCGAGAACACAACGACCGGCATATCGGCGTCTCGGCGCTCGGCCCACTGGCTGACACTTTGCTGCGCGTCCATGTCCAGGATCAGCACCGACAGCCCGTCACGAGTGGCAGCCACGGCCAGCGAGCGGGCGAGAGTAGACTTGCCGACCCCACCTTTCTGCATTGCAATTGCGATGATCTGCATTTCTGCCCCTCTGCATTTGTGCACAGTTGCACCTGTGCGAGTGTGATTACGGCCTGCCTCGCTTCTCATACCATTTCCGGCAGAAACCTAGGAAGGCCATTTCCGGGTTGCGAGGGATCTCGGTCGCCCAAGTTCGCCATTCGCTTTCGATATAGCGCACATCCCAACCGGGCGCTGCCTCACGGGCCATATCGTAGACCTCGGGATCTAGGGCAGGGATGCTGGTCTTAGCATCGGGCACCTCCGGGGCGATAGTGCCTCGGCTCCGGACCTGCAGGATATCTGTTTCGACTTCGAACCTAATCTCGTAGTCCGGCATATGATGATGCTTCATATCTTCCTCAGCGATTGCCGATACAAGACGTCGAAATTCACGCTGCGAGGATCCAGAGCCGCACTTCTTCTGCAGCGTCTCAAGGCTGATCCGCCACTCACGTTGCCTTCCGCAATGCTTCCTCGCCAGCTCGTAAATCCGCCGTTCGAGTGGTTTGCGAAGACGGAAATAATCGCGACTGAGGGTTAGGACTTCCTGCGCCTTGATGGCATTGAAAACCCAGTCTGATAGCTTGATTTCAACTTCCTGCATTCGGCCTTCGCGAGTCTCCCGCACGATACGCGCCCGCTCTATCAAGCCAAAGGTTTCGAAAACTTCTTCGCCCCCGGTCGCAATATTCGTCGAAATACGTGTGCCAGCCAGCCGTTCCATAGCCGCCTTGAGAAGGTCATAACCGCGCCCGGAAATCATCCGGTTGGTAGCCCTTAGCAGATCGGAGGCCTGAAACTTGACGATCTGCTGCGGCTCCCGCCCGTCATTCATTCCCCTAATGATCTGGCTAATGCAGAAGATCAGAATATCTCGGTCATGAACCGTCGCAAGTCCATCCACAGAAGGCTTAACCTCGACCTTGATTCCGTTGTGCTCATAAACACGAGACCGGGTATCTGGCTTGGTCGAAAGCGAGAAGATCGGGTGCTCCATCGAGCCGATATCACCTTTCGGCGCAGCGTCGAAGATGTCGCATACAAAGAAATCCCCTTGCGGATGCCGGTCGGGTAGTAGCGGGTATTCAGCCATTCTCGCCTACGTCACTTCACACACACATAAATCTATAACGTCACTTCACACACGCCAACAAGGAAAACGTCACTTCACACACACCGAATCACCACTTTACACACGCTGAAACGTCACTTTACCCACAGCGCCCATTGATAAGCTTTTGTTCCGTATATAGAAAATGTGGGTTTGAAATGCCGTAACACAGATTCTAACACCTATTTAACACCCTAGACATGTGGATAAGTGGCTCAGGTACCGGCCAGAAGCCGCACCGCACCTCCCAGAACCGCGCCTGCGGCCAGCGCTGCGATCCAGACCCAGCGGCGCTGCTGCCGCCAGCTTTCAGCCTTGGCCAGCTCGTCACGCAACCGCTCCAAGGCATTCTGCTCAGCGGTTTCGAGCTGCTGCAGCCGGATCGCGGTCTCATCGAGATTTTTGCGCAGAGAAACGGTTGCATCGGCGAAGTGGTCGAGCACCGGATCGAGGGCAAGGTTGACCTCGTTGCCGATGAACTGACCGTAAAGCTTCGGATCGGTCTGAGCTTTTGCTGAGAGGGCAGTTCCGTGGGTTTCAGCCATGAGGCGGAGAAGGTGCTCCAGCTTTTCGTCCTGCTGTCCGAGGCGCTGCGACATCGTGGCCACGACCTGGGCGAGCAGATCGACGGTCTCGCGCATTTCGCCGTCGTGCTGCGGGGCAGGGGGCAAGGGCGGCATGTTGGGTCCTCCTGTCGTCAGGGTTTTGCCTTGGTCTAAAACAGCCCCCCTGAACTCGGGATCGGCGTAGTAGCGCAGCTTGCGGGCCACGGTGACGGGTTGGCCCTGGATGCGCAGGAGTTGCGCCTCAGGCGGCATCTGCATGATCTCGTCCGGGGTCAGCAGGTCGCGGCCGGTGACGCTGGTGGTGGTGCTGTCCGGTTCTGCGGCACCGGGGCCGGCATGCTGGCCTATGTGCTGCTGCGTTTCATGGTGCTGGGCGTCGATACCGGTCAGGACGTCGAAACCACGCTGGGACAACTCGGCATGTTGCTCTGCCTGCTGCCGGCCTGGGCGGTGGCGCTCTGGTTCTGGGCGCAGTATTGCGGCTTGCTGCCGCTCTTCACCCGGCTGGTCCGCGGCAGCCATGGCTCGGCCCGCTTCAGCTCGAAGGCGGAACGCGCCGCGCTCCCCCGAACCGGCTCGATGCCTATAGCCGCTGGCTACGCCTGCTGATCTCCGAGGCGCTGCAGGACATTGCCCGCGATGCCGAGCGCCCGGAAGGCGCGGAAAGGCCGCAGGCCGCCCTCAGGAGGCTCTCAGGGCCCATGGTGGACCCGGATGGTCCGGAAGGGCCGGATGTGGCCACAGAGCGCCTGAGAGGCCGCTCAGAGGCGCTGATGGCCCAGCAGGCCGCTATACGGAGCCCCGAGTGCCCCCAGCGCCGCTCCACGGTCCTCTGAGCGGCCGAGGAGCCCGCAGCCCGGTCTCGCCCCTGCCTTGTTCCTCCTCGACGAGTTCGCGGCGCTCGGGCGTCTCGAAGTGGTGGAACGCGCCATGGGGCTGATGGCCGGCTATGGCATCCAGCTCTGGCCGATCCTGCAGGACATGAGTCAGCTGAAGGATCTCTATGGCACAAGGGCCAATACCTTCATCGCCAATGCCGGGGTGCAGCAGGTGTTCGGGGTCAATGATTTCGAGACCGCGAAATGGCTGAGCCAGAGCATCGGGCAGGAAACCCGGGCTTATCAGAGCACCAGCCACAGGCCCGGCGAGCAGCGCGAAACCCAGCAACAGGATCCAGAGCGGCAGGGCGACAGAAAACACCCCGAGCATCAGCAGCGCCCAGAAGGCGCGGCCGATCACAACCGGCTTCCCGGCCCCCGCCGGCTGCTCAGCTCCTCGGCCTGCCGGCGAAGCTCGTCCCGCAGCCGGCGGTCCTCGGCGCTCACATCACCGACATCAAAGGGCGAGCGCGGCGCCACCGTTTCCGTTGTTCCCGACGCGGCCGGATAGGCATCGACCGCTTCGCCGAACTCCGGTTCGTCGGCAATTTCTTCGGCCTGCGTCCCGGAGCCATTTCCTTCAGCGGCAGTTCCGGCCGCAACTCCGGTTCCAACCAGGGCTCCCGCCTCACCCTCAGGTGCCACGGCGGCGGTCCGGACATCCCAACGGGCGAAGGTGACGCGGTCCTGTTCGCGGGGCAGGTTGCGGATCAGGCGGTCGAGCATGGCCGCCGCATTGCTGTCGCGGGCGGCGAGGTCGATCAGCGCCCCGCCAAGAATGACCTTGCGCCTGGTGTCGAGCTTTCTCTCTTTGGCGGCTTCGCGGTTCTTCAGCGCCTGCAATCTTGCCCTGGCCTGGGCATAGCGTTTCTCGGCACGTTCGAGCTCGGTCTCTGCCATGAAATCTCCTTCGCTGTTCAAAAATACCAGTGATTGAAAATGCTCTTGAAAGCACAACCGCTAGCGCGTTACCCGTGGGCCTGTAAAGGACAAGGGCGCACTTATGCAAACTTCCGCTCACCTGCGGTTCGACTGCAGTTTGCGTGCGATCTCCCCGGGGCAAGACCCCGGCCGATGGCGAACCCCGTCGATGCCCGCGGCATCGAAATGGAAGAGCGCACCGCCTCTTCCAGACCATCTCCGGCCAACCCTGGCGGTTGGATCGCCCGCCGTTCCGCGGCCCGGCGCCAGGGGCGTTGCTCGTCGCTTGCGCTGGAGCAGCCTGCCCGGCGCCGGGGTGGACCGGTTGCCGCGTCCGGCACGGCGTGTGCGCGCCGGCGCTCACGCCCCGCAAGCGGCTTGCGCGGAACCGGACCAGCTGCCACCCTTTTTCCCGGCGCGGCAGAGATGCTCCGCAGGCTCACGCAGGCCGCGCCCGGCAGGATCCGTTTCTGCCGCCTGTCTCCCCGTGTGGTGTTCCTGCCCAGTTGCGCTCCGGGGAGACAGGATCCCCGCTTGCACCTCGCGCTCCGGGCTGTCAGCCTGCCCGGCATCGCGGCTTATCGGCGCTGGTGAAGCGCGCGGGCCGCGACCGCCGATGTCCGCATGTGGCGGCTGTCCTCTCCGGGGGCGAACTGGCAGGGAAACCCCCGGGGAGGACAGGCCCGCGCTTCGGGTCGTTGTGATGCGCGGGCCGGGCTTCGCGGCGCATGCAACTTGCGCGCGAGGCCGGTGCTGCCTAACCTCACCCCTGGCGCGGTGGGGTATCCTGGCTCTCTCGGTTCTCACAGCCCCCGCGCCGCCGGCGGCGGTTCATGCTCCAGCCGGATGCCCTCCAGGTCCAGTTCAGGTTCCCTGCTGGTCTTTGGACCTGGGGGGCGTTCCGGCCGGGCGCGCCGGAGGGCCGGGCCGCCGGTCGTTTCCGATGGAGGCGGCATGGCCAGCTACCACCTCTCGGTAAAGACCATCAAACGCAGCGCCGGGCGCTCGGCGACGGCGGCAGCCGCCTATCGCAGCGGATCGGTCATCGCCTGCGACCGCGAGGGCCGGCTGCATGACTACTCCGCCAAGCGCGGCATTGAGGCCTGCTTCATCCTTGCGCCGGAGGGCGCGCCGGACTGGGTGCAGGACCGGGCCGCGCTGTGGAACGCGGCCGAGGCGCGGGAGACACGCCGGAACTCGGTCACCGCCCGGGAATGGGAGCTGGCGCTGCCGGCCGAGCTCGGCGCGGAGGAGCGCGCGGCACTGGTGCGCGAGTTCGGCCAGGCGCTGGTGACGCGCTATGGCATCGCCGTCGATGTGGCGCTGCACAGCCCGCATCGCGAGGGCGACCAGCGCAATCACCACGCCCATGTCCTGACCACCACGCGGGCGATCGGCGCCGGCGGCTTCGGCGACAAGACCCGGATCCTCGATGCCGGGAAGACCGGCGGCAGCGAGATCGAGGTGATGCGTGGGCTCTGGGCCGGGCTGCAGAACCGGGCGCTGGAACGGGCCGGAGAGGAAGCTCGGGTCGATCACCGCTCGCTGGAGGTTCAGCGCGTGGCCGCGCAGGCGCGCGGCGATGCGCAGGCGGCGGAGGAGCTCGACCGGCCGCCGGAGGTCAAGCTCGGACCGGCGGTCAATGCGATGGAGCGGCGGGCGCAGCGCGAGGCCGAACGGGACGGGATGGTTTACGAGCCCGTCACCGAGCGGGGCAGGGCGGTGCATGCCGCCCGCCAGGCGCGGGCAGCACTTCGGCAGATGCGGGAGCGGGTCGGGCAGGCGCGCGCCGCCTATGCGCAGGCCCGGGACAGCGGCCAGGATCGGATGTCCGCAGGGCTGGCGGCGCTCCGGGCTGCGGCGGCGCGGGATCGCGGGTCGGAGGCGGACATTGCCGGGAAGCTGGCAGGCGTTCTCGGGCACGGGTCCGGGGCGGCCGATCAGGATCCGCCGCCACCGCCGCGAAACGAACGGCTGCTGCGGGCGCTCGCGCAGATCGCCGGTGGTATCGCCCGGGGCGAGCAGATCGGGTTCAGGAACGCAGAGCAGGCCCGGGCTTTCCTCGCGGACCTGAAGCAGGGCTACGGGGGCGGGATCTTCGCCCAGGCCGCGGCCGGCGATGACCGGGCGCTGGCCGCGGACTTCCCCGATGTCGGCACAAGGCGGCAGGTGGTGCGGGGGATCATGGCACTGGGGCGAAGTCACGGCGAGATTGGCCGTGACGGGCAGGAGCTCGGGTTCGGGAGGCGAAGCGTCGCTGACGAACGCTCGGCCAGGCCAGGGATCAGCCGTACGCAGGATGACGGGTGGGAGAGGTAGAGAGGACGTTAAGACCTGCTTTTCCTCCAGCTTTAATATCACCCGTACCGGTGCCGGACTCGGCGCTAGATTGGGTCGCGCAGTGGATGCCACCGATACGCGCAGTCGGGGGTGCGCTAGGGCATTGGTGTAGATGAGGGGCGATCCGTGGACGGTAATTCCACGGCTCTCCGCAGGCTCCTCATGCCTCTCCACCCGAGCGGAGGCAAGCTTCGAGTTTTCGCTTTTGGATTCTATAAGCTACTTGCGGTTCGCTAGGTCCCGAAGCCATCCTGCAGGATCAAGACATTTTCTTGGTCTCGACAGAGGACACCCGAGTTGAGGACTTTTCCAGTACTGACGCAAAACCTCCGACCCTTGCGAGCCGGAGGCTGTGACGGATTTGCGATTTTGGCCTAAGCCCCGTCAGACGCAGAACAACGCAGATAGGTCGCGATAGCAATAGCACCGACACCTCAAGATCCGCATTCGGCAATTAGATGCCTACTCTGCGCATGCTCAGGCAATTCTATGCTCAAAAACTGCAATCTTCCCGATTAATTGCATCTCGGCGCGAGGCTGAGATAGGCCACAATCTATACCGTGTTTGAGAAGCGGACGAAGTATTAATCGTGTATGGGAAGGTCAGGGCCCGTCACGGCAAAAATGTAACGGTTATTAGCTTGGCTGTCGGCTCGACGGTTCGAGAAAGGGGGAAGGGAGGTTGCGATCTAGTACCTTGCGTCTAGGCTCCTCCGATGACTTCCGATCCTATATAGGTGGTGTCATTGACGCTTTCGACTCTCGGATAAAGTCAACAACTTTCCAATGGCTATGACAGGAGATATGATAAGTTAACATGGAGACTACTTTCGTTGCTGCAATTCACCTTTGCTTTCTCTCTGAGAAAGACGCCGCAGATTTCTTGGATATGAATCCATCGATGGTTATGTTATGGGCGACTGGCGAGGAGTCGCCACCGAAAGAAGCATGGCAAATGTTAGCGGATCTCTATGAGCGCATTGAAAGTGCAGCGGGATTTGCATCACCTCAGATCATTCCCGAACTTATGGGTAGAGATGATATGAATTTTATTAAAGCGGATTCTTTGCATGATCCTTTGCCGGGGGAGGCCAACGCAATTGCGGGTGCTATGGCACTCCTCAAATCTTTAAAGTAGCTGAACTGATTAAAAAACATCGCGCCAGCGCCGATCGGTGTAACGAAAATCAGAATCCGGTTGTGGATAGATATAAATTAAGGAAGCTTTGGAAAACTCAGGCGAGCATCCTCGGATCCTGGCCAAGGTCAAGGCCCGGAAAGATCGCGCGCTCCAGCGTCTCGCGTTCGGTGCCAAACAGCCCGCGCATCGCCCAGGCGGCATAGGCGCGAATATCGCGGGTGGGCATCAGGTCGCGGTCGGCGTAAAGATCGCCGTCGCGCAGGCCCGGCCAGTCGCCGAAGGCCTTGCCCCCCTGGA
>NZ_JBMSED010000024.1:0-22462 GCF_049446195.1 Paracoccus sp. KR1-242
CATAGGCCTTGAATTCACCAAAGTATTTGGTGATCGCAGCCGTCAGCGTCGTCTTGCCGTGGTCAACGTGACCGATCGTCCCGATGTTGACGTGCGGTTTCGTACGTTCAAACTTTGCCTTTGCCATAAGCAGGGCTCCTTGGATTCAGATGTTACGAGGAAAGGCGGGGCCTTGGCCCCGCCATCCCGATCAGGCGTATTTCTTCTGGATCTCGTCCGAGATGTTCTGCGGCACGGCCTCGTAATGGTCGAACTGCATCGAGAACACCGCGCGGCCCGAAGACATCGAGCGCAGGTTGTTGATGTAGCCGAACATGTTGGCCAGCGGCACGAAGGCGTCGATGACGTTGGCGTTGCCGCGCGAGTCCTGACCACGGACCATGCCACGACGGCTGGTCAGGTCGCCGATGATCGAACCGGTATATTCTTCCGGCGTCACGACTTCCACTTTCATGATCGGCTCAAGCAGTTTCGCACCAGCCTTGCGCAGACCTTCACGCATCGCGGCACGAGCCGCGATTTCGAAGGCCAGGACCGAGGAGTCGACGTCGTGGAAGGCACCGTCGGTCAGGGCGACTTTGAAGTCGATAACCGGGAAGCCTGCCAGCGGACCCGAGTCCATGACGGACTTGATGCCTTTTTCGACGCCGGGGATGTATTCCTTCGGAACCGCGCCGCCCACGATCTTCGACTCGAACGAATAGCCTTCGCCCGGCTCGGTCGGGGTGATGGTCAGCTTCACGCGCGCGAACTGGCCGGTACCACCGGTCTGTTTCTTGTGCGTGTAGTCGATGTCGGCCGAGGTCGAGATCGTTTCACGGTAGGCCACCTGCGGCGCACCGATGTTCGCTTCGACCTTGAACTCGCGCTTCATCCGGTCGACCAGAATGTCGAGGTGAAGTTCGCCCATGCCCTTCATGATGGTCTGGCCCGACTCGATGTCGGTTTCGACGCGGAAGGACGGGTCTTCGGCCGACAGGCGCTGAAGGGCAAGGCCCATCTTTTCCTGGTCAGCTTTCGACTTCGGCTCGACGGCGATCTCGATCACCGGCTCGGGGAAGGTCATGGTTTCCAGAACAACCGGGTTGTTCGGATCACACAGCGTGTCGCCCGTGGTGGTGTCCTTCAGACCGGCCAGCGCGATGATGTCGCCTGCAAAGGCTTCCTCGATCTCCTCGCGGTTGATCGAGTGCATCATCATCATCCGGCCAACGCGTTCGCGCTTGCCCTTGGTCGAGTTCATCATCTGGTCGCCTTTCTTCAGCACGCCCGAATACAGGCGGGTGAAGGTCAGCGAGCCGACGAAGGGGTCGTTCATGATCTTGAACGCGAGGCCCGAGAAGGGCTGCGCGTCATCGGCACGACGCTCGATATTCCGGGTCTCGGTCTCGTCGCCCGGCACGAAGCCCATATAGGCGGGCACGTCCAGCGGCGAGGGCAGGAAGTCGATCACGGAGTTCAGCAAAGGCTGAACGCCCTTGTTCTTGAACGACGAGCCAGCGGTCACCGGGAAGAAGGACAGCGACAGCGTGCCTTTGCGGATCAGCTTGCGCAGCGTCTCCTCGTCGGGCTCGTTGCCTTCCAGGTAGGCTTCCATGGCGGTATCGTCTTGCTCGACGGCAAGCTCGATCATGTTGGCGCGCCACTCTTCAGCGACGTCCTGGAGTTCTTCACGGATCGGCTGACGGACCCAGCTTGCGCCGAGATCTTCGCCCTTCCAGACCCATTCTTCCATCTTGATCAGGTCGATGATGCCTTCCAGCTTGTCCTCGGCGCCGATCGGCAGAGCGATCGGGCACGGGATGCCGCCGGTACGGTCCTTGATCATCTTCACGCAGTTGAAGAAGTCAGCGCCGATCTTGTCCATCTTGTTGACGAACACGATCCGCGGAACCTTGTAGCGGTCGGCCTGGCGCCACACGGTCTCGGTCTGCGGTTCGACGCCGGCGTTGGCGTCGAGAAGGCAGATCGCACCGTCAAGCACGGCCAGCGAACGTTCGACTTCAATGGTGAAGTCGACGTGGCCGGGGGTGTCGATGATGTTGAAGCGGAACTTCGTGTCCGAGGTGCCTTCGGTGGACGGATCTTCCTGGCGCTGCCAGAAAGTGGTCGTCGCAGCCGAGGTAATGGTGATGCCCCGCTCCTGCTCCTGCTCCATCCAGTCCATGGTCGCGGCGCCGTCGTGGACTTCGCCGATCTTGTGGGACTTGCCGGTGTAGAAGAGGATGCGTTCCGTCGTCGTGGTCTTGCCCGCGTCGATGTGGGCCATGATCCCGAAGTTCCGGTAACGCTGGAGCGGATATTCCCGTGCCATGATGCTTTCCCTTACCAGCGATAGTGGCTGAACGCCTTGTTGGCGTCGGCCATCTTGTGAGTGTCTTCGCGCTTCTTCACCGCGGTGCCACGTCCGTTGACGGCATCCGACAGCTCGCCCGCGAGGCGCTCTTCCATGGTATGCTCGTTACGGTTCTTGGCCGCAGCGATCAGCCAGCGAATGGCCAGGGCTTCACGGCGGGTCGGACGAACCTCGACCGGAACCTGGTAGGTTGCACCACCGACGCGGCGCGAACGCACTTCGACGGAAGGCTTCACGTTGTCGAGGGCTTCGTGGAACACCTCGATCGGCTCGCGCTTCAGCTTGCCTTGAACGCGGTCAAGGGCGCTGTAGACGATGCGCTCGGCGGTCGACTTCTTGCCGTCGACCATCAGGTTGTTCATGAATTTGGTCAGCACGCGATCGCCAAATTTGGCGTCGGGCAGAACTTCGCGCTTTTCAGCGGCGTGACGACGGGACATCGATGTCTCTCCTTACTTCGGACGCTTCGCGCCGTACTTCGAACGGCGTTGACGACGATCTTTGACGCCCTGGGTGTCCAGCACACCGCGCAGGATGTGGTAACGGACACCCGGAAGGTCTTTCACACGGCCGCCACGGATCAGCACGACGCTGTGCTCCTGGAGGTTGTGCTTTTCGCCCGGGATGTAGGAGATGACCTCGAAGCCATTCGTCAGACGCACCTTGGCGACTTTACGCATAGCGGAGTTCGGTTTCTTCGGCGTGGTGGTATAAACACGCGTACACACGCCGCGCTTCTGCGGGCACCCTTGCAGGTGCTGCGACTTCGAGCGCTGCACTTTCGGCTGCCGCGGCTTGCGGATCAGCTGTTGGATCGTCGGCATTCGGTTCCCCGTCTTGCTTTCGTCAATACTCGCAGCATAAGCTGCGCCACTTCTCGACAGCGTTCGCGCCCATCGCGAAACGCCACAGCCCACCACGTCCCCTGCGGGAGGATGGGTTCGATTCCAGAGGATCGGGGCTTGCGCCCGGATCTTGACCAAAAATAGGTTCTGGGCCCCGGACAGAAGTCTGCCGGGTGTGCGGCGTATAGGTGGAATCAGTGGCCGAGTCAACACTAGCCCCCGCCCCTGGCCCGCACGCCCTACTGTCCCCGGCGCGGCCGGTCGGCCCCCGTCGAGCCCAAGCCCCGCGCGCCCCGGTCAAGCGCTGCAAGATCGATGCGCAACCTGTCGGCCAGAAGTTCGGTCCACGCCACATCCTTCCCGTCCCAGGCATAGCCCGCACCGATCGCACCCGAGTCATTGTCGTGGTTCAGGAGGCGCACGAACATAACCTTTTCGGAAATCGAAACGCCGGGCATGGTCAGCCCAAGCCGGTTATGCGGGAAATGGATCGCACTGCGCGGGGCAGCCGCGCGCAGATAGATAGTCAGCCCGGCGGTCGCATTGAAGATCACCCGCCCCGACGCTTCCACAGGGGGCGAAGGTCCGCGAAATCGCGCCTCGCATCCTGAATATACCCGATGGCAACCGCGTCGTCGTCATCCTGCCGGAAATGCGCGACAATATCGGCGTCCGGATCGACATGAGGGGCGATGGCAGCACGGCAGGCATCAAGATGCGCCTCCATCGGCGGGATCAGCGCCAGTCGGAACTGCGGGACAGAATCGCACAGCATGCGCAGACGCGACAGATAGGGTTCGGGCAGATCCGACCCGGTCATCAGGACCAGCGTGAAATCAGCGTCGGTCTGTGCGACCAGCCCCGGCAGAGTGACGTTCTCGAACCAGAACCAGCGCCGCTTCAACCGGGCCGCGTCGTACAGAAAGGTCCGCCGCTCGACCAGCGTGTCATGCGCCACCTGAAATCCACGCCCGCCCAGGTATGAAAACCGGCATAGGCCCAGCATCTGGACGCGCGTCACACCCTTCTGCCCAATTGGCGTTCGCGCAGGATCGAATAGATCCCGGCCCCTACGACCAGAATCGACCCGGCCCAGGTCCACAGATCCGGCCATTCGCCGAAGAAGATCAGCCCCAGAAGGATCGCCCAGATGAGCGAGGTGTAGCGGAAGGGTGCGACGAACGCGATCTCGCCCACCCGCATGGTCGCGACCGCGCTGTGATAGCCGACGGTCAGGAAGACGGCGGCCAGCAGCAGCAGCCCGCATTCATCGGCACGCGGAAACCGCCAGCTCTCCTCCAGCCCGCCGATGAAACCCGAGACGGTGACTGTCATTGCCGCGTAAAAGGCGATCGTCGTCGTGCCGATCGCGGCGGAAAACACGCGGGTCGACAGATCGCGCACGACGATCAGCAGCATCGAGGCCAGCGCGGCCGCCGACCAAAGGTCAAAGGCCCCGCCCCCGGGTCGAAGGATCAGCAACACCCCCACAAAACCGACGCCGATCGCGGCAAGCCGCCGCCAACCCAGTCTTTCGCGAAAGACCAACGCCGCCGCCAGCGTGACCGCCAGGGGCAGCGATTGCATGATCGCGGAAATGTCGGCCAGCGCCATTTCCCGCAAGGCCAGCAGGTACAGCACGGTCGAAACGATATCCGCGCCCGTTCGCAGTACCAGCGGCAGGCGGTCGCCCGGCGGGATCGACAACCGGATGCGCTTTCCCTGGAAGCGCGCGACCATCAGCATGAAGGCCAGCACCACACAGCCTCGCATCGCGACGGATTGATACAGGGGAAATTCCTGGGTCACCGCCTTCATGATGGTGTCGTTGCAGGCAAAGGCGGCCATGCTTGTCGCCATCAGCAGCACGCCGCGCAGGTTGTCGGCCATTTCGGTCGGAATATCGGATTTCTTCAGCGAAGCGGGGCCAAGTCGTCGGTTGGGCGATAGGAATGGCGTGCGCATGATGGCTCCGGTGCGTCCCCGCCAAGGGATATTGAAGGCCTGGATGAAAATCCAGCATTCACGCCGGCGCGTCCGGAACTTCCTGTCAAAGCGTCGCAGCCGGGCCTCAGAAAAGCGAAAGGCCCGGTCATCGACCGGGCCTTTGCTGGTTTCGTGAAGGGCTGGATCAGCCCTCGCCACCCGCCGAAGCCGGAGCTTCCTCGGGCGCGATCAGCGCGGCTGCCGCTTCGGCCTCGGCGCGACGCGCCTCGATCACGGCATTGTCGCGCTCGGTCGCGATACGCTTCACGCGCGAGGTTGCGCCACCGGTGCCCGCCGGGATCAGGCGGCCGACGATGACGTTTTCCTTCAGCCCGACCAGTTTGTCGCGCTTGCCTTGAACGGCGGCCTCGGTCAGCACGCGGGTCGTTTCCTGGAACGATGCGGCCGAGATGAAGCTGCGGGTTTGCAGCGATGCCTTGGTGATGCCCAAGAGCACCGGCTCGCCCGAGGCCGGACGGCCCCCCTTGGCTTCGATCTTGGCGTTCTCTTCCTCGAACTCGTCGCGGTCGACATGCTCGCCCTTCAGCAGCGTAGTATCGCCGCTGTCGAGGATCTCGATCTTCTGCAGCATCTGGCGAACGATCACCTCGATGTGCTTGTCGTTGATCTTCACGCCCTGCAGTCGATAGACGTCCTGCACTTCGTCGATGAGGTAGTCGGCCAAAGCCTCGATCCCCATGATGCGCAGGATGTCATGCGGCGCCGGGTTGCCGTCCATGATGTAGTCGCCCTTCTGCACGAAGTCGCCCTCGTGCACCGGGATGTGCTTGCCTTTCGGCACCATGTATTCGACGGCTTCCAGCGTGTCGTCTGCCGGCTCGATCGAGATGCGGCGCTTGTTCTTGTAGTCCTTGCCGAAGCGCACATAGCCGTCGAGTTCGGCGATGATCGCGTGATCCTTGGGACGACGGGCCTCGAACAGTTCCGCCACGCGGGGAAGACCCCCGGTGATGTCCTTGGTCTTGGCGCCTTCGCGCGGGATACGCGCAACCACGTCACCGGCCTTGATCTCCTGCCCGTCTTCGACCGACAGAACCGCATCGACCGACATCGGATAGGTGACCGGGTTGCCTTGCTCGTTGCGGACCGGCTCGCCATCCTGATCGACGATGATGATCTCGGGCTTCAGTTCGTTGCCTTTCGGCGCCGAACGCCAATCGGTCACGATCTTCTGCGTCATACCCGTCGCATCGTCGGTCTCGTCGCGGACCGAAAGGCCCGAAAGGAGGTCGACATACCTTGCGATACCCGCCTTCTCGGCGATGATCGGCAGGGTATAGGGGTCCCATTCGAACATCTTCTGGCCACGCGCCACCGGATCGCCGTCGCGGACGAACAGCTTCGAGCCGTAGAACAGCTTGTGGTTCGACAGAACTTCGCCCTGAGCATTCTTGATGTTCAGCTGCATGTTCCGGCTCATGACGATCAACTCGCCATTCGCGTTTTCCAGCGTGCTCTCGTTCTCGTAGGCGACGACGCCTTCCTGCGCCGCGGCGATGAAGGACTGCTGACCACCCTGGGCGATACCGCCGATGTGGAAGGTCCGCATCGTCAGCTGCGTGCCCGGTTCACCGATCGACTGCGCGGCGATGATGCCGACAGCCTCGCCGATGTTCACCAGGGTGCCGCGGGCAAGGTCGCGACCATAGCACAGCGCGCAGATGCCGTCCTCAGACTCGCAGGTCAGAGCCGAGCGGATGCGGACCGTCTGGACGCCGGCCTGCTCGATCTCGTCCGCCTTGCGTTCGTCGATCAGCTCGTTCTTGCGGACGATGACCACGTCCTCGCCCGGAACCAGCACGTCCTCGGCAGCGGTCCGGCCCAGCACACGCTCGGAAAGCGGGCTGACGACTTCGCCATCGTTGACCGCGGCCGAGGCCGTGATCGCATGCTCGGTGCCGCAGTCATGGTCGCGGATGATGCAGTCCTGCGCCACGTCGACGAGGCGGCGGGTCAGGTAACCCGAGTTCGCCGTCTTCAAAGCGGTGTCGGACAGACCCTTCCGCGCGCCGTGGGTCGAGTTGAAGTATTCAAGAACGGTCAGACCTTCCTTGAAGTTCGAGATGATCGGCGTCTCGATGATCTCGCCGTTCGGCTTGGCCATCAGGCCGCGCATCCCGCCCAGCTGCTTCATCTGGCTGACCGAGCCCCGGGCGCCCGAGTGGGCCATCATGTAGACCGAGTTCGGTTCCAGCTCTGCGCCCTTCTCGTCCTTCTTGGTGGCCGAGATGGTTTTCATCATCGCGTCGGTGACCTTGTCGTTACACTTCGACCAGGCATCGACGACCTTGTTGTACTTCTCGCCCTGTGTGATCAGGCCGTCCAGATATTGCTGTTCGAACTGTTTCACCTGGTCCTGGGTCTCTTCGACCAGATCCCATTTCGTCGGCGGAACGACCATGTCGTCCTTGCCGAACGAGATGCCGGCACGGAAGGCTTCGCGGAAGCCCAGGCCCATGATCTGGTCACAGAAGATCACCGATTCCTTCTGGCCGCAGTAGCGGTAGACGGTGTCGATGACATTCTGGATGTCTTTCTTGCGCAGCAGGCGGTTGACCAGCTCGAAGGGCGCTTTCGCGTTCTTCGGCAGCAGCGAACCCAGACGCAGACGGCCCGGCGTGGTCTCGAAGCGGGTGATCACCTCGTTGCCGTTCTCGTCGATCTGCGGCAGGCGGGCCTTGATCCTGGCGTGCAGGTGCACCGCGCCCGAGGCCAGAGCGTGCTCGACCTCTTCAAGGTTTGCAAAGGCCATGCCTTCGCCCTTCATGCCGACGCGTTCCATGGTCGTGTAATACAGACCAAGGACCATGTCCTGCGAAGGAACGATGATCGGCGCGCCGTTGGCGGGCGACAGGACGTTGTTCGTCGACATCATCAGGACGCGCGCTTCCAGCTGCGCTTCCAGCGACAGCGGGACGTGAACGGCCATCTGGTCGCCGTCGAAGTCGGCGTTGAAGGCCGAACAGACCAGCGGGTGAAGCTGGATCGCCTTGCCCTCGATCAGGATCGGCTCGAACGCCTGGATGCCAAGACGGTGCAGCGTGGGCGCGCGGTTCAGCAGAACCGGGTGCTCGCGGATGACCTCGTCCAGGATGTCCCAGACCTCGGGGCGCTCTTTCTCGACCAGCTTCTTCGCCTGCTTGACGGTGCTGGACAGCCCTTTCGCCTCAAGACGCGAATAGATGAACGGCTTGAACAGCTCGAGCGCCATCTTCTTGGGCAGGCCGCACTGGTGCAGCTTCAGCTCGGGGCCGGTCACGATGACCGAACGACCCGAGAAGTCGACGCGCTTGCCCAGAAGGTTCTGACGGAAGCGGCCCTGCTTGCCTTTCAGCATGTCCGACAGCGACTTCAGCGGGCGCTTGTTGTTCCCGGTGATGACGCGGCCGCGACGGCCGTTGTCGAACAGCGCATCGACCGACTCTTGCAGCATCCGCTTTTCGTTGCGGACGATGATGTCGGGCGCGCGCAGCTCGATCAGGCGCTTCAGGCGGTTGTTCCGGTTGATGACCCGGCGATACAGGTCGTTCAGGTCCGAAGTCGCGAAGCGGCCGCCATCCAGCGGAACCAGCGGGCGCAGTTCCGGCGGAATGACCGGAATCACGGTCAGGACCATCCATTCCGGACGGTTGCCGGATTCAAGGAAGCTTTCGACGATTTTCAGCCGCTTGATGATCTTCTTCGGCTTCAGCTCGCCAGTCGCCTCTTTCAGCTCCTCACGAAGCTGCTCGGCAGTGGCGGCCAGGTCGATATTGGCCAGCATTTCGCGGATCGCTTCGGCACCGATATTGGCGGTGAAGGCGTCGGCGCCGTACTGGTCCTGCGCGTCCAGGTATTCTTCCTCGGTCAGGAGCTGGCCATAGGACAGGTCCGTCAGACCGGGCTCGATCACGACGTAGTTTTCGAAATACAGGATGCGCTCAAGATCGCGCAGCGTCATGTCGAGCATCAGGCCGATGCGCGACGGCAGCGACTTGAGGAACCAGATATGCGCGACCGGGGCGGCCAGCTCGATATGGCCCATGCGCTCGCGGCGGACCTTTTGCAGGGTCACTTCCACGCCGCATTTCTCGCAGACGAGGCCGCGATATTTCATGCGCTTGTATTTGCCGCACAGGCATTCGTAGTCCTTGATCGGGCCAAAGATACGCGCGCAGAACAGGCCGTCACGCTCGGGCTTGAACGTACGGTAGTTGATGGTTTCGGGCTTCTTCACCTCGCCATAGGACCAGGCGAGGATTTCCTCGGGCGAAGCCAGAGAGATCTTGATTTCGTCGAACTGGCGCGGTTGGGCCAGCGGATTCAGGGGATTGGTGGCGAGTTCCTGGTTCATTTTCAAATCCTAATGAGTGGCGCGGGGGATGAGGGAAAGGTGGGCAGACCCACCTTGCCGGCTCCCGTCGGGTGGGGTCGTTGCCCCACCTTCCGGGCGGTTGCCGTTATTCCTCGTCCTCCGCATCCAGGAGTTCCATGTTGAGGCCCAGACCCCGGACCTCCTTGACCAGGACGTTGAACGATTCCGGCACGCCGGCTTCGAAGTTGTCCTCGCCCTTCACGATGCTTTCATAGACCTTGGTCCGGCCGGCCACGTCGTCCGACTTCACCGTCAGCATTTCCTGCAGGGTATAGGCGGCGCCATAGGCCTCAAGGGCCCAGACCTCCATCTCACCCAGACGCTGACCGCCGAACTGCGCCTTACCGCCCAGCGGCTGCTGGGTAACAAGGCTGTACGGACCGGTCGAACGGGCGTGCATCTTGTCATCGACAAGGTGGTGCAGTTTCAGGAAGTACTTCACGCCCACGGTCACGGGACGCGCGAAGGGCTCGCCCGTGCGGCCGTCGAACACGATCGACTGCCCCGACTCGCTGAAGCCAGCGCGCTTGAGGGCGTCGTTGATATCCGCCTCTTTCGCGCCGTCAAAGACCGGGGTGGCGATCGGAACGCCGGTGCGGACCGCGTTGGCGCTTTCCAGCACGTCTTCGTCCGCCATTTCGGCGAAGGTCAGGTCATAGGTCTGGTCGCCATAGCCGTTCTTCATGGCATCGCGCACGGTCGTCATGTCGCCGTTGCGCCGGTATTCCTCCAGCGCCTCGTCGATCTTGATGCCCAGACCACGGCTGGCCCAGCCCATGTGGACCTCAAGGATCTGACCGACGTTCATACGCGACGGCACGCCCAGGGGGTTCAGCACCAGGTCGACCGGAGTCCCGTCCGCAAGGAAGGGCATGTCCTCCATCGGCACGACTTTCGAGACGACACCCTTGTTTCCGTGACGACCGGCCATCTTGTCGCCCGCCTGGAGCTTGCGCTTCACGGCGACGAAGACCTTGACCATCTTCATCACGCCCGGAGGCAGGTCGTCGCCCTGGCGAACCTTTTCGACCTTGTCGTCGAAACGGTTGTCCAGCGCACGTTTCTGCGCGTCGAATTGCTGGTTCAGCGCTTCGACTTCCTTGGCGGTGTCCTCGTCGGCGACGGCAAGCTGCCACCACTGACCACGGCTCAGCTGGCCCAGCAGGTCGTCGTTGACTGTCGCGCCGGCCTTGATGCCCTTCGGACCCTTGACGACTTCCCTGCCCATGATCAGCGACTTCAGGCGCGCATAGATGTTGCGCTCAAGGATCGCCAGCTCGTCGTCCCGGTCACGGGCCAGACGCTCGACTTCCTCGCGCTCGATCTGCAGCGCACGTTCGTCCTTGTCGACGCCGTGACGGTTGAAGACCCGGACCTCGACGATTGTGCCATAGGCACCCGGCGGCAGACGCAGCGAGGTGTCGCGGACGTCCGAAGCCTTTTCGCCGAAGATGGCGCGCAGAAGCTTTTCTTCCGGCGTCATCGGGCTTTCGCCCTTCGGAGTGATCTTGCCGACCAGGATGTCGCCCGGTCCGACCTCGGCGCCGATATAAACGATGCCAGCCTCGTCGAGGTTGCGCAGCGCTTCTTCACCGACGTTCGGGATGTCGCGGGTGATCTCTTCCGGACCAAGCTTGGTATCGCGGGCCGCGACCTCATACTCGTCAATATGGATCGAGGTATAGACGTCGTCGCGGTGGATACGCTCGCTCACGAGGATAGAGTCCTCGTAGTTGTAGCCGTTCCACGGCATGAAGGCCACGACCACGTTCCGGCCGATCGCCAGTTCGCCCTGATCGGTCGAGGGACCGTCGGCAACGACCTGACCCTTGACGACCTTCTCGCCCACCTTGACCAGCGGACGCTGGTTGATGGTCGAGGACTGGTTCGAACGCTTGAACTTGCGCAGTCGATAGATGTCCACGCCCGCGTCGCCCGCACCCAGATCCTCGGTCGCGCGGATAACGATACGCTGCGCATCGACCTGGTCGATGATGCCGCCGCGACGCGCCATGATGGCGGCCCCGGAATCGCGTGCAACGGTCGCTTCCATGCCGGTACCGACGAACGGCGCCTCGGCCCGCAGAAGCGGAACCGCCTGACGCTGCATGTTGGCACCCATCAGGGCGCGGTTGGCGTCGTCGTTTTCAAGGAACGGAATCAGCGCGGCAGCGACCGAAACCAGCTGCTTGGGCGAAACGTCGATCAGGTCGACCGCTTCCACCGGATTCAGCATGAAGTCGCCAGCCTGCCGGGTCGAGACCAGCTCGTCCACGAACTTGCCGTTCTCGTCCAGCGTCGCGTTGGCCTGGGCCACGGTGTGACGCATCTCCTCGGTCGCGGACATATAGACCACGTCGTCTGTGACGTGACCCTCGATGACCTTGCGGTACGGGGTCTCGATGAAGCCGTACTTGTTCACGCGGGCAAAGGTCGCCAGCGAGTTGATCAGGCCGATGTTCTGGCCTTCCGGCGTTTCGATCGGGCACATCCGGCCATAGTGGGTCGGGTGAACGTCGCGCACCTCGAAGCCGGCGCGTTCACGCGTCAGACCCCCCGGCCCAAGCGCCGAAAGACGACGCTTGTGCGTGACTTCCGACAGCGGGTTGGTCTGGTCCATGAACTGCGACAGCTGCGAGCTGCCGAAGAACTCGCGCACGGCGGCCGCGGCCGGCTTGGCGTTGATCAGATCCTGCGGCATGACGGTATCGATCTCGACGCCGGACATGCGCTCGCGGATCGCGCGCTCCATGCGGAGCAGCCCGATGCGATACTGGTTTTCCATCAGCTCGCCGACCGAGCGCACGCGGCGGTTGCCGAGGTGGTCGATGTCGTCGATCTCGCCCTTGCCGTCGCGCAGTTCCACGAGGCCGCGGATACAGGCGATGATGTCATCCTTGCGCAGGGTGCGCTGGGTGTCCGGCGCGTCCAGGTCAAGGCGCATGTTCATCTTGACGCGGCCCACGGCCGACAGGTCGTAACGCTCGCTGTCGAAGAACAGGCTGTTGAACAGCGTCGAGGCAGCCTCGACGGTCGGCGGCTCGCCCGGGCGCATGACGCGGTAGATATCCATCAGCGCGCCTTCGCGGCTCATGTTCTTGTCCGCGGCCATGGTGCTGCGGATATAGGGGCCGACATTGACATGGTCGATGTCCAGCACCGGGACATCCTCGATCCCGTTGTCCAGCAGCACCTTCAGCAGACCGCCCGAAACCTCGCCGTCACGGTCGTATTCCAGGGTGATCTCGTCGCCGGCCTCGGCATAGATGAAGCCGGTCTCTTCGTTGATGATATCCCGTGCGACGAAGCGGCCCACGATCTTGTCGAAGGGCAGCAGCAGGTTGATCTCGCCCTTGTCGGCAAGCTGCTTGACCAGGCGCGGCGTGACTTTGTCACCGGCCTTGGTGATGACTTCGCCGGTATCGGCATTCACCAGGTCATAGGTCGGGCGGGTGCCACGCACGCGCTCGGGGAAGAACTTGGTGACCCAGCCCGCGTCCTGGCCCCGGCCAGCGCGCTGCAGCTTGTAGTCGACGGTGTCATAGAAGGCGCTCATGATACCTTCCTGATCCATGCCCAAGGCATAGAGCAGGGTCGTCACCGGAAGCTTCCGGCGGCGGTCGATGCGCGCGAACACCAGATCCTTGGCGTCAAATTCAAAATCCAGCCACGAGCCGCGATAGGGAATGATGCGGCAGGCGAACAGCAGCTTGCCCGAGGAGTGGGTCTTGCCGCGGTCATGGTCGAAGAACACGCCGGGCGAGCGGTGCATCTGGGACACGACGACGCGCTCGGTCCCGTTCACGATGAACGTACCGTTCTGCGTCATCAGGGGCATGTCGCCCATGTAGACGTCCTGCTCCTTGATGTCCTTGACCGACTTCGCGCCGGTGGTCTCGTCGACATCGAACACGATCAGGCGCAGCGTCACCTTCAGCGGCGCGGCATAGGTCATGTCGCGGCTCTGGCATTCGTCCACGTCGTATTTCGGCCGTTCCAGTTCGTATTTCACGAATTCCAGGGTCGCCGTCTCGTTGAAGTCCTTGATCGGGAAAACCGACTGGAAGACACCGTTGATGCCCTCGCCGTCCTGGTGTCCCTCGGCCTCGCCCGACCGCAGGAACAGGTCGTAAGAGGATTTCTGAACCTCGATGAGGTTCGGCATCTCAAGAACTTCGCGGATATTGCCATAGTAACGCCGGATGCGTTTCTGGCCGACATAAGCTTGCGCCATAGAGGGTCTAACCTTTCGTCTTTCGCTTGCAGCGGTCGTCGGGGCCCGACCGGCGCAAGGCGGCGAATGAGGGGCGAGGTTCCATTCGTGCCGCGCGTCCCACCGCGCCGCTCCCGAACCTCGAACATGCCCTGAAGGAAGGTTTCATGCAGCTTCTTTCGAAACCGCCCTTCAAGACAGGTTCGGCAGGGACCGGGGGAACCCCGGACCCTGCCTTGTCCTTCAGAAGTCGTTGACCAGCACCATCAAGTGCCCGGTCGATTACTTCAGCTCGACCTTGGCGCCAGCCGCTTCGAGCTTTTTCTTCATTTCTTCGGCGTCGGCTTTCGACACGCCTTCTTTGACTTTGCCACCGGCTTCGACCAGGTCTTTGGCTTCTTTCAGGCCAAGACCGGTGATGCCGCGAACTTCTTTGATCACGTTGATCTTGTTCGCGCCAGCGTCCGTCAGGACGACGTCGAATTCGGTTTTCTCTTCGACGGCTTCGGCAGCAGCAGCCGGACCGGCAACCATGACGGCGCCACCAGCAGCCGGCTCAATGCCGTACTCGTCTTTCAGGATGTTTTTCAGTTCCTGGGCTTCCAGCAGGGTCAGGCCCACGATTTCTTCGGCGAGTTTTTTCAGGTCAGCCATTTTTCCGTTCTTTCCATTAAGTGTTCCAACGACGGGTATTCAACCCTACGAGGGAATGGGGTTGCCTTAAGCGGCCTCGCGCTCTTCCAGAGTCGTGAGGATGCTCGCGATGTTGGAAGCAGGTGCGCCAATCGCGCCCGCGATGTTCGAGGCAGGGGCACCGATGCAGGCCACGATCGAAGCGATAAGCTCCTCGCGCGACGGCATTTGTGCCACGGCTTTCACACCGGCAGGGTCAAGAGCCGTGTCGCCCATCGCACCGCCCAGGATCACGAACTTGTCGTTCGCCTTGGCGTATTTGTCCGCGATCCGGGCAGCAGCCACTGGATCCTCGGAGTAAGCGAGCACGGTCATACCCGTCAGATAGTCAGCGATGCTTGCGCAGGGCTTCCCATCCAGGGCGATCTTGGCGAGCCTGTTCTTGGCAACGCGAACGGACCCGCCAGCTTCACGCATTTGCGCGCGCAGGTCCTGCATTTGGGCAACCGTCATTCCTTCGTAGTGTGCAACCACCACGACGCCAGAGGCTTCAAAGATCTGGCCGAGTTCTTCGACCAGCTGCTCTTTTTGCGCTCTATCCACGGTTTCACTCCAAGTATGGGGGTTTCCCCCCGGCTCAACTATCCAGCCGCCCGAACAGCGACTGAACCGGTCCGTGACGGTCCAAGATCCCCCGAAGAAGTCTTCGGAAAATGGTCTTGATCCCATCTCAGGAAGGAAATTAAGCAGGTCTCCCCGCACCCTCCGTCTCGGACAGGACGGGGCGATGAACGCCCCGCCATCCGCCGGATCACTCCGGCGAAATTCTTGCGCAGCTTACTGCGCGGTGGCCGAAGCCAGGTCCAGCGACACGCCCGGACCCATGGTCGAGCTGATCGAAACCTTCTTGACGTAGGTGCCCTTGGCGCCCGACGGCTTCGCACGGTTCACGGCATCCACGAACGCGCGGATGTTCTCGGCCAGTTTCGCGGCGTCGAACGAGGCCTTGCCGACGCCGGCATGGACAACGCCCGCCTTCTCGGCCTTGAACTGGACTTCACCGCCCTTGGCAGCTTCGACGGCCGACTTGACGTCCATCGTCACCGTGCCGACCTTCGGGTTCGGCATCAGGTTGCGCGGGCCCAGGATCTTGCCCAGACGGCCGACCAGCGGCATCATGTCCGGGGTGGCGATGCAGCGATCGAATTCGATCTTGCCCGACTGGATGGTCTCCAGCAGGTCTTCCGCACCGACGATCTCGGCGCCAGCGGCCTTGGCTTCGTCAGCCTTCGGGCCACGGGCGAAGACAGCGACGCGAACGTGCTTGCCGGTGCCGTTGGGCAGGGTGACAACGCCACGGACCATCTGGTCGGCATGACGCGGGTCGACGCCCAGGTTCATCGCGATTTCGACGGTTTCGTCGAATTTCGCTTTGACATTGCCCTTCACCAGAGCAACGGCATCCTCGACCGACAGGTTGGCCTTGCCGTCAAAGGCGGCGCGGGCGGCGGCTTGGTTTTTCGAGATTTTCGCCATGACTTAGCCTTTCACCTCGATACCGATCGAACGGGCCGAGCCGAGGATGATCTGCATCGCGGCTTCGACGTCATTCGCGGACAGGTCCTTCATCTTGGCTTCGGCGATCTCGCGAACTTGTTTCGCGGTCACGGTGCCAGCGACCGTGCGGCCGGGCTTGTCCGAACCCTTGGCGCGGTTGCGCTTGCCGACCGGCTTCAGGCCAGCGGCTTTCTTCAGCAGGAACGAGGCCGGCGAAGTCTTGGTTTCGAAGGTGAAGGATTTATCGGCGTAATAGGTAATCACGACCGGAACGGGCGAACCCTGTTCCATTTCCTGCGTGCGGGCGTTGAACGCCTTGCAGAATTCCATGATGTTGATGCCGCGCTGACCCAGGGCCGGGCCGACGGGCGGGGACGGGTTGGCTTGACCCGCCTTGATTTGCAGCTTCAGGCTGCCGACAACTTTCTTGGCCATCTGGCCTTCTCCTTATCATCACGCCCGCGACGTGCGGGCAGACTTAGCGGTTTTCGGCCCGTATCCCGAAGGACCGGCACCTCCCGCACGACATCACGCGGTCTTGGAGACCTGCGTGAATTCCAGTTCGACCGGCGTAGGCCGGCCAAAGATCGAGACGGTAACCTTGATGCGGCTGGAAACCTCATCAACCTCCTCGACCATGCCCGAGAAGCCCTCGAAGGGCCCGTCGGTCACGTTCACTTTCTCGCCCACGTCGAACCGGATCAGGTTGCGCGGTGCGACCTCGACCCCGCCCTCGCCGGTGCGGTGCAGGATCGCGTTCACTTCATCGTCGCGCATCGGCATCGGCTTGCCCTGCGCGCCCAGGAAACCGGTCACCCGGTTGATCGAGTTGACCAGGTGATAGGTGCGGTCCGACAGATCCATGTGGACCAGGACGTAACCCGGCATGAAGCGGCGCTCCGAGGTCACTTTCTTGCCGCGGCGGATCTCGATCACCTCTTCGGTGGGGACCAGCACCTCGTCAATCTGTTCCTCAAGGCCATTCTCGGCGGTAGCCTGCCGAATCGCCTCGGCGACCTTCTTCTCGAAGTTCGACAGGACGCTGACCGAATACCAACGCTTTGCCATGTTTCGATCGACCCCTGTTCATTCCAGGCCAGCTTGCGCCAAGCCCTTGCAATTCAATGCCGCCCTATCAGCCAGACGTCCGGCTGGACGACCTTCCGGCCAAATTGAAATCGGCGCGCACGACCGAATCGATGCACGCCGCGTCTCGGGGCAGGTTGCAAGGACATAGCGTCCCCTGCCCTTCAATGCAAGACCTCAGCTGCCGACGAAGTGCAGGATACCCGAGAGCCCCGACTTGATCGCCAGATCGATCAGGAAGAAGAAGATCGAGGCCAGCGTCGCCATGATCAGGACCATGATGGTGGTCGTGATCACCTCACGCCGGGTCGGCCAGCTGATCTTGCCGATTTCGCTGCGCACCTGGCTGATGAACTGAACGGGGTTGGCCATGTTGATCCCTTCGGTCTTGCAGCGCGTCAGATAGCGCCTGCCCGCCCGAGTTTCAAGCCGGAACTGCCGATGCCCTCAAGGCAGCAGCAGTTCGACCCCCGGCATCCGCGCCAACGCCTCGATCTCGGCGCGATAGCACCCGGCCGAACGCTCATGCGCGGCCTCGTCCAGCAGGCGCAGCCGGGGATGGCCCTTGCGACGCGGGAACTTCTGGCGGGCCTGGCGGAACAGGTCGCGCAGGTCCGCCTGGTTGTCGGCCATCGCCTGTGCGACGAACCAGTCATAGCCGGGCTGGGTGATGCTGACATTGCGCGGTTCCGGCTCGGGGACGGATCCGGCCATGCCTTCCGGCAACAACCGGGCAAGCAGTTCGGGACGCAGCGCGGCATAATCCTCATAGCGCCAGACGACGATCCGCCCGACGCCCTCGACCTGCTTCAATCGCTTGACCAGCCCCGACCAGGGCGCCCGGGCCGGATCGCGCCCGCCCATATAGGCATCAAGTTCGATCTCGTTCCCCTCGCTCAGTTGCAGCGCGAAGGCCGAGACGTGGAAGCCCGCCGGATCGCGCAAGGCCAGATACAGCGTCGCGGGTCCGCCCCCCGCCATGTCGATCACCCGCCGCAACCGATGTGGCGCGCGGGGATAAAGCGTGCCCCTTTGCGAATAGATCTTGGAGCGGTGGGTCCCGCCCAGGATGTTCTCCTCGGAAATCAGCAGGTCGGCGAATCCCTCGCGCGCGGCCTGGAACTGGCGGCGGCAACTCAGTTCGGCCGGGCAACCCTCGCCGCGGGCCAGAGCTTGGGACAGCGGCAGGACATCGCGCAGCGTTCCGGGATCAGCATAGAACAATCCCGCCTGCGCCAAGCGGTCGCGCACCTGTCGCAGCGAATACTGAAGGTGGGTCGAGGCGGTCTTGTGCGCCCCCAGATGGATACTCAAAGCCATGGGCCGTGTTCCAGCCGAGCGCGTTCGGAATGTCAATGGGAGGATGGCTGGCAGGGGTTGGGGGACTCGAACCCACGACCCTCGGTTTTGGAGACCGATGCTCTACCAACTGAGCTAAACCCCTAAGCCGACGCCTCCAATATGGCCTTCGCAAAATGCCGTCAAGGCCAATCTCGGCCCGGCGGTGGCAGAGTGTGCCGATGCCGCTTGCCTCAGCATGAAAGCAATCGTCGAAGCGGCCCGGCAGGTAACCGACATTGACGGGGAAGCGGCGATCCCCGGAATCAGCTCGCATCCATGACATGGCCCCGCTCCGGCAACCTGTACCCATGCGCAGCGACCCGGTTCTGAAGCGCTGTGTGCCGATCGGAACCTTTCCAGGCCCCTGCCCGCCCCGTGTCAGGGGCGAGCAGGGATGACACCTACGCGTTCAACTGCGCCCGCCCCTCCGGGCCGGGGACCGGTCCCTCGTCGCTTTCCAGGAAGCCGCCCGATTGCCGCGACCAAAGCCCGGCATAGATGCCGCCCTGCGCCAGAAGCTGGTCGTGCGAGCCCTGCTCGACGATGCGGCCGCGCTCCATCACCACCAGCCGGTCCATCCGTGCGATGGTGGACAGGCGATGCGCGATCGCGATCACGGTCTTGCCGTTCATCAGCGTTTCAAGCTGACCCTGGATCGCAGCCTCGACCTCACTGTCCAGTGCGCTCGTCGCCTCGTCCAGGACCAGGATCGGCGCGTCCTTCAACAGCACGCGGGCAATGGCAACGCGCTGGCGCTGGCCGCCGGACAGCTTCACGCCCCGTTCGCCCACATGCGCATCCAGCCCCCGGCGGCCGTTCGAATCGTTCAGAAGACCGACAAAGTCCGACGCTTCGGCCTGTTCGACCGCGCGCAGCACCTCGTCCTCGCCCGCGTCGGGGCGTCCATACGAGATGTTGTCGCGGATCGAGCGGTGCAACAGCGATGTGTCCTGCGTGACCACGCCGATGGCTGCCCGCAGCGATTCCTGCGAGACCTGCGAAATGTCCTGACCGTCGATCATGATGCGCCCGGATTCCAGGTCGTGGAAGCGCAGCAGAAGGTTCACCAGTGTCGACTTGCCCGCGCCCGACCTTCCGACAAGTCCGATGCGTTCGCCCGGTGCAATCGTCAGGGTCAGGTCGTCCAGGACCGCCCCGCCCTTGCCCGGCGCAGCATCGCCATAGCGGAAGGTGACGTCGCGGAATTCGACCTTGCCGCGCGGCACCTCAAGCGTCTTCGCACCGGGTTGATCGGTGACCATGCGCGGCAGCGACAGGGACCCTATGCCGTCGCGGACCGTGCCGATATTCTCGAACAGCCCTGCGAATTCCCACATGATCCAGTGCGACATGTTGCCCAGCCGCAGCGCCAGCGGGATCGCGATGGCGACCGCGCCAACCTCGATCCGGCCCTGGGTCCAAAGCCAGATCCCCAGCGCGGTAACGGCGAAGGTCAGGCCCGAGTTCAGCGAGGCCAGCAGAATGTTCTGGATCGACGCCAGCCGCATCTGCGAATGCACCGTCCGCAGGAAGCCGTCCATGCTGTCGCGGACATAGGCCTCTTCGCGTGAGGAGTGCGAGAACAGCTTGACCGTCGAGATGTTGGTATAGCTGTCGACCACGCGCCCGGTCATCACTGCGCGGGCATCTGCCTGCGCCTCGCTGATGCGACCGATCCGCGGGACCAGCCACCACAGAAGCAGCCCGTAAAGCACGCCCCAGGCCAGGAACGGCAGCGCCAGCCAGCCGTCGGTCGAGGCGGCCAGCACCAGCGCTCCCAGGAAATAGACTCCGACATAGACCAGCACATCCAGGAACTTCATCGCGACTTCGCGCACGGCCAGCGCGGTCTGCATCAGCTTGGTGGCGATGCGCCCGGCGAACTCGTCCTGGAAATAGCTCATCGATTGGCGCAGCAGATAGCGGTGTGCCTGCCAGCGAATCCTTTGCGGCAGGTTTCCCATCAGCGTCTGATGCATCAGAAGCGAGAAGATGATCTGCAAAAGCGGCAGCCCGATCACCAGGATCGCCGCCATCAGCATCAGCCGCCCGCCCTCGACCTGCCAGAAGGCGGCGCGGTCGGTATTGGCCAGCCGGTCGACAAGGTCGCCCAGATAGCCGAACAGCACCACCTCCAGCACGGCGATCAGGGCCGAGCAGGCCGACATGACCAGCATATAGCCAAGCGCCCCGCGCGAGAAATGCAGGATGAAACGCCACAGTCCCTTCGGGGGCATCCGTGGCGGATCGGCAGGATAAGGATCAAGCCGGCTCTCGAACCAGCTGAACATGTTGGACCTCGTGGATTTGTGGCGGGGCGGCGCGCGGGCCCCGGCGCACCGTCTCATGGCTGGGGCGGCAATGGCAAGGCCCAGTACGCGTTCGCTTGCTGCGCCGCGTTACAGGTGACGCGACTCGGGCGCGGGGTTCCACCAGGCGTCATGCGCCCCGTCGGCATAAAAGACCGGCGCGGCGATCAGTTCGGCCTCGGTCACGTCATCCAGCGCGTTGATGCAGACCATGACGAAGGCACCGTCCATCTGGGGCAGGTTCCCCTGCGTCCAAAGCCGGGTACCACAGGTGGCGCAGAACAGGTGGTGCATGTCCACGCCGTCCTGCTGGCTGCGCGGGGTATCGGCCAGTCGCTCGCGGCCTTCGGTGACGCGAAAACCGGCAGCGTCGGGCAGGCGCATCTCCCAATAGCGCATCTTGCGGCAAAAGCGGCAGTTGCAGCGCATCGTGCCCTGCGAAAGGTCGCCATCAGCTTCAAAGCGGACCGCGCCGCAAAAGCAGGAACCGTGATAGGTCTTCATTGCAAATCTCCCGGACCGCGCCGGGCATCGCGCCCGGCATGACCCAGTCTGGCAAGGTCGTGCTGACAGAACCTGTCAGCTGCCAAGCTTTTCGGCGAAAAAGGCCAGCGTCCGGTCCCAGGCCAGCTTGGCCGCCGCCTCGTCATAACGCGGCGTGGTGTCATTGTGGAAACCGTGCTGGGTGCCGGGATAGATGAACGCCTGGTATTCCTTGCCATTGGCCTTCAGCGCCGCTTCGTAATCCGGCCAGCCGGCATTCACGCGTTCGTCCTTTTCGGCGTAATGGATCAGCAGCGGAGCCTTGATCTGCGGCACCTCCTCGGCGCGGGGCTGACGGCCATAGAATGGCACCGAGGCCGAAAGATCGGGATAGGCGACCGCCAGCGCATTGCAGACGCCCCCGCCATAGCAGAAGCCCACGCAGCCGACCTTGCCAGTCGAATCCGGGTGATCGCGCAGGAACTCGTAGCCGGCGAAGAAATCCTCCATCAGCTTCGCGGGATCAAGGCTCGCCTGCATCTCGCGCCCCTTCTCGTCATTGCCGGGATAGCCCCCGATCGAACTGAGGCCGTCCGGCCCAAAGGCCAGATAGCCTGCCTTGCCCACCCGCCGGACGACATCCTGGACATAGGGGTTCAGCCCGCGATTCTCATGCACGACCAGCACTGCGGGCAGCTTGCCTTGCGCCGCGACCGGACGCGCCATCAGGCCCGAAATGGTGCCGTTCCCTTCGAGGCTGTCAAAGCTCGCGGTCTCGGTTCGGATCGCGGGATCATCAGGCGGCACCTGCTGGGCCAGCGCGTAATCTGGCTTCAATGCCTCGAAGTTCGCGGCAGCGGTCATCCCGGCGGTCGCGAACTGCGCGGCCTGTGCCATGAAGTCGCGCTTGCTGATCCGGCCATGCACATAGCCGTCAAAGATTTCCAGAATGCGGGGGTGAAAATCGGAAGCCTTCCTGCGTTCGGTCATGAGGTTCCTCCCTGGGGCCGAAGCAAACCTAGCACGAATGGCCGCCGATCCTTGGCGTTTTGTCGCGAATCGGCGCGATCCGGACATGAAAAAAGGCCGCCCCCAAGGGAGCGGCCTTCTCGTCGCGATATCCCCAAGGGGATCACCCGACGATGGTCTTGCCCGAATTACTTCAGGATTTTCGAGACGACGCCTGCGCCGACGGTGCGGCCGCCTTCACGGATGGCGAAGCGCAGCTTCTCTTCCATCGCGATCGGGGCGATCAGTTCGACTTCGAACTTCAGGTTG
>NZ_JBMSED010000025.1:0-19349 GCF_049446195.1 Paracoccus sp. KR1-242
TCTCGGACTGGGCGGGGATCCAGCCCGTCACCGTCACCCAGGTCGGCGCGACGGTCGAAGTCACCGCCGCGCTGGAGCGGATCGTCTGCCTTGCCGCAACCCGCGCCACCGTCGTGGCCCGCATCACAGGGGCATCGGTCGCATGACGTTTCGCGATGAAGCCGGCCGCGAGGTCGCCCCGGGCGAGTGGATCGCCATCCAGCATGGCTGCAGCTGCACGGTCAGGGACGGAGAGGCGGTCGACAACGAGCGCTGGCCGGACTGGCTGGTCAAGGGATGCCCGCTGCATGACCGGGGCGCGGAAGGAGACGCCGATCGATGACCCAGACCATCGAGAGCAAGGGACCGCGTCTGGTGCCCACACGCCAGTTCTTTCTCGATCGCCTCTGGATCTGGCTGACCGGGATCGCCTTCTGGGTTGTCGGGGCCATCCTGTTGGCGATCTTCACGCCGTTCTGGGACAATGCGCGTGCGGTCTGGTCCAGCCCGGCGACCCTGATGGCACTGCAGCAGGAAGTGTCCGCGCTGCGCGTCGAACTTTCCACCGCGACCGGCGACAATCGCGTCATCCGCCAAACGCCCGGGCTCAGCTATGTCACCGAGCCGGTCCATGTCGGCGAGGCCGTGATCCTGAACCTTGTGCTGGAGCGGACCGAGCTCGGCGCGAAATGCGTCCTGATCGGCGGCCAAAGCCTGTTTACCGAGGCTGGTGGGGTCACCACACCGGGCTCGGCTGTGATGCCGTCCCGCCAGATCGGTGAGGAAACTGCCCGTCTGCGCATCAAGCTGGTGCCGCCGGACACGCTGCGGCCGGGCCGGATCGAGCTCTTCGTCGCGCTCGAATATGACTGTGACGGTCGGCGCGTCTTCGATCGCACCGACGTGGTCACCTATTCGCTGCTGCCGCGGCCAGGTCCGTGAGCTGATTTCGTATGCGACATGGCGAGCGCGCACAAATGAACAGCCCCGGAGGGATGGTCCCTCCGGGGCTTGCGCACTTCAACCATTGATCGCGTTGTTACACGCGATCGCTGTCATCACGGAAAAAATCGGTCACATGGCGATCGGCGTCTTCCTTCGCCCAGCCGTAGCGCTCCTGCAGCTTTCCCGAAAGCTTGTCGGCATCGCCTTCGATCTGGGTCATGTCATCGTCGGTCAGCTCGCCCCATTTTTGCTTAACGGAGCCTTTGAGTTGGTCCCATTTGCCTTTGATGATGTCGCTGTTCATGGTGTCCTCCATCAAGGTTGCGCTGATTAACCGGCGAAAGTGGTGGCTGTTCCAGGCGCTGCCATAAACAAAAAATGATCACGGTTTCGGGAACCAGGTTCCTTGGCCTGAACACCCAGTAGCGTTCAAGTGCCAGTGCGGGGTTCCTTTTCCTCCGTCAAAGGCACCTGTTCTTGATCGGCCTCGATGCTCCTCTCGATCGCGGTCGCCAGCCCCAGCCGGCCGCGGGCTTTCAGTGCGCTGACCAACTTCATCATGTGGCGACCGTCGGTCTTTGCTGTCCGGATCACCCTGCCCAACCCGGATCCGCTGCCGGATTGATCACGCCAATGCCGATGGTTCCTCTTTCTTTCGACGGCCGGGTGGGGCGCCTACTCCCGCACCCGGCCTGATCACGAACCCGCTCGGACGACGGGCCGGGACTGGCGCGCAACCTAAGCATCCGACTGCAAAGTTCAATCACCTTTCGGCCCGCCCTTGAGCGGGCCTTTTTCATTTGGAGAACCGCATGTACCCAGCCGGGTTCAAGGGCGCCGCAAGGCCGCTCACCGATATCGATGTGGCTCGTGTCGGCCGGGTGATCGGCGTCGGAGAAGATGAGATCCGTGCCGTGATCGAGGTCGAGACATCGGGCGGCGGATTCGACAAGCAGTATCGGCCGAAGATGCTGTTCGAGCCGCATGTGTTTTATCGTGAGCTGGGGCAGGGGCCAAAGCGCACCGTGGCAGAAGCCCAGGGGCTGGCCTATCCGAAATGGCGCGCGGGCGCCTATCCGGCGGACAGCTATCCGCGGCTGGCGACGGCCATCAAGATCGATGCCGCGGCGGCGCTGCGCTCGGCCAGCTGGGGTCTCGGCCAGATCATGGGGTTCAACCACCGCGCCGCGGGCTATGCCTCGGCCGGCGACATGGTCGAGGCCTTCTGCGAGCGCGAGGTCGCGGGCCTTGAGGCGATGGTCAGCTTCATCAGCTCGGAGGCGTTGGACGATGACCTGCGCCGCCATGACTGGTCCGGCTTCGCGCGCGGCTACAATGGCGCGGGCTATGCCGCCAACGGCTACCACACCCGCCTGGAGGCCGCCTACAAGCGCTGGCAGACGATCCCCGACACGCGTGCCCCCGTCTATCCCAAGATCGGCTTGGGCAGCCGCAACCCCGCCGTGCGCCAGGCCCAAGAGCGGCTGCTGCTTCTGGGCTTTGATCCCAATGGGGTCGACGGGATCTTCGGTGCCGGCACCCGCGCTGCGGTGATCGCTTTCCAGAAATCCCGTGGGCTCGTCGCCGACGGGATCATCGGCCCCAAGACATGGGCCGCGCTCAACGCCTGATCTTTCCGCCCGTCCTGTCACCGGTTCTGCCGCGCGTGGTCGATGACGACGCGGCCCGGCAGCGGGCACGGACAATCCTTCAGAAATCGAAAAAGGACTTCGAACATGGATTCGATCAAGACCATCGTTCCGATCTTCATCGGAAAAACCCGTAGTTTCTGGCTGGGCATCCTGCCCGCGACCCTGACCCTGATCGACGTGATCGTCAGGGCCTTCACGGAAGCGGGCAATGAGCCGATCGCGGCGGCGCTGTCCACGCTCCTCGGAGCGCTGTGCGGCTGGACCCCCGAGCAGATCCACAGCTTCATGATCGCCCTGGCGCCGATCTACGCCCTGATCGTGGCCCAGCAGCGTGCCGGCTTGGGTGGAGGCATCCCGCGCCCCTACACGCTGAACCCGGCCAAGGAAGGGCAGATCGCCCAGGCCGTCGAAGACGGCAGGTCGGCCATCGACGCTGGGGTGAAGATCGGGGAAGCGATCCGCCGCAACCTTCCGCTCGATCGCTAGATAATACGTCCTGCCGCGTGCGGCAGGGGATCGGTCTGCGTCAACAGCTCGATCCAAGCGGCACCATTGGAGTGAAGACCGCCCCGACCAGAATGCACTTATGGTCGCCTGCACCCCTCGCGAGGGCAGGGGCCGCGTAAGTGAGAATCATATTTTGGAGCAAGTAAAACCTGCCGCGCCGATCGCCCCTTGGCTCGGTGGCAAGAAGCAGTTGCATGGCCGCATCATCCAGAGGGTCGAGGCCTTGGATCACCGCACCTATGCCGAGCCATTCGTCGGCATGGGCGGTGTCTTTCTGCGCCGGCGCTTCAAGCCGCGCCTGGAAGTCGCCAACGATCTCAACGGTGAGATCATCAATCTCTTCCGGATTCTGCAGCGGCATTACCCGCAATTCATGGAGGTGATGAAGTTCCAGATCTCCAGCCGCAAGGAGTTCGATCGGCTGCGGGTGACGGATCCACGCACCCTGACCGACCTGGAGCGCGCGGCCCGGTTCCTGTACCTGCAACGCCTGTCCTTCGGCGGCAAGGTCAATGGCGTCTTCGGCGTCTCGCCGACCTCGGGGCCACGCTTCTCGATGGCGCGGCTCGAGGTCATCCTCGAAGAGGCGCGCGAGCGGCTCGATGGCGTCGTGCTGGAATGCCTGGACTGGCGCGAGCTGATCGAACGCTACGACAGCGCGGAGACGCTCTTCTATCTCGACCCGCCGTATTTCGGGGGAGAGACGGATTACGGAAAAGGCATGTTCGCCCGCGCCGACTTCCAGGAGATGGCCGAGCGCCTGGCGCAGATCCGCGGCGCGTTCGTGATGAGCATCAATGACACGGCCGAGATCCGCGAGACCTTCCAAGGCTTCCAGTTCGAAGAGGTCAGGTTGACCTATACGGTCAGCTCGGCCGGCGGAACGGCCGCGCAGGAGCTGCTGATCAGCAATCGCGAACAGATTGCCCGGCTCCTCTAAACATTTCCCCCGCCTCGGTCGTCCCGAGGCGGGGGTCTTTTTGCGTTTCAGCCGTGCTTCTTTGGCTGGCCCACAACCTCGCACGCGACCATGTCGGTGATAAATATCAGCCAGTTTTCCAACCCGATCTTAGGTTCGAATTGATCTGCGTACTCGATTGCGCAAGTCAGCGCACGGGCAACAAGTTCCTCTGCGGCGTCCTCGTCAAGGCCGAGGGCTCTCGCATGCTGCAGCAGTGTCGGTACACTTTCGGCAACGTTGAAGTCCACAATTTCCCCCTGTCTCTTGGGGGGGACTTGGCACGGCGGGGGTGCACTCCAAGATATCCGGCATCGCTACGTCACTCGCCATGGCAACCTCCCTTTCTGCCTCCGATTGGCTCGCAGTAACTGCCATCGCAGAGACTACCGCCATCCCGAATGAGTCTACTCCTAACCCTTCGCTATGGGAGAAAAAACACGGGATCCGCTTCGCGGTCTGCAATCTCGACTCTGGCAGCGCGCGGGTCTAGTTTGTTCTCTTGTTGTTCTCACTGCTCGCCCATGCCCCCGAAACGTTTTTCCTCGAACCCCTTCCGTAACCCGATGCTCTATCAGCAGGCGGAGAAAGGGATGTTGCTCACGGTCCGATGCACGATGTGCAAGCGCACGGCGCGGTACTGGGCGACGGACCTGATGAAGGTGGTCGGGCCGTATCATCAGGCCCACCTTCCTCCCTTCAAGTGCGGCCAGTGTAAGACCTCGGAATATCTCGACATCCAATGGAGCCTGCCGAGCGCGCGGGAACTGGCCGAAGGCTTGACCGTCCGGCGCCCGGTTCGTCAGATTACGAAATGGATCTGGCAAAACGAAAAGACCTGACCACATGTGCAACCTCTACCACAGCAGCACCCCTCAGGAATTGATGCGCCGGCTGTTCTCGCGCCTTTCGGATCGCGCCGTGAACCTGGAACCGGGCGACATTTATCCCGACCGCCTGGCGCCGATCATCCGGCACGGTGAGGGCGAAGGCTGGGATCTGGTCAAGGCGCGCTGGGGCATGCCAAGCCCGCCACAGTTCCACAGCAAGAGCGGCCGGGACAGCGGGGTGACAAACATCAGGAATGTTGCTAGCCCGCACTGGCGGCGCTGGCTGGGGCCAGAGCACCGCTGCCTGGTGCCGGTCGACCGCTTCAGCGAGCCCGGCGCTGACAAGCGGCCAGTCTGGTTTGCACCTGTCGACGGAGCGCCGATGTTTTTCGCGGGCATCGAAACGCGCGGCTGGACCAGCATCCGCAAGGTCAAGGATGATGAAACGACTGATGATCTGTTCGGCTTCCTGACCTGCCAGCCCAATGCCGAAGTTGGGGTCATCCACCCTAAAGCCATGCCGGTGATCCTGCGGACGCCAGGCGAATGGGAAGCCTGGATGTACGCGCCGTGGGAGATTGCGAAGCACCTTCAGCGCCCTCTTCCAGACGGCGCTCTACAGTTGGTGGACGTGTGATGAGTAATGCTCGGACAATCCGCCCCGTGAGCTATGAGGAGACTGCGGGCAACTTCCGCATCGTCAACGATGCTTTAGGGATGGGGACAGCACTGATGAGGCATTGCCAGCCAGAACAACCCACATTTCAGGCCGCCGCCTTGGCAGTGCTGCAGTTGAGCAAGGGTGAAATTGATCCCGAGGAGGCGCGGGATGCCTTCATCGAAGCGCTGGAAGCTGTAGGGGTGTTCGTAAGAGGCGTGGCTTGAAACGGGTTTGTCGCCGTGACGCCTATTCTGATCGCCTTCTTCCTGAATAAGCGATTTGGCGGCAGGACCCCATGAGCAGACGATCAAGTTCCAGAGCCAAGAGAGATGCGCGGTCCTTTCCCGTGCGCCTTCTCTTCTATATCCCCGGCTCGGGTTTCGGGAAAATGCTGGACGAGATGCATGCCTGGCTGTCGCAGCACGCGGGTCAGGAAGGCTACGCGATCCACGGTGCAGGTATGGCAGGGATCCAAGACGTCATGGCGGTCTACGTCATGCATCCCCGCATTGCGGCCGAGTTCTTCGACCGGTTTCCTTCGCTGGAACTTCTCAGAGAACCGTGCTGAGGTACAGCTAGGCTTGTCGCTTCGAGCCCTTACCGGACGTTCGGCAAGGGCGGCGAGGGCCGGACGGCACGATGTTCGCCGGACCGAAGGCAACTGCTGACCCAGCATTGGGTAACGATCTCGTCCCTGGGAGGTCTTGGCTGTCAGCTTGTCTCCGGCGGATGGTGAAGAACCGCATTCTCACCACATAGCGAAAGCAGCTTCTTTCGATCTGTAACTCGAATACGGCCATAGCCAAGTTCCAGACAGTTGAGGTCGTAAAGGCGTTTCAAAACCCGTTGCAACGTCGGTTGTGATAGCGCGACAAGTTCTCCGAGCTTTGTTTGCGACAGGTGAATCCAGCCCTCGGGCTCTGGCGCTTGCTCTAATTGCATCAACAGGCGCAAGGCGACGCGTGATTCCGATGAAGCAATCGAGACATTGGCCAGGAGGAAAAAGGTCGTGGCGAAGTTCTCATATGTCAGGGCATAGAAATCGCGGACGACACTCGGCTCTCGCTCGGCAAGCTCGCGCAGGTCGTCCGAACCGATTTCGACAACGATGGTTCTGGTCGCCGCATGAACGGAGACCAGCCGTTTTGCCGAAGACATCAGTGCGAGATCCCCTACCCAAAATCCCGGTTCAGCACGGTGAAAGGTAAAGTCATTGCCGTCAGCGCGGGGAATGGACACGTCCAAAGCTCCAGCGACAAGACCGAAGACACCGTTCGGCGCGTCACCCAACAAGTAAAGCGGTTCGCCCGGCTCAAACGTCCGAAGTCGCGCGATTTCGGCAATCATCTTGCGAAACTCATGAGAGCGTTGCGCAAACCAGCCCCTCATCGCAAGGCGCGAAAGTGCTTCGGCCAAAGTGATGCGGTCAGAAAATAAATCCGGCGATGCCAACCAAAACCCCTCAAATGAATTTTCTGCTCGCTTCCGTAGACGCTAAGTTCACCTCAACCACAGATCGAATCGAAGTTGGTCGTCAAGGGGAGTGGTCGCGGATCGGGCGTTACTTGCATCTACTTCGCACAATGGCCTGTTCCGACCTGCGACGCGCGTAAAACGAAAAATGCAGGTGAAACAAATGCCTATTCCAAGACGCTTGATGACTTCTGCCGCGCTGGTTGCGATCCTTGCGCTTCCCGCCTTTGCGCAGGACGATCCGCGCAAGGATGCAAGCCAAGCCACCATCGCCGAAAATGCGAAGCTGCTCGATTACCTTCCGTTCGACGACAAGACGGATTTCGAGGATGCCAACAAAGGCAAGCTGGCCGATCTGCCGCCTGAAATGATCAAGATGGCGGATGGTGCGTTGATCTGGGACCCGGGCAAATACGGCTTCATCAAGGAAGGTGCGGAAGCACCTGCCTCGGTCAACCCCAGCCTTTGGCGTCAGTCGCAGCTGATCAATATCAGCGGCCTGTTCGAGGTTGTGAAGGACGGGATCTATCAGGTCCGCAACCTTGACCTGTCGAACATGACGATCATCGAGGGTGATGAGGGCATCACCATCGTCGACCCGCTGGTTTCGGCCGAAACCGCCAAGGTCGCGCTGGACCTTTATTACCAGCATCGCGGCAAGAAACCGGTCAAGGCGGTCATCTATACGCACAGCCACGTCGACCATTATGGCGGCGTCCGCGGCGTCGTGAACGAGGATGATGTCAAATCCGGCGCGGTCAAGATCTATGCGCCCGAGGGCTTCCTTGAAGCAGCCGTTGCCGAGAACGTCTTTGCCGGCAACGCGATGAGCCGCCGCGCCAGCTATATGTATGGCAACCTTCTGCCCCCCGATGAAAAAGGTCAGGTCGGCGCTGGCCTGGGCACCACGACTTCGGCCGGGACCGTCACGCTGATCCCGCCGACCGACATCATCACCAAGACCGGCCAGAAGGAAACCATCGACGGCCGCACCTATGAATTCCTGATGGCGCCGGGTTCGGAAGCGCCTTCGGAAATGCTGTGGTATGTCGAGGAATACAAGGCCATCGAAGCTTCCGAGGACGCGACCCACACGCTGCACAACACCTATTCGCTGCGTGGCGCCAAGATCCGCGAACCGCTGCCGTGGTCGAAATACCTGAACGAAGCGCTGGTCATGTGGGGCGACAAGGCCGAGGTCGTCTTTGCGCAGCACCACTGGCCGACCTGGGGCAACGACAAGGTCGTCGAACTGCTTGAGAAGCAGCGCGACCTGTATCGCTACATCAACGACAGCACGCTCAACATGGTCAACAAGGGCATGACCATGCGCGAGATCGCCGAGAACTTCAAACTGCCGCCGGCGCTTGACAAGTTCTGGGCCAGCCGCGGCTATTACGGCTCGATCTATCACGACGTCGCCGCGACCTATGTGCTGTATCTGGGCTGGTTCGACGGAAACCCCTCGACCCTGCACGAATTGCAGCCGGTCGATGGCGCCAAGAAGTTCGTGGAATACATGGGCGGCGCCGATGCCGTGATGGAAAAGGCGAAGAAGGACTTCGACGCCGGCAACTATCGCTGGGTCGCCGAGGTCATGAACAAGGTCGTCTTTGCCGATCCCGACAACCAGCCGGCCAAGGACCTGACCGCGGACGCTCTGGAACAGCTGGGCTATCAGGCCGAATCCGGCCCGTGGCGCAACTTCTACCTGTCGGGCGCGCAGGAACTGCGCAAGGGCGTGGCTGAACTGCCGACCCCGAACACCGCCAGCCCCGACACGATCGAGGCCATGTCGCTTGAGATGATCTTCGACTATGCCGGTGTCCGTCTTGATGCCGCGAAAGCGGGTGATGCCGCGATGAAGCTGAACTTCGACTTCGGCGAAGACGGCAAGTATCTTGTGCAGCTGGAAAACGGCGTCCTGAACCACACCAAGGATATTCAGGCCGACGATGCCGCCGCGACGGTGACCCTGCCGCGTTCGGCCCTGAACAAGATCATGCTGGGCGAGGAAACCCTGGATCAGGCGACCTCCTCGGGCGAGGTCAAGGTCACGGGCGATCAGGCCAAGCTGACCGAGTTGGTCTCGTATCTCGACAAGTTCGAGTTCTGGTTCAACATCGTCACGCCGTAACCCCGAAACAAAACATGACGATGCTGGGGGCGATGGCAATTTGAGGTCCGCTGGAAAAGCGTTCACATCGCCCCTTCGCAAACGCCTCGAAAAGACTTGGGCGACTGTCGGCTTTGTCCGCTTCGCTCCCATCGAGGCGACGGCTTCAATGGGGATGCCCTAGCGCCGCGCATGTCATCTTCTCCCCATTACCGATTATGCCCAAACAGGGCGTGAAGTCCGAGGTCATCCAAATCAAGTCGCACGTCTCGAAAGGATCGGTTGGCCCTCTCTTGCGGCGCCGGCGGATTCGTAGCACTCATGGCTACCCTTGAAGACAGCAACATTCATGACAACCAACAGCCTTCGTCGCGAGCTCTACCACGGCACGCGGGATCTGCACGATGCACTGGATGAGAGCATCGGACCACTGAGCCGGCGCGAGGACTATGCGCGATACCTTGTCGGCACGCTTCAATTTCGCGGCGCGCTCGAGGGGCCCCTTGCAACGGGAGCGTTCCCGGCACTTCAGCTTCTTGCCGACCTGAGGCGCGATCTCGCAGACCTGGGCATAAAGGCCCGTTCAGAGATGCCACCAATTGCTGTCGAAACACATGAAGCACGGGTGGCCGCGCTCTATGTTGCTGAAGGTTCTGCCGTTGGAGCACGTCTGATCTCCAGAAGGGCCGCGCATTTGGGTTTCGACCAAACGTTCGGGGCTCGCCATCTGTCTCGGCAAGCGTCAGAAAGCGATCGTTGGCCGAGGTTTCTGCAGTGGCTCGAGGTTCAGGACGTTGCGCATGAACGTGTCGTCACCGAGGGCCGGCGCGTTTTCCTGGTTGCCTTGCAGGCATTCGGGGTGGATGCATAGGTAATGAAAAAAAACCCTGCCTTCGACGCTACGCTTGCTGGAAAGCCTATCGATCTAAGCAATTGCGATAGGGAACCCATCCATATTCCCGGCACCATCCAACCGCATGGCTGCCTCTTGGCATGCGACAACGCAGGCCGTCGGATAATTTGGCATTCCCAGAATGTGGCCGAGATGTTGGGCTTGCCGTGTCAGCCCGCTGGTCGGGATCTTTCAGAGATCATCGGACATGAGAACGCTCACCGCCTCCTGAACTCGCTGGCGATCTCGGGCTCGCGGCCGCAGCCGAGCCTGATCTTCGGGATGCGTATCCATGACCGCCTTTTCGATGTTAGTGCGCATCGTTTCAACGGACGAGCGATCATCGAGTTTGAACCGGCGACTGACAACGTAGGGGAGATCTTCGGCCTTTCACGCATCATCAGATCGCGCCTACGAGGTTTGCAGGACCCGACCACGCTAGTCGAGATGGCTGCGGCATTGATCCAGGCCCAGATCGGTTATGATCGGGTAATGATCTACGAGCTGGGCCCCGACGGTTCGGGAAAGGTCGTCAGCGAGGCCAAGCAGGATCATCTTGAAAGCTTTCTTGGCCAGTATTTCCCGGCATCTGATATCCCGCAACAGGCACGCGCGCTTTACTTGCGTCATCCAATCCGTGTGATTGGCAACGCGTCCTGTGAGACCGTTCGCCTTGTCGGTGAATTCAGTGATGACGAGCAGCCGCTTGACCTGTCGTATGCCCATCTGCGCAGCGTATCACCCATCCATTGCGAGTATTTGCGCAACATGGGCGTCGCCGCGTCCATGTCCGTTTCGGTCATCATTAACGGAGCGCTGTGGGGGATGATCGCGTGTCATCACTACACTCCCAAAGTGCTTGGGATGGCAGAGCGTGGTGCTGCCGAGATGATCGGCGAGTTCTTCTCGATGCATCTGGATGCACTGACCCGTCGACAAGCACGACACCTTGAGCGGGAGGCGCGCCAGACCATTGATCGACTGCTGAAGGACGCAAGTCGCGGCGCAGACGTCGCATCCGCCTTGAGCAACCGCCTGACCGATCTTGCCGGGATCATCGAAGCCGACGGGCTGGCGCTTTATTTCGATGGCGAGTGGACGCCCCTTGGCTATGCTCCGACCCTCGCGCAGGTCCGGCCACTGCTCCGCCACATTGATGAACGCTTCCGTGGTCAGATTTTCAGCAACTCCCATCTTGGTGTGACGCTTCCGGATGCTGACGAACTGACGGCGGGGTTCGCGGGTGCGCTTGCCGTGCCGTTGTCTCAGCGATCGGAGAATGCACTGATCTTCTTCCGGCGTGAGGTCGTTCAGACCGTCAACTGGGCTGGAGACCCCACAAAGACCTATGAAAGCGGCCCTCTCGGCGACCGGCTGACCCCCAGAAAGAGCTTTGCTATCTGGAAAGAGACGGTCCGCGGCACGTCGACGCCATGGTCTGAAAACGATCTACGGTTCGCCGAGGCACTCCGCAGTTCGGTGGTAGAGGTGATGTTGATGAGCAGCGAGCTTCTGTCGGAGGAGCGCGCACGAGCGGCAACGCACCAGAACGTGCTCAATCAGGAACTGAACCATCGCGTCAAAAACATTCTGGCGCTGATCAAGTCCCTGGTTAACCGTCCCAACAGAGAGGGCGTGCCGCTGGCCAACTTTGTCGAGAGCCTGAACGGACGTATCCAGGCTCTGTCTGCGGCACACGACGAGGTGGGACGAGACGGCAGTTCCGGGCGACTGGGCGATCTGGTGGTTAGCGAGTTGGGACCTTATCTGGCAGAAGACGACCAGGTCGATATTTCGGGACCTTCAGTCGAGCTTGAGAGCCGTGCCTATTCGATTATGGCACTGGTGTTGCATGAGATGACGACCAACGCCGTCAAATACGGAGCATTGTCACAAGGGGGAAGGCTGGCCGTGTCGTGGCGGGTAGCCGCGGAAGGAGACTGCGTAATTCAGTGGACCGAGTCAGGGGTGACGATCACTGGGAAACCAAGCCGCAGCGGTTTTGGCTCGGAACTTCTGGAGCGCGCTCTGCCCCTGGATCTGGGTGGATCCAGCCGACTTGAATTTCAAAGCGATGGCCTCGCCGCTGAATTCGTGCTGCCCGCCCGTTTCATCAGCACGATCGAGGGCGGTGAAGACGTGGTTCGCCCCACCTCCGCAGCCACGAAGCAGTCGCCGTCCACGGTATCCCTCGACGGTGCCCGCGTGCTTATCGTCGAGGACCAGGCGTTGATAGCGATGTCGTTGGAGGCGGATCTGGTCGGCCATGGAATGCAGGTTACCGGCATCGCCAGCAATGTTTCGACGGGTATCCGCCTGATCCAGCAGGACCCGCCTGATCTCGCAGTCCTCGACCTCAACCTTGGGCATGACAGCTCTTTGCCCATCGCGGAGGAACTGCTCGCGCTTGGCATTCCCTTCGTTTTCGCGACGGGTTATGGCGCTCGCGTCGACCTTCCCAATCACATGCGGGACGCGCCGATCGTGGAAAAGCCTTACCAGTTGGCGGACATCGTGGCCAAGCTTCATCAGGCTCGAAGAGGAAGCTGATCCGTTTGGCGAATGGATGCACGTTGACTACGTGCATCGCTCGCCACCCGGCAGTCTAGAGCGCTGCTTGCTCTCCGCAGATGTGGCACTATCCGCATCGCCAGAGAGGCGTTCCACCTGTTTTCCACCGATTGTGCTAACCTATTGATCGGAAATGTTTGTCGCATGAGACGGTTTCCAACCTAAGTATTTGATTTCACCTAAAATGGTCAGTCCCTCACTGTCCGCCACCATCCCCAGAGACGACAGTAAATACATTCGGTTAACGAAACGCTGTGCTGACGTTTGCGAACCAGAACGTGAACCAGTCAAAGGCGATGTAGTACGCCTTGGTGGCGAGATGAAGCGGTCCCCGAGTGGTTTGGCGCGCAGCCCGAGACGCCGCCGCAAGTGAAATTGCGAATTCTGGAAGGGTAGGGCGAATGCTGCGCCGTTTGCGGGGCTGAGTTCACCGCGGCACGGCAGCCCGAGTTCAACCATGAGCGCGCCCCAGTGAGTTGCGGTCAGAACCGGGAAGGCGATGGCGCGGTACCCACGGCATCCTTTGCGGTGACGAAAACGTCTTCCGTCCGCGCCGGGATAGCCTGATTTCTTCGTTTCAGGTTGTTGGAGCCGCCCTGTCAGGAAGGTTGTCGGGCCGGACTTTGTTTCGCGGACCGAATGATAATCTTACTCGGCTATCTACGCCACCGCTTCCCACTTTAAGTCGGCGCTGAAAGAGCGCGTTCCCGACACGGCCTGATTGCAGATCCCTTGCGAGAATCCTAGCACCTGCTAATCTCAAAGATAAAGTTCGATTGCATTACGACAGGAGGACTGACATGGCAAACTTGGACAAAGACTATTTCCGTGCGGTGAACAAGTCGTCGATGGACCTGGCGAGTTGGAAATTATACGCAGGCGAGTATTTTCAAGGCGTCCTGGACGGCGATATTGAAAAGCGCAGCTGGACGGTTAACGTAAAAGGCTCCGATGGCAGCAAGAAAACCGAAATCCGATCTCGCCAGGACTGGGCAATACGGGGTGGAACGATCGCTGAGGGCGCCGGGACGTCCATTCACGACGTAAGCGACACGATGTCCCCACCTTACCTGTGGAAGTATTTCAAGATGCCAAGCGGCACCCCCGTACCCGCGACATTGAAGGTCGTGCAGCGCGGCAGGGATGCGCATCACTATCAGATTGAAGTTGCAACCGGTGGTAAGCTCACACCTGATACCTTGCGGGGCGCGCTTGACAATCTGGCGCGTGCCTGCGTGGCCAGAGAAGTGGAATTGAGCAAATAGAACTGACGGGGCGCCAGGAGAAAGCCATGATCGAGATTAGTGTTCCCAGCCTGATCGTCGCGATCCAGGCCGTCCGTCGGCAGGCGGACGCCGAACGCGCCCAGCTCGAAGCGATGGATGAGGACGACGAGGATGCGGGGGATCTCTCGGTCTCTCTCTCCGATCTGGAGAAAACCCTTAACGAACTCCGCGGCGCTTATGACAAAGCCCGCGGAGAAGGGTATGATCTTCCGCCCTCGGGCAGTCTTTTCCTTTGAATATGGATGGCGGCGACTGGAAGGAGCTGCCACTTTTTCACCGGCAATTATGGTCCTTGCTCGGTGTTTCTAATATTTGGCCCAGTTGTTGAATATCCTTGCGGCACCAAAGTTCTGGCTTCTTCCGCCCAACCAAAGGCGCGCGCCATTGCGGGCCAGTACCTTGGCAATCGCGCCGACTATGGCTCCACTTTCGCCAAAAATTACGGCGGTCTGTCTTTCAATAACATGAATCGCCCGTGGAAACTTGCATCAAACAAGCCCTGGTGGCTTGGTGGGCTGATGATTGGTAACACTTATCGGGGCAGGATTGCTCTGCCGCACACTCATCGGAGCTGTTCGGCGAAAGGCGGGCGCTTCTGATCCCGCGCGATGCGATGTTCCGAGACGAAGTGCGCTATTCCCAGTTCTCTCAAAGCCTTGGTATTTCAAACGGTCTGGTTGCTGCCGGATTGATGAAGTCCCGTGCCGGTGCCGGTGCAGGCAAGATCACGGGGCGCGAGTATCACCTGACCGACAAGGGGTGGGGTCTGAAGCCGTTCGACATGGTGCTCAGCCAATGGGGAGTAGGTGGCTTGGGCTTGGTCCGGTCATCTTTGTCCGTGATGTCGACTTGGCGCCGGTTGAACTGGACGTCCACTGTGCGTCCAGCGGCGAGGAGGTTGCGCTGCGGCATGTCGACGTGCGGCGGGGTGCCTTGGGCGGGAAGACGAGTGGCTAGGGCAGGTCCTGTCAAGTGAACGAATAGCCCAACCTTTGTTCAGTCTCATGGTCCAGTTCGGCGCGGACAAAGGCGCGGTCGGAGTCGGAATAGGTGGCGGTGGCATCGCGGCGGTCGCCCTGGATGCTGCGCTGGGTCATTTCGCCCAACCTGCGGGCCGGGACGAAGAACTCGCCCTGGTTCATCGCGATGCCAAACAGGTCGCAAATCTGGCCGACTGTGTCCTGGGGCTGGCGGGTGAGGTCTTCGTGCCGGATCAGGACGACGTTGCATCTGCGCTCAAGCACGCCAAGGAAGGCCGCGTTTTTCAGATTGCGCAACTGGACCGGGTTCGCGGGCGGAAGACCGGTGATCGGGTGACGGTCGCCCTGGACCGGCAGGCCCAGCGATCGCCGCCGGCCGACGGCATTCATCGCGCCGGGCATGTCCATGACGGTTTCCCAAGGTGCGCGCAGGAATTCGGAAAATGTCACGTTCACGCGGGCATCCGGTACATGCCAGGGTTTCGCATACATGCTGCGCAGCCAGGTCTCGGGGTCGCGGAAGCAGATGACCAGCAGGTCGTCGCGCAGGACCGAACTGAACTGCGGGAAGGAATGCTTCCAGCCATAGTCCCGCGTCCGCTCCAGCCCGGTATTGCGGGCCAGCAGAACGTCCATGAAATTTGTCCCGCAGGAGCGTTCGCCCAGCACCTGGAAACGCTTGAGGGGGACAGGGTATTCCCGCTTCCATGCGATCGGGGCGGTCACAGGATGCCCTCGAACCGCGTGGGAATGCGATAGGGTCCACGGCGGGGGTCCTTCCACATGAACCTGCCGCCGCGCGACTTGTAATTGTCGATCTGGCCGGTGCGGAAAGCCTCGACAAGCTCGGGCGTCAGCTCCGGGCAATCCTTTGCATCCGCCAGCTTCAGGGCGCGGGCAAGCCTGACATCCCGGTCCGTCCAGGTGCCGATGCCATGCTTGGTGCCGTGCTCGTTGAAGGATTGGACCATTGCGGCCCGATCCTTGGCCAGCTGCCCCGAGACGTCGACATCGAAGAAGCGGAAATGGAAAAGGAAGATCGCGGGATCGATCTCCCATTCCTCACCCGCCAGGGAATGCTGGGTGCCGCCATTGGGCTGACGGCGGAAGATGCAGGGCTTGGAGTAGGTTCCGTCAAGAAACCCGAAGCTGCGCTGGCCAAGGATGGGGCGGGCCATGTCCACCGGATCCTTTTCGACGCGGCGGCGCTGGACCACGTCGAAACCAAGTGGGGACAGGGCGGGCCCCTCGAACGGATGGGCGTCAAGATGCTCGGCCAGACTGGTGCCCGCCGCCGGGTCCATCACGACGAATTCGTCGCAGTCCAGCGTGATGACATGCCGGTAATAGCCGCGCAGGGCACCGGCAAGGCCGAAGAAAAGCTGCCTGCGCGCGTCTTCGAAGCCGGCGCCGGTCGGGTCGAAGGGCAGGGTGATGACCGAGCATCCCTCCGCGATCCGGTGCAGCTCAGCATCCTCGCCGTGCAGAAAGACATGCAGTGCGCTGCGACTGGCGACGTGGCCGGAATGATGCGCGATCCATTTGGCCAGCATCGCATGGTCGCCGCGCACCATCGTGACAAAACAGATCGGCTCGACGCTCATGCATTCCTCCCCCGGATCGATTCCATCTGGGATACTTTCCGGCCGCCGGCTTCCGCAACCCGGCATTCGGACCGATGTGGCGCCTGTGGCTTTCCGCGCGACATGTCCAAAGGAAAGGGGATCAAGTCGGCGTGAGGTTCCGGCCCCGATGTTTCTGTTGGTTCTGCAATGGTCTAGGAGTCACGGCAGGGAGAGTGTCTCCTGCAAAGACAGGCAAACGCCTGTCAGGGCCGTCGCCGTGCGCGCGATGATTGGAAAAGACATGAAATTCTATAATTTCAGAACGCATTCCGGCGTCAGGTTTTTCAGTCCGCCGACCAGTCTGCTGTCCAAGAAGCCGCTGGGTGACGTGGTTGCCCATAACATCACTACCCACGAAAGTCGTCGTGAGGTTCTGGATGAACATGCCGACGGCTATTACTGGCACCGCCGGATGTCATCGGCATTCCAGCTTCGCACATCGATGGTCGAGGTCGCGAAACCGGGGATCAAGCGGAAATCCATGGCTTCGGATGACCGGGTCATCCTGAACGGGGCAGCGGGCATCCGCGCGAGAAAGGCCTTTGAGCGCCAAGCAGAGGACGCGTCGAAATGTGCCGCCTTTCTTCAGGATTACTGGAGTGAGCGTCAGGATCCGCAGGCGGTCGAACTGTCCAACGGCTTTTCCGGTCAATGCGTGATCGAATCCAAGAACTTCTTCAATTTCTTTCACTTCATGACCGAAAGCCTGCAGAAGGCTTCGTTCCCGGAAAGCCATGACGCGTCCATCAAATCGCTTCGCTTTGTCTCGCGCACGAACGAGATCCGACCGTTCGTCAAAAGCTGGCTTGAGGACTCGGGCCTGACCCGGCGCTTCAAGGTGCGCCTGGGAGCCTATCACGAAGGAGAGGACTTTTCGGGGAAAAGCATCGTTACCCCGCTTTCTGCCCAGCACTTGCTGTATCAGTTTTCCGGCGACCACCATGCCGCGATCGAGGCTGCCCAGCCCGCTGGCGGGAAATGGGCAGGCTACGATGCTCATCCACATGCCGTGAAGATTCTGGCGCTGAACACCTTCGACGACACCCTTCTGGCCTTTCGGCAGCAGATGATCGATCTGGCCGGATCTCTGGTGGAGCGGAAATGGGGATCGCGCATCTATGTCGCGCGCTCGGGCGACAAGGCGCGCAGCCGTGTGATGGAGGGAGAGGACGCGCTGATCGCGAAGCTGCAGAAGAACGGCTTCGAAGTCGTCTGTTTCGAGAACATGTCGCCCTTGGAACAGGTGAGGTGCGTCAGCGGCGCGCGCTGCGTCGTCATGCAGCACGGTGCGGGCATGTCGAACATGATCTTCGCGCGCGAGAATGCCCATTTCTTCGAGATCGGCACCTATCAGACAGCGATGGTCCGGTGGAAGGAATTCATCCCCCTCAGCCATGTCGCGGGCTGCCATTACCATCATATCTTCGCCAACATGGATTTCGGCGATGAAACCCACCCGGTCTTCGACGAAGATGGCTTGGTCGCGCCAAGGCTTGATGGCGATCTGGTCGAAAAGGTGGTCTCGATCATCAAGACCAGCCTGAAGGACAGAAACCCCGGTGGCCTGTCCGGGATGGTCCGGCAATGCGAGTATTTCGCCGGGCGCGAGGCATACAAACACGCCTACAGGCTGTTGGACGTTAATGCCGAGTTCTATGAAAATACGGGCGAGTACTGGATGATGCGCGCGCTCTTGAACGAGCGCACCTCGCATCCGAATGCCGCGGCAAACAATGCCTATCACGCCTGGACCATCACTGGCGACGACAGGGCTTGGACCGAATTCGTCAGGCTGTCCCGGGATGATGACCCGCGCCGGCACAGATACGCAATCACCACCTGAACCGCCTGGATTGAATTGGGCGGGTGCCACCACACACCCGCCCGATTCTGATTTCAGAATAGCGCCCCGATCTCATCTTGAACGTGCGCTGGCGCACAAAGCTGCACGCAAAAAGCATGGCTAGCGGAGAAAACTGTATCTTCGGTTTAGTTTTCTTCTTTAGGGATCAGGTCAAGGTTGAAGAACTCGCCGTCATGATCGGCCAGCCGGCTGATGCTGAAGATCCCGCTGCCATGTTTCATGGTGAAGTCGAGATCTTCGCAGGTGAAGCGGGCGATCCTGCGCCTTTGGTTCACCATGTTCCTGATGATCCGGTCCTCGATCACTTTGATCTCGACCTCGCGGCCATCAACGATCGCGATTTGTGAGGTCATGTTCCACCTCGCCCTTGAAAGCCGACAGGTCACCATTGTGGCCGCAGGCGGCGGAGCAGATCAACTGCCTGAGCGGCAAAACTGTTTCAGCAACGGGGCCTGTTCGCCCCGATCCGCAGCCCCAGCCGAAACGCGTCGGGGTCCCGTATATGTACTGGGTGCGCCTGGCAGTCCGCAGTTGATTAAGAAGAGCGGGGCCGGCGGCTCGAGGGTGAGCAGGCCGTAGTGGTTGCTGAGCTAGCGACGATCCGTCTGTGTGGGGGGGCCGGAAGGACGGGCCATCCTACTGATCGCAGGGGAGGGGGCGTCTGAACCGTCCCGGTTAGTGGAAAAGGCCAGTGATTGCTGGGGAATTGGGGCGGGAGCCTGCAGGCGATGGTTTCGGGATGCCGCGGAAAGGAGGAGGGGCGATCGGCGAGGATTCAAGCGGTGCGGATAAGTATCTATAAATATCAAAGCATTAAACATTTTTTTCGCATTTCCGTCACTTTTGCCCTTGCGGGTATTTGGGTTGGTCCGTAAATACCCGCTCACCGAGACGGCGACGCTGGATCGGGACGGGATTGAGCGGCTCGGAAGTGTTGCTTGATCTGGGACAATTCGGGAATGAGATGGCTTGACGGCGCCACGAAGGAAATGGCGCGGTTCGGGTTGTTT
>NZ_JBMSED010000026.1:0-11846 GCF_049446195.1 Paracoccus sp. KR1-242
CCCAGCCTCATGCTCGGCCAGGATGCCGATGATCTGCTCTTCGCTGTATCTTGATCGCTTCATTGTCCGTCCCTTCGGTGGGTCGGACTCTAATCGCCGGTGGAGGAAAAATCCCGTGGCAGGTCAAATATGACCGTCTTTACTACAGTCACCCCAAGCTTGCTCCTCACCTTTCGGCTTTAGGGGAGGATGTAGCCCTTTCCGAGGCGTTGGAATGGATACGCAGGGCTCGCTTCAAAGCCCTTGAAAAAGATCAGGCTGCATCGTCGCTTGTTCAGGGGGTTATTCGGTTTTTCAACGCTTCAGATCTCCTTCCACACGGAGCTTATCTCGAAAGCATCACCGCGGACGGCATTATGATCAGCAACGGCGATGGGGCGGTCGTCCCTATTGAGGAGATGTCGGACGGCTACCGCTCTGTTTTGGCGATGAACCTTGAAATACTGCGTGCGATGGACACCGCCTACGGGCGCGAAGCTTTGTTGGCCGCTCTCGAACGCGGTGAGCCCACTTCAATCGATTTGCCTGGCGTGGTTCTGATCGACGAAGTGATGCACATCTCCACCCAACTTGGCAAGAGTGTATCGGCGAGTGGTTCATTACCAGTTTTCCGGAAGTGCAGTTTCTCGTCACTACACACAGTCATATTATCTGCCGCGCAGCCCGTAAAAACTCAATTTGGCGACTTGCAACTCCGGGAAGTGACGAGCCATCGACGCGCATTACGGGCAGAGACTTTGATCGGTTAGTTAACGGAAACCTGACCGAGGCCTATGGGACTGAACACTTCGGACGCGATGTGGAGCGCTCGGAGGCGTCCGCAGAGTTATTGAAGGAGTTAGCAGGCCTGAACCGGCGAGAAATTCGCGGTCAGCTAAGCAAAGAGGACGTAGCTCGCCTTAGCGAGCTTCGTTCTATTCTCCCAACCACTGCTACGACCGTTTGAGATGCTTAAGTTGCGGGATCCGGGCTTAACGCAGGCCACCTTAGATGGACTGGGCAACTACCAAGAGGAAATGGATCAGGCCGGAAACTATTCGGACAGGGTTGCGACGGCAAAGAGCGCATTCAGCAGTCGCAATCGTCGAACCAATGCCATCTTCCAAAACGTTCGCGAGGCTCTCGCAAAAATGGCCGGTGAAGCGGTACGTTGCGCGTATTGCGAAGACTCGGCTGCAGACGAGGTAGAGCATGTAAAGCCGAAAGACCTTTACCCCGAGAGTGTCTTTCGTTGGCCAAACTACGTCTACGCCTGCGGGCCTTGCAACGGACGTAAACTCAACAGTTTCTCGATCATTGATGCCGCAGGTGTGAGGGTTGATGTCACTCGGCCGCGGCGTGCTCCGGTAATTGCTCCGTTGGATGGTCTTCCCGCGCTGATTGACCCGAGATCCGAGGATCCTCTGCAGTTCTTTGACATGGACCTCCAGGGAACATTCTTCGTGCTGGAAGCACTTGATCTAAGCCCTCTCGATGAAGCCCGGGCTACGTTTACGATTGAGCTTCTCGGTCTGAACAGGGACTTGCTGTTGACAACGAGGCGGGACGCCGACCTCGGCTATCGCGCCCGGCTATCGGAGTATGCGGCGAAGGCAGAGCAAGGTGCAGAAAATTCCGAGCTCGATTCTATTCGCTCAAGCCTTCTGAGCTCGCCACATCCCACAGTCTGGGAAGAGATGAAGCGCCAAGCCCATCTAATCGAGGAACTCCAGATTCTATTCGCCTCGGTCCCGGCAGCAATGGCGTGGCGACATTTTCCTTAATATCTCCGTAGTCTATAGGCACACTGGCTGAAGCAAGCTGCGGCGATTTACTTTCTTGAACTCTCTGATCCTTCATTCCGTGAGTTCGGTCTCTCTAGTTGCTGCGCGATATCACCAATGGCTGCTCCGGAGAAACCGCGCTGCAGCGCCAGACATCCTATTGAAATGCAGCAACGGGCCGCGCCATTCGCTGTGCCTGCGATGGGGCAGAGATGCTGCGGCCGGTCCGGATGTCTCTGAAGGGCTCCGAGCGACATGCTGCGGGGCAGAAGTGGGCGGGCTTGGCTCAGGCAAGGGTCCTGATGCCCGGATGGGAAGGCCGGCCAATAGTCGCCGGTCGATCTTCGCCAATGCTGCATGGCCGGACATTGTATCCGATGGCGCAGTGGGGTCGGTCCTCGTTGGAGTGCCTGCGTCAATCCTCCAGCTGTTCGACCGCTTCCGCAAGGTTCATGAAATCAGTGCGCGTTCCGGATCGTCGCGGGATAGCCGACCTGGGCACAGGCCCGTTGCAGCATCTGGACCACATCCTCGCCACGTTGGGTGAAGCGTGGGTTTGGGCCGGCAAACCGGAATGGGCGTAGACGATCATCAATATCGTGGTTCTGTTGCCCAAGGCAGCGGGTCATGGACATTCGGCGGGAAAACAGTTCCTCGGACCGTTTTCCGATCCGCTTCATTCCACGGCCCAGACATCGTTCGGCCTGGCCGCCTTCTGGCGATCATCGCGCAGCTTCGCCTGCACCCGCCGCTTCGGAGGACTGCGGCGCAACCAAAGCCTCAACACATTGTAAATCCTACGCGTCTTCGCAGATCTCCTTAATCGGTCTCGCGACGGCTGCCGGATCGGTGCGGCAGGATTTGCAGTGAAGCGTTGAGGTATCAAGCCGCAGGGGCCAGAAGCCCCGCGTATCGACACGCCCCCAATCGATGCACATCCCGCGAACCGGCTCGACCATCCGGCCAGGAGCCTTCGGCGGATCACGCCCTGCGGCATCTCAGGGGCCGGTCTCAGATCGGTGACCTACTTCAGCCGGCTGTTCTCGACTTCCAGCGCCGTCAGCCGCCGGATCTCGTCACGCAGCAACCTGGCTCTCAACCAAAGAAGGCTAGTCGAAAACTCCATCCTTGAACGGTCCGGTTTCCAGCGGGCAGAGCAGGAATTTTACGCGGCCGTCCGGTCAATCACGATCCCTCGCGGGGAAAGACCATACCATCGAATAGCTTGCGGGCGGTGCGCAAGGTGCCGGCCTCGGTCACAAGGCCATCCGCATCCATCTGAAGCAGGACTTCGGCCGCGCCAGAGGGGTGTTCTATCAGGAAACGGCCATCTGGCGGCAGGGTGGCAAGCCGCTCGGCGGGAGAGCCGGGCAGGGTGCAGGCCGTTGCCACGCTGACGGCGGCAAAGACCCCAATAGAGGCATGGGCGCGGTGCGGGATGAAGCTGCGGGTGTTGATCGCGCCACCCTGAAGGGCGGACGAAACAAGGGTCATCTTCGGTACCGACTTTTCCGTAACATCGCCCAGATGCATCATCGGTCCGGCTTGCAGGCGGATGGCCTCGATCCGGGATCGCAGCGCGAGGTTGGCCTCCAGTTCCTCGCGCGTTTCCTGCCCGCTCAGGCCGAAATCGGCGGCGCGCATGATGACGCAGGGCATGCCATTGTCGATCAGGGTGCAGTCGATCCCGTCGATGACATCAACCGCATTCCCGCTGGGCAGCAGGGCGCCGCACATGGACCCGGCGATCTTCTGGAACATCAGCGGGATCGGCGCGGCGCGGCCCGGAACGCCATCGATGGCGGCATCGCCCGCATAGCGGACATGCCCGCCGGGGGTCTGGACGCGGGCCAGCGCGACCTCGTCGGTATTCAGCATGTGGATACGGACGGGGGTTTCATCGCCGGTGGCGGCGACCAGTCCGCGTTCGATCGCGGCAGGGCCGACACCGGCCAGAATATTGCCGCAGCCCTGCGCGTCCGACACCAACGCCTGGTCGACAAAGACCTGAAGGAACAGATAGTCGACATCGGCGTCCGGGCGCGTCGGTGGCGACAGAACGGCGACCTTCGAGGTCAGGGGATCAGCGCCGCCGATCCCGTCGATCTGGCGCGGGTCTGGGCTTCCCATGATCCGCAGCAGCAGCGCGTCGCGCAGGGTAGGGGCTGCGGGCAGATCCGAGGCGAGGAAGTACGCACCCTTCGATGTGCCGCTCCGCATCCACAGGCAGGGGATGCCGTCACACATATTTCAGCCCCTTCGCCGCCAGCCGGGGGCGCATGTCATAGATGTCGAGGCCAAGCTCTCCGGCGGCAAGGCGCCTGCGCTTGATCTCTTCCGCCTCGACTCGCTTGCGAGCGGCGGCCAGGACGGCCTCGGCATCGACCTGCCGCACGACACAGACCCCGTCGTCATCGGCGACGATCACATCCCCAGCCTCGACCAGCTGACCCGCGCAGACGATGGGGACGTTGACCGAGCCGGGCGTCTCCTTGACGGTGCCCTGTGCGCTGATCGCGCGGGACCAGACCGGAAAGCCCATCGCGGTCAGATCGCGGATGTCGCGCACACCCGCGTCGATCACCAGCCCGCGACAACCCCGCGCCATTGCGCTTGTTGCCAGCAGGTCGCCGAAATATCCGTTGTCACAGGGAGAGGTGGGGGCAAGGACAAGGATATCGCCCTGCCGCAACTGTTCGATTGCGACATGCAGCATCCAGTTGTCGCCCGGCGGCGCGCTGATCGTCACGGCGCTGCCAGCGATGCGCGCCCCGGCATAGATCGGGCGCAGGTGGCTGCCAAGGCAGCCGACGCGTCCCTGCGCCTCGTGCACTGTGGCGACGCCCGCTTCGGCCAGACCGGCGATGGTCGCGGGTTCGGCGCGGGGGATGTTCTGAACGACGACGGCCATGGCTTAACCCTTCTTCAGCGGCGGGGTGCCGTGGGTGTGGAATGTCTCGATGGTCTTCAGGCCCCAAGCTTGGCCCTTCCTGCGGTCGGCCTCGGTCCAGACGACCGGCTGCCAGTCCGGGGCGAGGATCAATCGGGCGCCGGCATTGGCAAGCTCGACCCGGTTTCCGGCGGGTTCCCAGACATACAGGAAGAACGTGCCCTGGATTGCGTGCTTATGGGGGCCGGTCTCGATATGGATGCCGTTCTGCAGGAAGATGTCGGCGGCGCGCAGGATGTCCTCGCGCTGATCGGTGGCATAGGTGACGTGGTGCAGCCGCCCACTGCCGCCGCCATGTTCTTCGGTGCAGGCCAGATCATAGGTCTTGTTGTTGACGGTGAACCAGCAACCGCCGATCCGGCCATTGTCCAGCTGGATCATCTCGGTCACGCGCGCGCCAAGGCAGGTCTCCATGAAGCGCCGGAACTCGGTCACGTCGGCGGCCAGAAGGTTCAGGTGGTCAAGGCGGCGGGGGGCGGCGCCGGTGAAGGCGCTGGCGGTGTTCTTCAGCGCGGGCCGGTCCGGTTCCCGCGCTTGATACCTGACAGTATCATAATAGATTTCAAAGATGTGGCCGAATGGGTCCTCGAATCTGAAGGCGCGACCGTGGCTTTTGTCGCCCTCGACCCAGCCATGAACCATGTAGCCCGAGGCCTCGATGACAGCGACGCGGCGAAGCAGGCCCTCGGAGCTGCTGGCGCGATAGGCGACATGGCCGATCCCGGTGGTCGCCGCCCGCGTCAGCTTCAACGAGGCATGTTCGTAATCGTCCCAGGCCCGCAGATAGGCGCTGTCCGCATCCTGTCCGGACAGCTTCAGCCCATAGACCCGCGTGAAGAAATCCAGGCTTTCCTGAAACCGGTCGGTCAGCATCTCGACATGACCGAGATGCGCGATGTCAAAGCACGGCTCCATCACAATGCATCCACGGTGCGCGGGAACACGGACTGGAAGCCTTCGGCATATTTCGCCTTGCGTCCGCCAGACTGGCCGCCGGAGTTGCGCATGAAGTGGTTGGCCCGGTTTTCGGCGACGCGGGTGTAATACTCCCACAGGTGTTCCTGCCCTTCCATGCATTCGATGGCGGCACGCTTTCTGTCCCAGACCGGGGTGATGTCCAGGAAGGTGTCGGGCTTCCAACCCATCTGTTCGGTCTGATGCGGTTCGAACAGGTAAAGCTGGGGCGCGCCCAACACCTTCTGGCCGGGTTCGTGGCCCCAGGCTTGGGCGATCATGCGGCATTCGAGCGCCACTTGCGTCGCATACATGTGGTCGGTGTTGTAGGGGTCGTACTGGCTGTGACTCAGCATGAAATCGGGCTGGACCTTGCGGATCACATCGACCAGCCGGAACTTGTCGTCCTGGGTCAGGTGCAGCGGGTAATCGCCCAGATCAAATTCGACCAGATCATGCACGCCCAAGGCCTGCGCCGCGTTTTCCGATTCCGCGCGGCGGGCGGATTTGACTTGTGCCAGCGTCATGCCGGGATCTTTCCACAACTTGGCGCTTTCGCCGCGCTCGCCAAATGACAGGCAGACCACCGTGACCTCATACCCCAACTGGGCGTGAAGCGCGATTGCGCCACCGCAGCGCCAGACAAAATCGGCGGCATGGGCAGAAATGACAAGGGCGGTCTTGCTTGGCATGGTCTCTCCTTGCGGTCGGTTGCCCGCAAGACTGGATCCGGCGCGGTTTCAGCGCAAATTGGAAGCGCCGCCCATACGATAAGTTTCCGCTATAGCGCGTCACCGCCCCCGGGGACCGTGCGGCGCAGCACCGCCAGGAATTCGCGCTGCGCGCCGGTCGGCTCCCACCCGGCCCGGGTGGTCAGGCCGATGGGGCGCAGCGCGCCGGGCAGGTGCACGGGCAGGATCGCCAGCGCCTCGGCCTCAACCTCGGCCTGCAGGCGCGAGACACCGCCAAGTTGGTCACTGCCGCGCAGCAATTCGCGCAGCACAATGACGGACGAGGTTTCGATCACGCCCGGCGATTCATGGCCAGCAATCTGAGGGCGCGGCAGGGCCGCATCCAGGATCGCCCGGATGGGCGTCGGGCGACGTGGCATGACCCAAGGAAAGGCCGCCAGGTCGGCCAGCTCGATCTTACCCCGCCGCAGCAGCGGGTGGCCGTGACGGGCGACCACGACGACCTCGTCATCGAACAGGCGCTCCTGCACGATGTCGTCGATCGGGCTGGGCAGGCGCAGGGCGCCCAGCACCATGTCGATTTCGCCGCGGCGCAGTGCCAGCAGCAATTCGTCATAGCGGCCGTCGATGATCTCGACCGGAAAGCGGGGGCGGGTCTTGCGGAATTCAAGAACCGCGCGTGGCAGCCAGCCCGAGCGGGACAGCGGCAGGGCACCCAGAACGATACGCCCCGCTTCAGCCCCGTCCAGCGCCGCAAGGTCCGAGGCCGCCTGCTCCAGTTCTGCCAGCGCCAGCCGGGCCGCCTGCGCCAGATTCTGGGCTGCGCGCGTGGTAATCAGGCCATGTGCCGTGCGCTGGAAAAAGACCGTGCCCGCCGCCTGTTCCAGCATCGAGGTAGAGCGATGTACCGTCGGTTGCGCCAACCCCAACCGCCGTGCGGCCAGGGTGAAATTCTCAACCTCGGAAACTGCAATCAGCGCGGAAAGCTGCGCCCACGTCGCCTGCACCCGAATGGGGCGGTCCATATCGGCCATGGCGGCGTCCAGAAGCCGCAGGGCGCGGCTGGCGCGGTGGGCCAGCACCTTCCCCGCCTCGGTCAGGAACAGACCCTGAGGGCTGCGCTGAAACAGTGCCTGCCCCGTTTCCTTCGCCAGTTTGCACATCGCCTGCGTGACCGCGGGCTGCGAGACATGGCAGGCGGCCGCCGCCCGCGTCACCGAGTTGTCGCGCCCCAGGGCGAGAAACATCCTGAGATGGCGAAGACTCGCGGGCACGATGTTCCCCTTGCGCTGGCGGTCCTGATTACAGGCGGGAGCCGGCGGTGCAAGCGGGTTGCGGGTGGGACAGGGGCTGTGTCCTTGCCCCGCCCGCGCGCCGTTCAGCCGCCAAGCGGCACGGTCACGTTGAACAGCAGCGCGTCGCCTTCAACCCGGTTCTTGGCATCGAACTCATGCAGCCAGCGGGCATCGACGGCGACAGGCCGCTTGCCGACGGCTCCTGCCCAGCTGACGGCCGGACCCAGCGCCGACACGCGGCCCTTGAAGTCGCCCAGCACCGCACCGTCGCCACTGTCCCCGGTGATCTGCTGATAGTGATAGCCGGCAAGGCCGACCGTCCATGCCCCGGTCGTCTTGGCAACCGCTGCCTCAAGATGCAGTTCGTTGCCGGTGCGATAGTCGGTGTCGGGGTTCTCGGCGTTGACGCTAAGACCCGCCGCGCCGTCAAGCTGCCAGCCATCCGCGCCCAACCAGGTCGCCGCGGCGGTCAGGTCGCCCGCCCAGTGGTTGAACGAGATATTGGTCGTGCGTGATTGCTGGTAATCACCAATGGGCACGTTCACCAGCAGGTTCAGTGAGGTCAGCAGATTCTCCGATTTCCAGCCGATGCCACCGCCGATCGCCGGGTCGCCGATCAGAAAGCTGTCCTCTTGCCTGCTGCCCGACAGGACGTCGCCGCCGGGGCCGGTCAGGGTGGCGCCCAGCTTGGTTTCCTTCCAGCCGAAGGGCACCAGCGCCGTCAGATAGGGTTGCCCGCCCAGTACCGGGCCGCTGTCCAGCGACCAGACCCCGGTGGCCAGCCCCAGCGCGGCATTCCCCTCAAGATCCAGGTTCAGTCGCCCGTTCAGCGGAATGTCGGCCGAGCTGCCCCCGGAATAGCCGTAGAAGGTGAACTGGAAATAGGTGCCAGCGGGGGGCACTACCCCCCGCGCCCGTTGCCCGCAGGCCCAGAAGATAGAAGCCCGTTCCGCCTTCGGCCGCGAAGGCCGCGGGGGCCAGTGCCAGCACTGCCACGGTCGCAAGACATGCACGTTTGAACATCCCGTCTCCCTCGTCTTCCGACACCATCCAGGCAGCCGATCGTCGGGCATCCCACCCCGCTGCCGCTTTTCCCTGACAGGGCAAAGCCTTGTTCGATTCGAGTCAACCGTCCGCGCGGCCTTTGCCCGTTCCTGCGGACGCGCTGTGGCATTCCTGCGCGGCGGCGCGGCATAGGGCAGGGTGCGCAGGGACTATCGCGGCGAGATCAGCCCGACCGTCGGGAAACAGGTCGCATAGCGCCCGCGATCCCGGGTCAGCAACGGTAACCCGCGATCGCGGCATGGGCGCCGATATAGAAATCCGGCAGCAGAGAGTGCCGCGCTCCGCTCGGCTGGCAATAGGTGTGAAAGGCCTTGCCCGCCAGAAAAGCCCCCACCCATGGCAGGGGCTCGCGGTGAAAGACGTCCTGCGGCAACAGCGCATCCAGCGTCTCGATCCGGCTGTGCGACACCGAAAGCTCGGCATAGATGATCGGGTTGATGACCAGTCGCCCGTCGCGTCCGGCACGGCGCAGCGCGGATGCCGACCAGCCCAACCAGACCGGATCGTCGGTCGCGATGTCCAGAAGGACATTGGAACCGACAAGAACCACGATCAATCCCGCGTCAGGGCCATGATCTCGTCCGTGGTCAACGCGCGGTGGGCCCCGACACAAGCCCGTGCGATTCGTCCGGGCCGGGGCGCGGCGCTTCGAATTCTGACCGCCGAAAAGGCAGTCTGGCGCATTATTCAGCGCCGCCCGTCGATTCCCCGCAGAGAAAATAATTCACCGGCGGGAAACTTGGTCCGCGCCCGCTTCCGGTCATCCTTGTTCTGACATTCCGGAACAAGGAGGACGCCATGAACTTGAAGAACGCCCTGCCGGCCTTGCCGCTGGTCCTGTTTCCCGCGCTGGCAAGGGCGCAGGACGCCGCGCCCGCCCTTGATGCGGGCGATACAGCTTTCGTCGCCACCTGTGCGCTGATCGTGATGCTGATGATGCTGCCGGGGCTGGGCCTGTTTTATGCCGGAATGGCGCGCAGCAAGAACGTGCTGTCGGTGTTGACCCAGATCTTCGCCTCGATCGCGCTGATCTGCGTGCTGTGGGTCGCCTATGGCTATTCCCTGACCTTCGATTCCGAGGGGCCGTGGAATGCGGTGATCGGCGGCACCGGCAAACTGTTCCTGGCGGGTGTTACGCAGGACAGCTTGGTCGGGACCATCCCCGAATACACCTATATGCTGTTCATGATGATGTTTGCGGCGATCACGCCTCCGATCATTGTCGGTGCCTTTGCCGAGCGAATGAAATTCTCGGCCGTGCTGATCTTCATGGCAGTCTGGCTGACCATCAACTACATCCCGATGGCCCATATGGCTTGGGGCGGCGGTTGGGTTTTCGGAATCGGCGTCCAGGACTTCGCGGGCGGCAACGTCGTCCACCTGAACGCGGGCATTGCCGCGCTGGTCTGCGCGCTGGTCGTGGGGCCGCGTGCCGGCTATGGCAGCGCGATGATGGCTCCCCACAACATGACCATGACCTATTCCGGCGCCGCCATGCTGTGGGTCGGCTGGCTGGCCTTCTGTGGAGGCTGCGCGCTGGCCGCCAACGGCTTCAGCGCACTGATCATGGTCAATACCATGCTGGGCGGCGCAGGCGGCGCGCTTGGCTGGATGGCGACGGAATGGGTTCATCGCAAGCGTCCCAGCACCTTCGGCCTGCTGTCGGGCTGCATCGGCGGATTGGTTGCGATCACGCCCGCCTGCGGCTTTGTCGGCCCGGCGGGCGCCATTGCGGTCGGCCTGCTGACCGCGCCGGTCTGCGTCTATGCGGTCGAAAGCGTCAAGCGCCGCTTCGGCTATGACGATTCCTTCGACGTCTTCGGTGTCCACGGGGTCGGCGCGATGATGGGTGGTGTGCTGACGGTGATCTTCGCCGCGCCCGCCCTTGGCGGTCTGGGCTATCCCGAGGGGCGGGGCATGGTCTCGCAGATGGTGCCGCAGGTTTTGATCATGGGCTTCAGCGTCCTCGTCTCGCTGGTGACGACCTGGATCGCCCTGAAGGTCGCGGATGTGCTGGTCGGTCTTCGGGTCAGCGCGGGCACCGAATATGACGGGCTCGACATTGCCGAGCATGGCGAGGTCGGCTTCCGGCTGGGCGATGGCGTCTATGCCGGCGCGGCCGTTGCGGCCGAGGGCCAAGGACCGGCCCAGCCCGTCGCCGCCGCGACCGTCGAGCGCACGGCCTGACGACAGGCCCGTACCGTGACGCGCAGGAAAAACGCACGGGGGACGCGTGAGGCCGGGGGCCGGGGAGAAATCTCCCCGGCCCCCGCGCCATCAGGCTATTTGCTTTGCGGATAGGTGATGATCGACAGGTAGCGCGCGGGCAGTTCGATCAGGTCCACCGGCCCATGCGGGGAATCCGCGTCGAACAGCAGCGTGTCGCCCGGTTCCAGCCGATAGATCTGCTCTCCATGGCGATAGCCGACGGTCCCCTCCAGCATGTAAAGCATCTCGATGCCCTCGTGCTGGAAGGTGGGGAAGCGGTCGCTCTCGGTCGTCAGGTTGATCAGATAGGGTTCGACCACGACCCCGGAATTGTTAGAGCCGATATGGCCCAGCAGATGATACTGGTGCCCGGCGCGGGTGCCCTGCCGTTCGATCTCGACGCCTTCGCCGGACTTGACATGCATGGCGCCGCGAGGCTCGGCATAGCCGGAAAACAGCTGGATCAGCGGCACCCGCAGTGCGTTCGCCAGCGCCTGCAACGTGTTCAGCGAGGACGAGATCACCCCGTTCTCGATCTTCGAAAGCATCCCGATCGACAGACCGGTCTGGGCCGCGAGATCCGATCCGGTCATGCGCTGGCGCTTGCGCAGATCGCGGACCACGCGGCCGATCGCGACCTCCAGGTTCCGCTCTGGCGAGTCGCGCAGGGCATGCGGATCCTGGGTCAGTTTCTGCTGGGTCTTGGCGTTCTCTGGCACGGGCGCTCGCGATCCTTCTTTCCTTTCAGGAAAGTTGATCTTGCGACCTGTCGCCGGGGAACGCAACCCGGATCCCCCATTCAGCCCATTCTTTCGCTGGCATAGCTTCCTGGCGATGCGGGGAAGACGACGGTCTTGTTTCCGTTCAGGAAGACGCGCCTGTGGATATGGGCATGGATGGCGCGGGCCAGGACCTGGCT
>NZ_JBMSED010000027.1:0-10294 GCF_049446195.1 Paracoccus sp. KR1-242
TAATGGCTCCTTATGCGCGTTCGTCGCGGTAGTGATAGAGGTGATAGAGACCCCATTGGCCAAGCCGCCGGAATGGCGTCTTCCAGCCCTCATGGGGAAGTTCGGTATTGAAGATCGGCAGGCTCGGGACGCGTTCGCCCGCAACAAGCTGGGCCATCCGGCGTCCTGCCATGGCTGAATACATCACTCCGTTCCCGCCATAGCCCAGAGTGTAGTAAGCGCCGGGCAGGTCGGGCAGGCCGGTGATGCGCGGCATCATGTCATGGCTGACATCGACCCAGCCCCACCAGCTGTAATCAAGTTCGATCCCGCGCAAGGCGGGGAACTTGCGGGCCATCCCCTCGCGCAGCCCGGCAAGATGGGAGGGGTTGGCCGCGTCGCGTCCGGTGATCGCCGCGCGCGAGCCGATCTGCAACCGGTTGTCGGGCAGCAGGCGATAGTAGTGGCGCAGCGTCCGGGTATCGGTCAGGGGTGAAAGCTTTCTGATGCCGATCGCTTCAATCTCGGCCGGGGTCAGAACCCGCGTCACGACGCTGTTAGACATGATCGGCATCACGCGGTCGCGCAGCCGGGGATGCAGGCCCCGCGGCGCATAGGCGGCTGTGGCGACCGCGACGCGCCGGGCGCGGACGATGCCGCCGGGCGTGCGCAGATGGTGCCGTCCGCCGCGATATTCCCAATGGGTAACGGGGCTGTCGGTATGAACCGTCGCGCCCAGTTCGCGGGCGACGCGCAGATAACCGAAGGCCAGCTTGGCGGCATGGATGCCGGTGCCGTCGGGTTCCCACATCGCGCCATGCGCCTCGTGGTCGCGGGCCACCGTCTCGAACACCTCGTCCCGCGAAAGCATGCGGGCGCCATAGCCGAAGCTGTCGTTCAGAAGCGCCGCCTCTTTCGCCAGGCCGGGCATCAGCGAGGGCTTGTGCGCAATATAGTAATGTCCGCCCTCCTGCGGGTCGCAGTCGATCGCGTGGTCCCGGATCAGGCCGCGGAACAGGTCGAACCCCTCGATCATCTCGGCATGCAGGCCACGCGCCACGTCAATGCCCCAGCGGTCGATCCACTGGCTGCGCTTCAGGCGGCCGGCGCTGATCTGGGCCTGCCCGCCATTGCGCGTCGAGCAGCCATAGGCGACGCCATTCGCCTCAAGCACGGTGGCCTTGATGCCATGCATCTTGGCAAGGTGGATCGCGGTCGAAAGCCCGGTATAGCCCGACCCGATCACCGCGACGTCGACATCCATGTCGCCGCTGACGGGGCCGTCCGCCTCGGGTGCGGGACCAGCGGTGCCGATCCAGTAGGTCGGTGCGTAATCGCTGTGCGGTCCCAGCGCCTGCGCGTGGATGGGATCATAAAGCGGGTCGAAGGGCACCGAGTCCGTACGTCTTGCGATAGCCTGCATTTGCGTTCTCACTTCACCGGAATTGCCGGGCGCTGTTTGCGGATGGCCTGTTTCTCGACGATGCGGCCGTCCTTGATGCGGAAAAGGTCGACGCCCTGGACCTCGGTCCGGGTGCCGTCGGGATTGGTGGCGCGGAATGTCCATTGCGAGACACCGCGCGTGCCGTCTTCGGACAGGAAGTGACTGTGATCGGCCCATTGCACGTCGGGCATGGTCGTCCAGACATTCTGGAACGCCTTGGCGATGGCGTCCCGCCCTTCGATCCGGTTGCCGAATTCGTGGTCACCGGCGACCGTGAAGAACACGCAATCCTTGGCGAAATGGCTCATCACGCCTTCGATGTCATGGCGGTTGAAGGCGTCGAAGGTGGCCTTGAGGTCATTGGCGGTCAGCGTGGCGGACATTTCGGGTATCACTCCTCAGGGCGGAGGGTGCGGCTTAGGCGGCCCTCCGGTTGTTTCAGGTCGAAAGTGCTGTGTGACTGGGGTTGCCCGGCCCCGCTGCGGGGGCCGCGGCCCTTGGGCCTAGATCTTGCCCTTCCAGGGGATCATGGCCTTTTCGATGCGTCGGATCAGCAGGTCGAAGGCAAAGGCCAGCACGCCGATCACGATGATGCCCATGATGACCGCGTCCGAAGCGAGATATTCGGCCGAGTTCAGGACCATGAAGCCCAGTCCCCGGCTGGCCGCGACCATCTCGGCCGCGACAAGCGTGGTCCAGCCGACGCCGATCCCGATCCGCATCCCGGTAAAGATCTCCGGCAGCGCGGCTTTCAGGATGACGTGGAAGATCACCTGCATCTTGGTCGCGCCCATCGCATAAGCGGCATGGATCTGCTCGGTCGAGACCGAGCGCACCCCGGCGCGGGCGGCGATCGCCATCGGCGCGAAGATTGCCAGGAAGATCAGGAAGACCTTGGGAAATTCGCCGATGCCCAGCCAGATGATGATCAGCGGCAGATAGGCCAGCGGAGGCAGCGGGCGATAGAACTCGATGATCGGGTCCAGGATGCCCCTGACCCAGCGGTTCACGCCCATCAGGATGCCCAGCGGCACGGCGACGACCAGGGCCAGGAAGAAGGCGCCAAGGACGCGGCCAAGGCTGGCCAGCGTGTGCTGAAGCAGGGTCGAGTTTGACAGCCCCTCGGTCAGGGATTGCACGAACTTGCCCCAGACCGCGCCGGGCGACGGCAGGAACAGCGGCTTGATCCAGCCCATGCTGGTGATCAGGAACCACAGACCGATCAGGATCAGCGCCGTCGCAAGGCTTATCAGCGCGCTGGAGCCAGCGCCGGGCGCACCGTAGGACGTTCCCGCCCGCGCAGGGCGGGCGCGCAACAGGCGATCAAGCATCAAGACGTTCCTGTTCCTGCTGGCCGGCGCGCTCGTCGCCGTAGATGATGCCAAGGATCTGTTCGCGCATACGGATGAAATCGGGGCTTGATTTGATTGCACGGGCGTTCCCCTCTGCAAGGAAGCGTTTGTTGAAATCCAGCTCGTAGGTGTGAGTGATGCGACCGGGGCGCGGCGACATCACGATCAGGCGCGAGCCCAGGAAAAGTGCTTCTTCGACCGAATGGGTGATGAAGAAGAACATCTTGTTGGTGACCTGCCAGATCTTCAGCAGCAGCTCCTGAACCGTCTCGCGGGTCAGCGCGTCCAGCGCCGCCATCGGTTCGTCCATGAGCAGCATGGCCGGGTCGCAGGTCAGGGCGCGGGCAATGCCGACACGCTGCTGCATCCCGCCCGACAGGTGATAGATCATGTGCTGGTGGAAATCCTGAAGCCCGACCAGCGCCAGGTTCTTCACCGCGCGTTCGCGACGGGTGCGGGCATCAACGCCCTGCAGCTTCAGGCCGAATTCGACGTTGTCGATGACGTTGAGCCAGGGCAGCAGCGCGTGCTTCTGAAAGACGACGCCGCGTTCGGCGCCCGGTCCCATGACCTGCTGGCCGCCCAGAGTGATCTGCCCCGATGTGGGGGCCATGAAGCCGGCCATCAGGTTCAGCAGCGTGGTCTTGCCGCAGCCCGACGCCCCCAGGGCGACGACGAAATCGCCGTTTTCGATGGTCAGGTCGACACCCTTGAGCGCGACGATGTCGCGACCCTTGATCTGGCCGGGATAGATCAGGCTGACATTGGATACGTCGAGTGTCCGCATCTGGGTTCTCTTCGCAAAAGGAGGGGGAAGGTCGGCCGCGGGCAGGCCGCGGCCGTATGTTGTCACTTCGCGGCCTGTTCGGCCTTGGCGGCTGTTTCCGCGAAGCTGGCGTTCACATAGGGGGCATAGTCGGGCAGCGCCGAGTCGATCTGCTTCTGGTCGACCAGGAACTTGGCGCTGTCGGTCAGGGCGCGGGTTGCGCCGCCGCCCAGCCAGGTGTCCGAGATCTGCTCATCCGCATTGGGGAAGGACAGCATGTTCAGCGCGTCGACGATATCCTTGCCCTCGCCACCGATCATGCGCGAGATGCCCTTGACCGGTTCGGAATCAGCGGTCCAGCTGGCCTTGTTCGCATTGTAATCGGCATAGGCCTCGGCCATCGCCTTGGTGAATTCGGTCATGAATTCGGGGTTCTTTTCGGCAAAGCCCTTGTCGACGACCAGCCCGTCAAAGGTGGGAACGCTGGCCGCGCCGATCTGTTCGCTGTCGGCGATGACCTTGCCATCCGCCATCAGCTGGCTCAGCGCCGGCGGCCAGACATAGGCCGCGTCGATATCGCCGCGCTGCCAGGCCGCGACGATCTGCGGCGGTTTCATGTTCAGGATCTGGACGTCCTTGGGCGAGATGTTCCAGATCTTCTCCATGCCGATCAGCAGGTGGAAGTGCGAGGTCGAAACGAAGGGCACACCGACCTTCTTGCCGACCAGATCCTCGGGCTTCTCGATTCCCGAGCCGTTGCGGGCGACCAGCGCCTCGGATTTGCCGATATTGTCGAGAATCCAGAAAAGCTGCATGTCGACGCCCCGCGTGGTCGAGGCCGCAATCCCCGTCGAGCCGATCACCCCGATCGGCACGTTACCCGAAGCCAGCGCCGTCGAGATGTCGCCGCCCGAACTGAACTGGCGCCAGTCGATCTCGATACCCGCCTTCTTGGCAGCCTCGTCCAGCCGGCCATCGGCAATCGCCGCAACGAAGGGGCCGACGATCTGCTGATAGCCCACGACGACGGATTCGGCAGAGGCCGTTCCGGCCATCAGGACCGCGGCTGCGGTAAGGGCAGCAAGACGCCGCCCGGCAAGGGTCATTGTCATTCCCAGTTCTCCCTGTTCGTGGCGTCGCGTTTGCCGCGCGCCCGGTCCACGCGTGCATCTTGCGGCACGTCGCAGATTGGAATGTTGCAGATCGGGGGGGACAGGGATATGTCCAGTTTCAGCCGATGTTAGGTCCAGATGGCAAACCAGCTTCCCGCCGAGATCATCCAGCTGCGCAAGGACGAGGCGTCGACGCTGCAGGGCCAGCTTGCGGCGGCGATCGTGCGCGCCATCCTTGAGGCGCATGCGCGGCCCGGCACGCGGCTGCCGTCAAGCCGCAGGCTTGCAGCAACGCTTGGCATCTCTCGCATGACGGTCACGCTGGTCTATCAGGATCTCGTCAGTCGCGGCTATCTTGAGACCCTGCCAAGATCGGGAATCGCGGTGGCTGACAGCGTGCCGCATCGCGGCCTCAGTGCCAGTTCCGTCCGCCCGGCCGGAGAGCGGCCGCCGGACTGGACGCAATGGTTGGGGGAGCAGAACCAGCCCCGCCGCGTGATCCGCAAGCCCAGCAACTGGCATCAGTATCGCTATCCCTTCATCTACGGTCAGGCCGATTCCCGGCTGTTCGACCACAATGCCTGGCGCGACTGCGCAAGGCGGGCACTGGGGACCCGGGATTTCGCGGATCTTGCCGCCGACCGCTATGGCGCCGACGATCCTTTGCTGGTCGACTACATCTGTTCGAACACCTTGGCGCGGCGTGGCATCCGGGCACGCCCGGACGAGGTGCTGGTGACCCTGGGTGCGCAGAATGCTCTGTTCCTGGCGGTCGAACTGCTGGCCCGCGCCGACCGACGTGCCGTGACCGAGGATCCCGGCTATCCCGATTTTGCCGAGACGCTGCGCCGGGCGCAAAGCCCGACCAGCTTCCTGCCGGTTGATGACAAGGGGCTGGTGCCCGCGCTTCTGCCGCCCGATACGAAGCTGGTGATCGCCACGCCCAGCCATCACATCCCGACCGGCGCGACCATGCCCATCGACCGCCGCCACGACCTGCTGCGCCGCGCCGCCGCACAGGATTTCCTGATCATCGAAGACGACTACGATTTCGAGATGTCCTATCTTGCGCCGCCCGAGCCCGCGCTGAAGTCGCTCGATGCCGAGGACCGGGTGATCTATATCGGCAGTTTCTCGAAATCCCTGTTTCCGGGGCTGCGCATCGGCTATCTGGTGGCGCCCGCGCCCCTCATCGCCAAGGCGCGGGCCTTGCGGGGGATCATGCTGCGCCATCCTCCGGGCCATTTGCAGCGTATCACTGCCTATTTTCTGGCGCTTGGACATTACGACGCGCATATCGAACGGCTTCGCGCCGCGCTGAAGCGTCGCCGCGCCGTGCTGGAGCAGGCATTGGCCATGACCGACCTGCGGATCGAGGGTGCAGCGGAATCCGGTGGCTCCAGCGTGTGGCTGCGCGGGGCCGAGGGCAGCGACAGCGCGCTGCTTGCTGAAAGTCTGCGTGCCGAAAGCGTGCTGATCGAACCCGGCGAAGTCTTCTTCGAGCAGCCGCCGACACCGTGCCCGCTGTTTCGGCTGGGCTATTCATCGATCAACGAACGCGACATCCCCGAAGGGATCGCGCTTGTCGCGCAGATGGATCGCGCGATGGCGCGGGGCTAGATCAGCTCGGCAAGATCGGCCGCGGCCTGGCGCATGGCGGGCAGGTGCTTCAATCCGGCCTCGACCGTCAGGCGCTGGACCGGGGCGTGAAAGGACAGCGTCGCACAGAACCCTCCTGTCGAGTCAAGGACCGGAACTGCGACGGCGATCATGCCCGGCACGAACTCCTGCTCGTCGGTCGAATAGCCCTGTTCGCGGATGCGCTGGATTTCAGCGCGCAATACCTGCGGGTCGGTGATCGTCCGTTCGGTATGCGCGGTCAGGCGGGCCTTGGACAGAAAGCGCGTCAGCGCCGCCTCGGACATCTGCGCAAGCGCGGCCTTGCCGGCCGAAGTCGCGTGCAGGGGCACGCGCGAGCCGACCTTCAACGCAATCCGCAGTGGCCAGTGCGTTTCCACCCGGTCGACATAGATCATCGCGTCGCCATCGGGAATCGACAGGTTGCAGGTCTCTCCCAACGCCTCGTTCAGCCGCGTCAGAACCTCGCGTCGGGGCAGGTGGTGATGGCCCGAGCGCATCACGCCCAGCATCATCGCGCGCAGTTTCGGCCCCGGAAGATAGCTGCGCCCGTCCAGATGGCGCGAAAGATAACCCTCCTGCTCGAGGTTCGCGACAAGGCGATGGATCGTGGGCTTCGGAAGTTGAAGCCCGGCATTGATCTCTGTCGCCGTCATCGGACGCGCGCCCGTCGCAACCGCTTCGAGAATCTGCAGATTCCGCAGGCTGGGTGCGCTTGTCCCGGGGTCGCGGCTTTGGTCCATCGGATCGGATTCCTTGTTGATCGTGCCCATTCTAACCGGTCGTGTCGGCACCTCCAACTCTCCTTCACTGACCAAGAATTATTTTTTTGAGACTTTGCGTATCAAAAAACCTTTGACTCACGACGCAAGGCTGAGGCAGCATCCCCCAATCGGCGCCAAGGGAGAGGGCGCCGGTCAACAACATGACTGCGAGAAGACCAACAAACGCACGGGAGGGCGTAATGTCGGATCTGAGCATGGGGGCCTATGGCGCCGCCACCACCGAGAACAATGTCAAAAAGGTCGTCTTCGCCAGCCTGATCGGCTCGACGATCGAATGGTACGATTTCTTCCTTTACGGAGTCGTCGCCGGGATCGTCTTCAACAAGCTCTATTTTCCTTCGGATCACGAGACCGTCTCGATTCTGATGGCCTATGCCACCTTCGCGGTGGGCTTTGTCGCGCGTCCGTTCGGCGGGCTGGTCTTTGGCCATTTTGGCGACCGCATCGGACGCAAGACGATGCTGGTCATCACGCTGCTGATGATGGGCGGCGCAACCGTCGCCATCGGGTTGCTGCCGACCTATGAAAGCATCGGCATCGCCGCGCCCATCCTGCTTTTGCTGCTGCGCATCCTGCAGGGCATCGGCATCGGTGGCGAATGGGGTGGGGCCGTTCTGATGGCCTATGAATTCGCGCCCAAGGACAAGCGCGGCTTCTATGCCTCGATCCCCCAGATCGGCCTGTCGCTGGGCCTGTTCATGGCGTCTGGCGTCATGGCGCTGCTGACCATGCTGCCGGACGAAGCCTTCATGACCTGGGGCTGGCGCGCCGCTTTCGTCGCCTCTATCATTCTGGTCGGACTGGGCACCTGGATCCGCAGCAATATCGGCGAAAGCCCGGAATTCGAGAAGGCCAAGGCCGAGTCCCGTGCCCGCGATCAGGGCCTGCCCTTTGTCGACATGCTGAAACGCTATCCCGCAAACGTCACGCTGGGCATGGGCGCACGCTATATCGACGGGGTGTTCTTCAACATCTTTGCCGTGTTCTCGATCCTCTACCTCACCAAATATGTCGGGCTGGAGCGCAGCTTCGCGCTGTGGACCGTCTGCGCCGCAGCCGTGGTGATGGTGGTGTTCATCCCCTTCTTCGGGCGGCTTTCGGACAAGGTCGGGCGTCCCCGGACCTATGCCACCGGTTCGATCCTGTTGGCGCTGAGCGTGTTTCCCGCTTTCGCACTGATGTCCTCGGGCAACCCCGTGCTGATCGTGCTGGGGATCGTGCTGCCCTTCGGCATCATCTACCCGATCTGCTATGGCCCCGAGGCCGCGCTTTTCGCCGATCTGTTCGATCCCAGCGTGCGCTATACCGGCGTGTCCTTCGTCTACCAGTTCTCTGGCATCTTCGCCTCGGGGATCACGCCGATGATCGCGACCTGGCTGATGGCGTCCAATGGAAACGATCCGTTCTGGCTGTGCTGCTACGTCGTCTTTGCCGGCCTCGTCTCGGCGGTCTGCGCGATCCTGATCGGGCGTCGCAACCGCTGAGTTCTGATCCTGCGATGCGCCCCCAAGGCGCATCGCGACCCTGAACCGAACGAACGAAGGACATGACAATGACCCAGGCAGCGGAAATCTCGGATTACCTGGTCGTCGGCGCGGGGTCGGCGGGTTGCGTCGTCGCGAACCGGCTGAGCGCAGATCCCGGCATCCGCGTCACCCTGATCGAGGCCGGACGGCGCGACACCAGCCCGTGGATCCATATCCCGGTCGGCTATTTCCGCACCATGCACAACCCGGATTTCGATTGGTGCTACAAGACCGAGCCGGATCCCGGCATTGCCGGTCGCGCGATCCACTGGCCACGCGGCAAGGTGCTGGGCGGGTCGTCCTCGCTGAACGGGCTGCTCTATGTCCGTGGCCAGCGCGAGGACTATGATCATTGGGCCCAGATGGGCAATCGCGGCTGGTCCTGGGACGATGTCGGCCCGGTTTTCCAGGAACTGGAGACCTTTCAGCGTGGTGAGGGCGAGGGGCGCGGCACGGAAGGCGCGCTGCAGGTCTCGGACCCGCGCCTGCGCCGACAGATTTGCGAACTGTGGATCGAGGCCGCGAAAGCGCGCGGCATCCCCTATAACCCGGACTACAACGGCCCGGTGCAAGACGGCGTCGGGCATTTCCAGCTGACCGTCGACAAGGGGCGGCGCTGCTCCTCGGCCAAGGCTTTCCTTACGCCGATCCGCGACCGCGCGAACCTCAGCATCGTGACCGAGGCGCAGGTGCTGCGCGTCGTGATCGAGGAAGGCCGCGCCACGGGGGTCGAGATTGCCCGTCCCGACGGCAGCCGCCAGATCCTGCGTGCGGCGCGCGAGGTGATCCTGTGCGCCGGTGCCATCGGATCGCCGCAACTCCTGATGCTCTCCGGCGTCGGTGATGCCGGGGCGCTGACCGCGCAGGGCATCCGCGTCGCCCGCCACTCCCCCGAGGTCGGCCGTAACCTTCAGGACCACCTGCAGGCGCGGCTGGTGTTCAAATGCCGCGAGGCCACGCTGAACGACGAGGTTCGCAGCCTCGTCAACAAGGCGCGGATCGGGCTGGAATACGCGCTGTTCCGCAGCGGCCCGATGACGATGGCAGCAAGCCTCGTCTTCGGCTTCCTGAAAACCCGCCCCGATCTCGCGACACCGGACATTCAGTTCCACATCCAGCCGTGGTCGGCCGACAGCCCGGGCGAGGGGGTGCACCCCTTCTCGGCCTTTACGCAGTCCGTCTGCCAACTTCGCCCCGAAAGCCGCGGGACGATCACGCTGCACTCGTCCGACGCGCGCGACGCGCCGCTGATCCAGCCGAACTACCTCTCGGCCCAGACCGATTGCGACACCATCGTCGCCGGGATCGAGATCGCGCGAGAGATCGCGCGGACCGAACCGCTGCGCGGCGCCATCTCGCAGGAGTTCCGCCCCGCGCCCGATGTCCAGGGCTATGACGAGGTTCTGGCCTGGGCGCGCGAGAACTCGACGACGATCTACCACCCGACCGGCACTTGCCGGATGGGCGTTGACGACCGCGCTGTGGTCGATCCGCGCCTCAGGGTGCGCGGCATCCACGGCCTCCGGGTCGCGGATTGCTCGATCATGCCCGAGATCGTCTCGGGCAATACCAATGCCCCCGCGATGATGATCGGGGCAAGGCTCGCGCGCATGGTCCTCGAGGATCATGCGTCTGAAACCGGGCGCGCCAGCGGCGGCGCCTTTGACAAGGTTGCTTGAAGGAAAGACTGAC
>NZ_JBMSED010000028.1:2500-5321 GCF_049446195.1 Paracoccus sp. KR1-242
ACCAGCCGAGCCGTGAGAATGACCAGAATGTGTTGGAAAGCACAGCCATAGCGGGTGACAGCCCCGTATGGGAAGTTTGATCGGACGCATTAAGTAGGGCGGGACACGTGAAATCCTGTCTGAAGATCGGGGGACCACCCTCGAAGGCTAAGTACTCCTTGCTGACCGATAGCGAACCAGTACCGTGAGGGAAAGGTGAAAAGCACCCCGACGAGGGGAGTGAAACAGTTTCTGAAACCGGACGCCTACAAGCAGTCGGAGCATCCTTGAGATGTGACGGCGTACCTTTTGTATAATGGGTCAACGACTTGGTCTGTCTAGCAAGCTTAAGCCGTTAGGTGTAGGCGCAGCGAAAGCGAGTCTTAAATGGGCGACTTAGTTAGACGGATCAGACCCGAAACCGAGTGATCTAGGCATGAGCAGGATGAAGGTTGGGTAACACCAACTGGAGGTCCGAACCCACACCTGTTGAAAAAGGTCGGGATGACTTGTGCCTAGGGGTGAAAGGCCAATCAAACTCGGAGATAGCTGGTTCTCCGCGAAAGCTATTTAGGTAGCGCCTCGGACGTATCCTCTTGGGGGTAGAGCACTGCATGGATGATGGGGGCCCACAGCCTTACTGAGTCTAAGCAAACTCCGAATACCAAGAAGGACTATCCGGGAGACACACGGCGGGTGCTAACGTCCGTCGTGGAGAGGGAAACAACCCTGACCAACAGCTAAGGCCCCCAATTCGTGGCTAAGTGGGAAAGCATGTGAGACTTCCAAAACAACCAGGAGGTTGGCTTAGAAGCAGCCATCCTTTAAAGATAGCGTAACAGCTCACTGGTCTAATCAAGAGGTCTTGCGGCGAAGATGTAACGGGGCTCAAGCCACGAGCCGAAGCTTTGGATGTGCATTTATGCACGTGGTAGCGGAGCGTTCTGTGATATAGAACGCTGCCTCTTTTGCTTTGCAAAAAGCAACGGAGGCAATGTTCTGACTGTGAAGCCGGGCTGTAAGGCATCCGGTGGAGTGATCAGAAGTGAGAATGTTGACATGAGTAGCGACAAACAGGGTGAGAGACCCTGTCGCCGAAAGTCCAAGGGTTCCTGCTTAAAGCTAATCTGAGCAGGGTAAGCCGGCCCCTAAGGCGAGGCCGAAAGGCGTAGTCGATGGGAACCAGGTTAATATTCCTGGGCCAGGAGATGGTGACGGATCACAGAGCTAGTTCTTCCTTATCGGATTGGAAGGGCTGGTGAGTGGTTCCTGGAAATAGCCCTCCATGAGACCGTACCCTAAACCGACACAGGTGGACTGGTAGAGAATACCAAGGCGCTTGAGAGAACCACATTTAAGGAACTCGGCAAAATACCTCCGTAAGTTCGCGAGAAGGAGGCCCCGTTCGTAGGCAACTATGGGCGGGGGGCACAAACTAGGGGGTGGCGACTGTTTACTAAAAACACAGGGCTCTGCGAAGCCGTAAGGCGACGTATAGGGTCTGACGCCTGCCCGGTGCCGGAAGGTTAAAAGGAGATGTGCAAGCATTGAATTGAAGCCCCGGTAAACGGCGGCCGTAACTATAACGGTCCTAAGGTAGCGAAATTCCTTGTCGGGTAAGTTCCGACCTGCACGAATGGCGTAACGACTTCCCCGCTGTCTCAAATGTGGACTCAGCGAAATTGAATTGTCTGTGAAGATGCAGACTTCCCGCGGTTAGACGGAAAGACCCCATGCACCTTTACTATAGCTTCGCACTGGCATCAGGATTGTGATGTGCAGGATAGGTGGTAGGCATCGAAGCAGTGACGCCAGTCGCTGTGGAGCCATCCTTGAGATACCACCCTTCGCACTCTTGATGTCTAACCGCGGCCCGTTATCCGGGTCCGGGACCCTGCGTGGTGGGTAGTTTGACTGGGGCGGTCGCCTCCCAAAGAGTAACGGAGGCGCGCGAAGGTTGGCTCAGAGCGGTCGGAAATCGCTCGTTGAGTGCAATGGCAGAAGCCAGCCTGACTGCAAGACTGACAAGTCGAGCAGAGACGAAAGTCGGCCATAGTGATCCGGTGGTCCCGAGTGGAAGGGCCATCGCTCAACGGATAAAAGGTACGCTGGGGATAACAGGCTGATGATGCCCAAGAGTCCATATCGACGGCATCGTTTGGCACCTCGATGTCGGCTCATCTCATCCTGGGGCTGGAGCAGGTCCCAAGGGTACGGCTGTTCGCCGTTTAAAGAGGTACGTGAGCTGGGTTTAGAACGTCGTGAGACAGTTCGGTCCCTATCTGCCGTGGGTGTAGGATACTTGAGAGGAGTTGCCCCTAGTACGAGAGGACCGGGGTGAACGTTCCACTGGTGGACCAGTTGTCGTGCCAACGGCAGTGCTGGGTAGCTATGAACGGACAGGATAAACGCTGAAGGCATCTAAGCGTGAAGCCCCCCTCAAAACAAGGTATCCCTTGAGAGCCGTGGAAGACCACCACGTCGATAGGCCGGAGATGTAAGTGCAGCAATGCATTCAGTTGACCGGTACTAATGGCTCGATTGGCTTGATTTGATCCGGAAGAAGACAGACCAGCTTGCAAAAGCAAGCAAATCTCTCGCTTCCAAAAGCATCCTTGGACAACTCATCCCAATAAGGGATAACGCCGATCCGTTTCTTTCCCGGTCTGGTGGCCAAAGCACGAGCAAAACACCCGATCCCATCCCGAACTCGGCCGTTAAGTGCCGTCGCGCCAATGGTACTGCGTCAAAAGACGTGGGAGAGTAGGTCACCGCCAGACCTGGAAAGAAACGGATATCTCTCGAAAACGATAAAAAGCACCGCAAAAACCGCGATGCAAAA
>NZ_JBMSED010000029.1:0-2882 GCF_049446195.1 Paracoccus sp. KR1-242
CCATGAGAATGACGACAGAAGAGGCCTTCGTCAAAGTATTGCAGCTTCACGGGATTGATCAGGCATTTGGGATCATCGGTTCTGCGATGATGCCTGTTTCGGATCTTTTTCCGAAAGCCGGGATCCGGTTCTGGGATTGCGCGCATGAGACGAATGCGGGGTTGATGGCGGACGGGTTTTCGCGCTCGACCGGCAAGATGTCGATGGCGATCGCGCAGAACGGGCCGGGGGTGACGGGGTTTGTCACGCCGGTCAAGACCGCCTACTGGAACCACACGCCTTTGCTGCTGATCACGCCGCAGGCCGCGAACAAGACCATCGGCCAGGGCGGTTTCCAGGAGATGGAGCAGATGCGGCTCTTCGCCGATTGCGTCTGCTATCAGGAAGAGGTGCGCGACCCCTCGCGCATCCCCGAGGTGCTGAACCGCGTCATCATGCAGGCCTGGCGCAACTCGGCGCCGGCGCAGATGAACATCCCGCGCGACATGTGGACCCAGGTCATCGATGTCGAGCTGCCGCAGGTCGTGGCCTTCGAGCGCCCCTCGGGCGGCGAGAATGCGGTGGCCGAGGCGGCAAGGCTGCTCAGCGAGGCGAAGTTCCCGGTCATCCTGTCGGGCGCGGGCGTGGTCCTGTCGGGTGCGATCCCGGACCTGATCAAGCTGGCCGAGCGTCTGGATGCGCCGGTCTGCTCGAACTACCAGCACAATGACAGCTTCCCCGGTTCGCATCCGCTGGCCATGGGTCCGCTGGGCTATAACGGCTCGAAAGCCGGGATGGAGATCATCCAGAAGGCGGATGTGGTCCTCGCCCTCGGCACGCGGCTGAACCCGTTCTCGACCCTGCCGGGCTACGGCATCGATTACTGGCCCAAGGACGCCAAGATCATCCAGGTCGACATCAATGCCGACCGCATCGGCCTGACCAAGAAGGTGACGGTGGGCATCCAGGGCGACGCGGCCAAGGTGGCGCGCGGCATCCTGGGCCAGCTTGCGGACAATGCAGGCGATGCCGGGCGCGACGACCGCAAGGCGCTGGTGGCGACGACCAAGTCCCGCTGGGCGCAGGAACTGTCCAGCCTCGACCACGAGGACGATGATCCGGGCACCGAATGGAACGAAGGCGCCCGCACCCGCGAGGCCGAGCTGATGTCGCCCCGCCAGGCCTGGCGCGCGATCATGCAGGCGGTGCCGAAGGAGGCGATCGTCAGTTCCGACATCGGCAACAACTGCGCCATCGGCAATGCCTATCCCAGCTTCGAGGCCGGGCGGAAATACCTGGCCCCGGGCCTGTTCGGTCCCTGCGGCTATGGCTTCCCGGCGATCCTGGGGGCCAAGATCGGCAACCCCGACACCCCGGTGATCGGCTTCGCCGGCGACGGCGCCTTCGGGATCTCGATGAACGAGATGACCGCCTGCGGCCGCGACGACTGGCCGGCGATCACCATGGTGATCTTCCGCAACTACCAATGGGGTGCGGAAAAGCGCAACACGACGCTGTGGTACGACAACAACTTCGTCGGCACCGAGCTGGACCGCGGCACCACCTATGCCGGGATCGCCAAGGCCTGCGGCGCGAATGGCGTGCAGGTGCGCGGGGCCGAGGAGCTGACGGCGGCGCTGCATGACGCGGTCGAGCGGCAGATGAAGTCGGGCGAGACCACCTTCATCGAGGTCGTGCTGAACCAGGAACTGGGCGAGCCCTTCCGCCGCGACGCGATGAAGAAGCCGGTGGTGGTCGCGGGCATCGACGCCTCCGACATGCGCCCGCAGCAAGGCGCGCAGTGACCCAACCGCGGCCCGGCAACCCATGCCGGGCCGCGCTGACCCTTCGATCCGGACCGACCCGATGACGAGCCTTGCCATGCATCTTTCCGCCGCCCAGAGCCGGGGCCAAAGCCTGAAGTCCAGCCTGAGGGAGCTGTTTCCCGGCTTTGCCGTCTCGGTGCTGGTCGCGGCGACGGCGCAATTCCTGTCCGAGCATTACGGCGCGCCCGCCATGCTGATGGCCTTGCTGCTGGGACTGGCGCTGAACTTCCTGTCCGAGGCCGGCTCGCGCACCGCGCCGGGGATCGGCTTCACCGCGAAGACCGTGCTGCGCCTTGGGGTGGCGCTGCTGGGGGCGCGGATCTCGGTCGAGATGCTGGCCGGGCTGGGCGCGGCGGCGGTCGCGCTGGTGGTGACGGGGGTGGTGCTGACGATCCTGTTCGCGTTGGCCATCACCCGGCTGGTCGGGCGGGACTGGCGCTTCGCGCTGCTGACCGGGGGCTCGGTCGCGATCTGCGGCGCCTCGGCGGCGATGGCGATCGCGGCGGTGCTGCCGCGCCACGAGAAATCCGAGCGCGACCTGGTCTTCACCGTGCTCTCGGTCACCGTGCTGTCGACGGTGGCGATGGTGGTCTATCCGATGCTGGCGCAACTGTTCGGCTTTGACGCGCGCGACAGCGGCGTGTTCCTGGGCGGCACCATCCATGACGTGGCGCAGGTGGTGGGCGCGGGCTTCTCGATCGGGCCCGAGGCCGGCGAGACGGCGACGCTGGTCAAGCTGATCCGGGTCTCGATGCTGGCGCCGGTGGTCTTGTGCATCTCGCTGGTGATCCGCTCGCGCGGGCTGGCCGACCAGGTCGAGGGCAAGCGCCCGCCCGTGCTGCCGGGCTTCGTGCTGGGCTTCCTGGTGCTGGCGGTCGCGAACTCGCTGGGGATGATCCCGGCGGCCCTGGCCGATGCCGCCGGCATCCTCAGCCGCTGGGCGCTGCTCATCGCCATCGCCGCCGTCGGCATCAAGACATCCCTGGCCCGCATGCTGGAAGTCGGTCCCGCAGCAATCGCACTCCTCGTCGCAGATACCGTATTCCTCGGTGCCGTCGTCGTAACAGGTATCCATGC
>NZ_JBMSED010000030.1:0-1878 GCF_049446195.1 Paracoccus sp. KR1-242
GAACAGTCGGGCGCGGAACACCGCCTGAGGAGGGTGGAATGAAACAGGACGTCATCGTCAAGGGCGCCGCCCACAGCTCGATCATCCACGACTCGGCCGTGAAGCACGTGACCGGCCGGGCCGATTACACCGACGACCTGGCCGAGCCGATCGGCACGCTGCATGCCTATCTGGGGCTGTCGACGGTGGCGCATGGCCGCATCACCGAGATGGATCTGTCGGCGGTGCGCAACGCCCCCGGCGTCCACCTGGTCCTGACCGCCGATGACATTCCCGGCGTCAACGACATCAGCCCGAACGGGCTGCATGACGACCCGGTCTTCGCCTTCCCCGAGGTCCAGTTCCTGGGCCAGCCGATCTTTGCGGTGGTCGCCGAGACCCGCGACCAGGCCCGCCGCGCCTGCCAACTGGCCCGCGTCACCTATGAGGAACTGCCCTTCGCGCTGGACGCCATCGCCGCCCGCGACGCCGGCATGGGCTATGTCACCAAGCCGCTGAAGCTGGCCCGCGGCGACATGGCCGGGATGGGACACGCCCCCCGCCGCCTTTCGGGCCGCCTGACCGTCGGCGGGCAGGAGCATTTCTACCTGGAAAGCCAGATCGCCTTCGCCCTGCCCGGCGAGGATGACGAGATCGTCATCCATACCTCGACCCAGCATCCGACCGAGGTCCAGCACATGGTCGCCCATGTCCTGGCCGTGCCCTCGAACGCGGTGGTGGTGAACGTGCGCCGCATGGGCGGCGGCTTCGGCGGCAAGGAATCGCAGATGAACATCTTCTGCGTCACCGCCGCGCTGGCCGCGAAACGGCTGAACCGCGCCGTCAAGCTGCGCCCCGACCGCGACGACGACTTCCAGATCACCGGCAAGCGCCACGACTTCGTCATCGATTACGAGGTCGGCTTCGACGAAACCGGCAAGATCCACGCGGTCGAGGCCGACTTCTATGCCCGCTGCGGCTTCTCGGCCGACCTGTCCGGCCCGGTGACCGACCGCGCCCTGTTCCATGCCGACAACGCCTATTACTATCCGGCGGTGGAACTGCGCAGCCATCCGATGAAGACCAATACCTGCTCGAACACCGCCTTCCGCGGCTTCGGCGGACCCCAGGGCGTCGTCATGGCCGAGCGCGTGGTCGAGGATATCGCCTATGCGCTGGGGCGCGACCCGCTGGAGATCCGCAAGCTGAACCTTTACCGGAACGGCCAGCTGACCCCCTATCACCAGGAGGTCGAGGACCAGATCCTGCCCCGCATCTTCGACGAGCTGGAGGCGTCGTCGGATTATCACGCGCGCCGCCAGGCCGTGCTCGACTGGAATGCGCGGGGCGGCGTCATCCGCAAGGGCATCGCGATCACCCCGGTCAAGTTCGGCATCAGCTTCACCGCGACCTGGTTCAACCAGGCCGGCGCGCTGGTCCATGTCTATTCGGATGGCTCGATCCACCTGAACCACGGCGGCACCGAGATGGGCCAGGGCCTGAACACCAAGGTCGCCCAGGTCGTGGCCGAGGCGCTTGGCGTCCACATCGACCGCATCAGGATCACCAGGACCACGACCGAGAAGGTGCCGAACACCTCGGCCACCGCCGCAAGCTCGGGGTCGGACCTGAACGGGATGGCGGCGCTGGACGCCTGCCGCCAGCTGATCGAGCGCCTGACCGCCTTCGCCGCCGAAACCAGGGGCATTGCCCCCGAACTCGTCACCATCGGCGAGACCACCCGCATCGGCGACGAGGAGATGTCCTTTCAGGACTTCGTCAAATCCGCCTATATGGCCCGGATCCAGCTGTCGGCCGCGGGCTTCTACAAGACGCCCAAGATCCACTGGAACCGCGACACCGGCCAGGGCCGGCCCTTCTATTACTTCGCCTATGGCG
>NZ_JBMSED010000031.1:0-1498 GCF_049446195.1 Paracoccus sp. KR1-242
TAATCGGCCCGGCCGGTCACGTGCTTCACGGCCGAGTCGTGGATGATCGAGCTGTGGGCGGCGCCCTTGACGATGACGTCCTGTTTCATTCCACCCTCCTCAGGCGGTGTTCCGCGCCCGACTGTTCCAGCCAGAAGCGGCGGAAGAAATTGGCGGCGAGTTGCTGGCGGTATTCGGCGCTGGCGCGCCAGTCGCTGAGCGGCTGGAAATCGTCCGCGACGGCAAGGGCAGCGGCCTCGAAGGTCTCGGCGGCAAAGGGCTGGCCCTTCAGCGCGGCCTCGGCGCGGGTGGCGCGTTTCGGGGTCGCGGCCATGCCGCCAAAGGCCACGCGGGCGTCGATGATCGTCGCGCCCTCGGTCACCACCCGGAAGGCCGCGGCCGAGGCGGTGATGTCGGCATGGTGGCGTTTCGAGACCTTGTAGGCGGCGATGCGGGCCTCGCCCTTCAGCGGCACATGGATGGTCTCGACGAATTCGCCGGGGCGGCGGTCCTGCTTGCCATAGGCGATGAAGTAATCCTCGACCGGGATCTCGCGCGTGCCCTCGGCGCTGCGCAGCGTCATCGTGGCGCCAAGCGCGATCAGCAAGGGCGGGGTCTCGCCGATGGGCGAGCCGTTGGCGACATTGCCGCCGATGGTGCCGGCGTTCCGGACCTGCCAGCCGCCGATGCGCCGCCAGTAATCCAGCGCCTCGGGGAAATGGGCCAGCACGAAGGGCTCGAACTCGGTATAGGTCACGCCCGCGCCGATGCTGATGCGGCCCGGCGTGATCTCGATCCGCTTCAGGTCGGCCAGGTGGCCGATGAACACCGCGGGCGAGATGTTCTTCAGGAATTTCGTGACCCACAGGCCCACATCGGTGGCCCCGGCGACGATGGTGGCATTGGGGTTCTCGGCCAGGACCTGCGCCAGATCGGCCGCATCCGCCGGCAGGATGGCGCGGTCGCCGCCCTGCGAGACCTCGACCCGTTCGCGCGGGAGGGCGGCCAGCCAGGCGGTGACCCGGTCGCGTTCCAGCGCCAGCGCGTCCATGTTCTGCCCGCCCGCCTCGCTGGCGGCAAAGGCCGCCTTCACGATCGGCTCATAGCCGGTGCAGCGGCACAGGTTGCCCTGCAGCGCGGTCTCGATCGCCAGCATGTCCGGGCGCGGGTTCTGCATCCACAGCCCGTAAAGCGCCATGACGAAGCCCGGCGTGCAGAAGCCGCACTGGCTGCCGTGATGTTCGACCATCGCCGCCTGAACCGGGTGCAGCCCGCCATCCGGACCGCGCAGATGCTCGACCGTGACGATGTGGCAGCCGTGGCACGAGGCCAGGAACCGGATGCAGGCATTCACCGGCTCGTAATGCAGATGCCCGTGATGCAGACGACCCACCAGAACCGTGCAGGCGCCGCAATCACCCTCGGCACAACCCTCCTTCGTCCCCGTCAGCCGGCGGCTCAGGCGAAGATAGTCAAGTAACGTATCCCGAGATCCCGCCGCGCTCAGGCTGATCTCGGT
>NZ_JBMSED010000032.1:0-1272 GCF_049446195.1 Paracoccus sp. KR1-242
TTGACCTGCCACGGGATTTTTCCTCCACCGGCGATTAGAGTCCGACCCACCGAAGGGACGGACAATGAAGCGATCAAGATACAGCGAAGAGCAGATCATCGGCATCCTGGCCGAGCATGAGGCTGGGGTGAAGTGCGCGGACCTGTGCCGCAAGCACGGCATGTCGGAAGGCACGTTCTACGCCTGGAAGGCGAAGTTCGGCGGCATGACGGTGTCGGATGCCAAGCGGCTGAAGGCGCTTGAGGACGAGAACGCGAAGCTGAAGAAACTGTTGGCCGAGCAGATGCTCGACGCGGCGGCGATGAAGGAACTGCTCTCAAAAAAATGGTAGGGCCCGCCGTGAAGCGTGCTGCCGTTGCGCATCTTCAGGCCGAGCTGGGCCTGTCGGAACGGCGGGCCTGCCGTCTTGTCGGGGCGGATCGCAAGATGATCCGCTACCGCTCCTGTCGTCCCGCGGATACCGAGCTGCGGGCCAAGTTGCACGATCTGGCGAACATGCGGCGCCGGTTCGGCTATCGGCGTCTGTTCGTGCTGCTGCGTCGCGACGGTGAGCCTTCGGGGATCAACCGGATCTATCGTCTCTACCGCGAGGAAGGGCTGACGGTGCGCAAGCGGCGCGCCCGGCGTAAGGCTGTTGGGACGCGGACCCAGATCCTGGTCGAGGCGCGGCCCAATGCGCGCGGGTCGCTGGATTTCGTCCATGACCAGCTCGCCTGCGGGCGTCGGTTCCGCATCCTCAACGTCGTGGACGACGTGACCCGGGAATGCCTTGCGGCGATCCCGGACACCTCGATCTCGGGGCGACGGGTGGCACGGGAACTGGAGGATTTGATCGAGCGGCGTGGCAGGCCGGAGATGATCATCAGCGACAATGGCACCGAACTCACCAGTAACGCGATCTTAACCTTTGCCGCCGAACGCGGCATCGAATGGCATTACATCGCGCCGGGCAAGCCGATGCAGAACGGCTTCGTCGAGAGCTTCAACGGGCGCATGCGCGACGAGCTTCTCAATGAGACGATGTTCCGCAACATGGCCCACGCGCGGGCCGTGATCCGGGCCTGGGCCACCGACTTCAACGAGGCGCGCCCCCACTCGGCGCTTGGCTACGATACGCCCAAGGCGTTCGCCGAGCGCCTGTTCACCGCAGCCGACAGCCGCGCTGCGCGATCTGAAAGCTCCGCGCGGATATCGGTTGCTCCACCTGCGCCGGAAGGCGTATCAACCAAACGGGCTCTGGTTCCGACTGGATGACAGTTCAGTGGCAGGTCA
>NZ_JBMSED010000033.1:0-1264 GCF_049446195.1 Paracoccus sp. KR1-242
CCCCCATTCAGCCCATTCTTTCGCTGGCATAGCTTCCTGGCGATGCGGGGAAGACGACGGTCTTGTTTCCGTTCAGGAAGACGCGCCTGTGGATATGGGCATGGATGGCGCGGGCCAGGACCTGGCTTTCGACATCGCGTCCCAGGCTGACGTAATCCTCGGGGGATTGGGCATGGGTGACGCGGATGATGTCCTGCTCGATGATCGGGCCCTCGTCCAGGTCGGCGGTGACGTAATGGCTGGTGGCGCCGATCAGCTTCACGCCGCGCTCGAAGGCCTGCTTGTAGGGGTTGGCGCCCTTGAAGCTGGGCAGGAACGAGTGGTGGATGTTGATGATGCGGCCCGACATGCGCCGGCACAGCTCGTCCGAGAGCACCTGCATATAGCGCGCCAGGATCACCAGCTCGGCGCCGTTTTCCTCGACCACCGCCATGATGCGGGCCTCGGCCTCGGGCTTGTTCTCCTTGGTGACCTTGATGCAGTGGAAGGGGATGTCGTGGTTCACCACCACCTTCTGGTAATCCATGTGGTTCGAGATCACCGCGACGATGTCGATCGGCAGCGCTCCGATGCGCCAGCGATAGAGCAGGTCGTTCAGGCAATGGCCGAAGCGGCTGACCATGATCACGACCTTCATCTTCGAGGCTTCGTCATGGAAGGCATAGGTCATGTCGAATTCCTCGGCGGCGGGCGCCAGCCCCTCGCCCAGCTCCTTCAGCCCGACGCCCTGTTCCGAGACGAAGCTGACGCGCATGAAGAAGCGCCCGGTCTCGGCATCGTCGAACTGGCTGGAATCGGTGATGTTGCAGCCCTTCGCGGCCAGGTAGGTCGAGATCGCCGCCACGATCCCCCGCGTCGAAAGGCAGGTCACGGTCAGGCAGTATTTGGTCATCAGGCTCTCCACTGTCAGCGGGCGCCAGGGCCCGTTCTTCATCGTTTCAGAAATACCCCGGGGGGCGCGGGGGCTGGCCCCCGCATCCCGCCCCCCGCATCGCGTTCAGGCGGTCAGGCCGGCAGGTTCCGGCAGACCGTTCGCCCGGCAGCAGGCGGTCAGCGTATTGGCCAGAAGGCAGGCGATGGTCATCGGCCCGACCCCGCCCGGAACCGGGGTGATCGCGCCCGCGACCGGGGCGGCGGTCTCGAAATCGACATCGCCGACCAGGCGGGTGCGGCCGCCCTCGTCGATGCGGTTGATGCCGACATCGATCACCGTCGCGCCCGGCTTGATCCAGTCGCCGGGGATCATCTTCGGACGACCGACCGC
>NZ_JBMSED010000034.1:0-1255 GCF_049446195.1 Paracoccus sp. KR1-242
GGGAAGCGGGCGCAAAGGGCCTCGACCTCGGCCTTGACCTTGGCTTCGACCTCGGCATTGCCGGTCTCGCCATTGGCGGCAAGGCCGTCGACGACCTCGACGATCCAGCGGGCGATCTGGCGGAACTCGGCCTCGCGGAAGCCGCGGGTGGTGCCTGCCGGGGCGCCCAGGCGGATGCCCGAGGTCACGAAAGGTTTTTCCGGGTCGAAGGGCACGCCGTTCTTGTTGCAGGTGATGTGGGCGCGGCCCAGGGCGGCCTCGGTCGCCTTGCCGGTCACGCCTTTCGGGCGCAGGTCGGCCAGGCACAGGTGGTTGTCGGTCCCGCCCGAGACGATGTCGATGCCGCCCTTCATCAGCTCGTCGGCCATGGCCTGCGCGTTCCTGACGACCTGCGCGGCATAATCCTTGAACTCGGGGCGCAGCGCCTCGCCAAAGGCCACGGCCTTGGCGGCGATGACATGCATCAGGGGGCCGCCCTGCAGGCCGGGGAACACGGCCGAGTTGATCTTCTTGGCGATGTCGGCGTCGTTCGTCAGCACCATGCCGCCGCGTGGACCGCGCAGCGATTTATGCGTCGTCGTGGTCACGACATGGGCGTGCGGCAGCGGCGAGGGATGCTGGCCACCCGCGACCAGGCCCGCGATATGGGCCATGTCGACCATGAGGTAAGCCCCGACCTCGTCCGCGATCTTGCGGAATTCGGCCCAGTCCCAAACCCGGCTATAGGCGGTGCCGCCGGCGACGATCAGCTTCGGCTTGCTTTCATGCGCCTTCCTGCGGATCTCTTCCATGTCCAGAAGCTGGTCCTGCTGGCGCACGCCATAGCTGACCACGTTGAACCATTTCCCGGACATGTTCACCGGCGAGCCATGCGTCAGGTGCCCGCCCGAGTTCAGGTCAAGGCCCATGAACGTGTCGCCCGGCTGCAAGAGCGCCAGGAACACGGCCTGGTTCATCTGCGACCCCGAATTCGGCTGCACGTTGGCAAAGCCGCAGCCGAAAAGTTCCTTGGCCCGTTCGATCGCCAGATCCTCGACGATGTCGACATATTGGCAGCCGCCGTAATAGCGCTTGCCCGGATAGCCTTCGGCATATTTGTTCGTCAGCACCGAGCCCTGCGCCTCAAGCACCGCCCGCGAGACGATGTTCTCGGACGCGATCAGCTCGATCTCGTCGCGCTGGCGACCCAGCTCCTGCCGGATCGCGCCGAAAATCTCGGGGTCCCGGCTGTCCAGCGTCTCGGTGAAGAATCCGG
>NZ_JBMSED010000035.1:0-1128 GCF_049446195.1 Paracoccus sp. KR1-242
GGTGAAGGCCGGCACCTGGAAGTTGCCGCGCGGCGTCCAGGTGACGTTGTCGTCATAGGCATCCAGCGGCACGCTGCCCTTGCGGGCCGGGATGCGCCAGCGATTGTTGGCGGGGTTCCGGAACGCCTTTTTCTGGACCAGGGTCCAGGCGTGCTTCACCGTCGCATCGGCCTTCAGGATCGAGGTGAAGTGCCGGACATCGGTGATCGGGCGGTCGATGATCGTGTTCAGATATTGGGTCATGATGATCCTCAGTTGACGGTGACGCGGCCCGATCGGGCAAAACGGTAGAGGGTCTGGCCGGGAACCGCGGCCGAGGGCTGCGACCAGCTGTCGGTGATGCTGCCGCGGTTCGCGGGCTTGCCGTCGCCGCGATCGCCGGTCTCGCCAAAGGCATAGTTGAGCGTGACCGCCCCGGCCGGCGCTGCGGCCAACGTGATCGTGGCATAGCCGCCCGACACCGTGACGCCGGTGATCGCGGGCGCGCCGGTGCCCGTCAGGGTGAAGCCGTGATTGGCCGGATCGCGGATCATCAGCGGCGACAGCGTGGCGAAGCGTGCGATGATGGTGCTGCCCGACAGCGTGGCTTCCTCCAGCGACGGACAGAACCATTCCCGCGCCAGCGCCAGCTCGGCGATCGCCAGTGCCTCGATCTCGCGCACCATCAGCAGGGCATCAGGTGTCAGCGTGGCAGGACTGCCGGCAACCAGCTCGAAGGGATAGAGCGGCGTCGGGACGATGAAGCCGAGCGAGAAGAAGTCCCAGTCGAGCCGCCCTTCCGCGAGGATGACTTCCGAGGTGCCATCGGTGCGGGTGCCGAAGCCCTGGTTGACCATCGGCCGTGGCAAGGCCGCCTGCCGTGTGACCTCGACCGCCTCCAGCCGCAAGCCATTCGCGACCAGCCCGTAATGCTCGCGCGCGGTCGCCTGCAGCGTGCCCGGCGCGCCATCGAGGAGATCGAGCTTGATCCAGCCGACCATCAGGTCCTTGCCCCAGCTGGCAGCGGCATCGACCGCCGCCTGCAGGCGCGCCATCAGCTGCACCCGGCGCGGCGCGCCCGCCAGGACATCCGTCTCGACGGTCGAGCCGATCACCTCGGCAATCGGGAACATCAGCGCGCGCGCCTCA